>NZ_JAZHFT010000001.1:286337-348257 GCF_036541425.1 Consotaella aegiceratis
GGTTCTTTGGTTGGTGGGCCGACGGGTCGCCGGGGGGGGGGGGGGGGGCCGGGCCCCCCCCAAGCCGATGACACTATCAGCCCTGGATGTCTTCCAGTTCGTCGTTGAACTGCTCGATCATATCTTCAGCAGCATCCTCGGCGGTCATCTGACCGTAGGCGACGGCCTCGAGCGAATCCTTGAAGATCTCGCGGATATCCGGGTTCTCATCGTGCGGCGAGGCGGTCGGACCGGTCGCGTTCATGATGATCTCGTGGGCTTCCACGACCTTCGGATCGAAGGCGTCGGCCTTGCTGAGCGCCTCGAAGGCAACCTTCGAGGACGGAATGCCGCGCGTGTCCTTGAGGATCTCGTATCCCTCGGGCTCGTTCAGCAGGCAGTTCACGATCTGCGCCGCCGCTTTCGGGTTTTTCGAGTTCTTCGAAATCGAGAACAGCATAGACGGCTTGCGATAGACGCCTTCCGTCGTGGCGCCATCGACCATCAGCGGCTTCGTCGGGGCGAGATACTGATCGCCGAGCGGATCGGCGTACTTGGCGTAGGTCGAGTCCCACTCGTAGGTGCCGGCGATCTCGCCTTTGCCCCAGATCTGCGTTTCGAAGAGTTCAACCTTGCCGTCGCTCGCCACGTCCTTCCAGGACCGGATCGTGCCCGAATCGACCAAGTTCTGGTAGAACTTGATGCCGTCGGCCAGTTCTTCGGGCGTCCAGGCAACCATGCCGGTCTCCGGGTCAACCAGATCCTTGCCGGTCTTCTGGGTGACGACCAGCGACACGACGAGCACGGCGTTCAGCTTGGCGGCTTCGAACGGATAGTAGTCCTCGCCGAGCTTCTCCTTCATCACCTTGGCGTCCGCGGTCAACTCGTCCCAAGTGGAGGGAATGGCGAGGCCGGCCTTGTCGAAGGTGTCCTTGTTGAACAGGAACACGCGACCCGTTGTGGACACCGGGATGCCGTTCAGATGCCCCTTGACCTCGGCCGCCGCCAAATCGTCCTCGGAATACTGGCTGAGATCGATCGTGTCGGAATAGTCGCGCAGATCGGCAAAGCCCGTGCCGTCGGGCGACAGCAGCGGCAGCCACGGCCAGTTGACCTGCATGATGTCGGCCTCGGTGCTGCCCGCGATCTGCGTGGTCAGCTTTTCCTGGTGGCCGGAGAAGCCCGTGAATTCGGGCTTGATCGTATGGCCGTACTTCTCGCCGCAGGCCTTGAGGGCTTCCTGCGTGGCCTGATGGCGGCTGTCGCCACCCCACCAGGACATCCGGAGTTCGGCGGCCTGACCGGCCGTCGAGAGCGTCATCGCGGCGGCGGTGACCAGCAGCATCGACTTCAGTTTCATAGGGACTTCCTCCTCAGTTGAAAGTGCGCGTTAGTGGGTGACCGGCAGCGAGATGTTCTCGCCGGACGTCCGGTCGAAGATGTGGACGGAATTGAGGTCCGGCTGCAGCATCACGGCGCCCGAGGACCGGTCGGCAGCCTCGTATTCGGCGGCCGGCACCACGGACACGGCGCGGGCCGAGCCGAGGTCGACATGCAGCACCACTTCGTGGCCCAGGAACTCGACCGTGGAGATTCGGCCCTTCAAGCCGTCTCCGCCGGCCCCGACGGGCGTCAGATATTGCGGGCGAACGCCGAGCGTGACCTCCTTGGCCCCGCCGCGCGGCACCCGGTCGGCCAGCTCCCGGCCCAGGGCCACGGACTGGCCGCCGAAATGGAACACGGGTTCCGCATCGCCCTCAAGCCGGCCCTCCAGGAGGTTCATCTCGGGGCTGCCGATGAAGCCGGCGACGAAGATGTTGGCGGGCCGGTTGAACAGCGTCTTGGGGTCGGCGACCTGCATGATGTGGCCGTCCTTCATGACGCAGATCCGGTCGCCCATGGTCATGGCTTCCGTCTGGTCATGGGTGACGTAGACGACCGTCGACGACATGCCCTCCTGCTTCAGACGCTTGTGCAGGTCGGTGATGCGCACGCGCATGGAGGCGCGCAGCTTGGCGTCGAGATTGGACAGCGGCTCGTCGAACAGGAAGACTTCGGGCTTCTTGATCAGGGCGCGGCCCAACGCCACGCGCTGTGCCTGGCCGCCGGAGAGCTGCTTGGGCAGCCGGTCGAGCAGTTCCTCGATCTCCAGGATGCGGGCGACCTCGGCCGTCGCCGCCGCGATCTCTTCCTTGGGCTTGTGCTGAAGACGCAGGCCGAAGGAGAGATTGCTCCTCACCTTCATGTGCGGATAGAGCGCGTAGTTCTGGAACACCATGGCGATGCCGCGCTGGCCCGGCGCCAGCCGATTGACGATGCGCTCGCCGATACGGATCTCGCCGCCGGTAATCGACTCCAGGCCCGCGATCATCCGAAGGGTGGTCGACTTGGCGCAGCCGGAAGGGCCGACGAGCACCATGAACTCGCCGTCCGCGACGTTCAGGTTGATCCCATGCACCGCCTTGAAGCCGTTGCCGTAGACTTTTTCGACGTTCTTGATTTCGAGGTGAGCCATCGTTTCAGCCTTTCACACCGCCGGCCGAGATGCCTTCGATGAAGTATTTCTGAGCGAGGAAGAACACGATCAGCGCCGGCGCCAGCGCCAGGACCGACATCGACAGGATGCGGTTCCAATCGAATGCTTCGGTGGTGTCGATCGAGAGTTTGAGTGCGAGCGAGACCGGGAATTTCTCGACGGAGGAGATGTAGATGAGCGGCCCCAGGAAGTCGTTCATGGTCCACATGAACTGGAACAGGCAGACCGAGATGATCGCCGGCGCGAGCATGGGCACGACGATGTAGATCAGCGTCTGCAAAGAGTTGGCGCCGTCGACGCGCGCCGCCTCTTCCATGTCGCTCGGCAGAGCCCGCAGGAACTGCACCACCATGAAGACGAAGAAGGCGTCGCCGGCAAAGGCGGAGGGCACCCAGAGCGGCAGGAAGGTATCGAGCCAGCCGAGATCGCGGAACAGGATGTATTGCGGAATGCGCGTGACCACGTTCGGCAGCAGCAGCAGCGCGATCAGGATGGAGAACAGCGCCTTCTTGCCGGGAAAGTCGAACCGGGCGAAGCCGTAGGCGACCAGCGTGCAGGAGATGGCGGTGCCCACCACCTTGGGCGCGATGATCAGGAAGGTGTTCCAGAAGAATCGTGCGAAGGTGTAGGGCGTCGAGGTCTGCCAGCCCTTGACGTAGCCTTCGAGCGTCGGATGCGTCGGGATGAAGCCGGGATTGTTGAAGATCTCGGTGTTGTTCTTGAAGGACGCCCCGATCAGCCAGATCAGCGGATAGAGCATGATGAAGCCGACCACGAGAAGCGCGATGTAGCGGAAGGCGGCAGAGATCCTCTCGCGCCGGCGCTCGCGGGTCTGGATGGCGACCGGATCGTCGGCACCCAGGACGGGAAGGTCGAAAGCGACTTTGTCGTTGCTCGCGTCCATGACTCAGCTCCTCTTGTCGCCGGCGTAGTAGACCCAGTGCCGGGACGACCAGAACGCAACCAGGGTCAAGACCATGATGATGACGAAGAGCACCCAGGCGATCGCGGACGCATAGCCCATGTCGAACTTCTTGAACGCTTCCTCGTAGATGTAGAGAGGCAGCAGGTAGGTCGACTTCAGCGGGCCGCCTTCGGTGATCACGTATGGTCCGTTGAACTCCTGGAAGGCCTGGACCATCTGCATGATCAGATTGAAGAAGATCACCGGCGTGATCAGCGGCAGCGTGACGAAGATGAAGGTCGTGACCTTGCCGGCGCCGTCGATGGCCGCCGCCTCGTAGAGCGACTTGTCGACCGACTGCAGCGCGGCCAGGAAGATCACCATGGCCGAGCCGAACTGCCACATGCGCAGCAGCGTGATGGTGAACAGCGCGTTGGTCGGGTCGCCGAACCAGTTGACGGCGTCGAAACCCATGCCCACCAGGATCATGTTGACGAGCCCGGCCTCGGCGAAGATGTAGCGCCACAGCACCGCGATCGCGATCGATCCGCCGAGGATCGACGGGACGTAATAGGCGGTCCGGAAGAAATTGATGAATTTCAGCTTGTAGTTCAGGATACCGGCGATGAAGAGCGCAAAGGCCAGCTTCAGCGGCACCGTGGTAAACACGTAGATCAGCGTCACCGTCAGCGACTTGCGAAAGGTGCGGTCGCGGGTGAACAGATCGATGAAGTTCTCCAGACCGACCCACTTGGGCGCACTGACCAGCGGATAGTCGGTGAAGCTCAGATAGAGCGAGGCCAGGAACGGCAGGCCGGTGAAGACCACCAGGCCGATGATGAAGGGGGTGAGGTAAGCCAGCCCCAGAAAGCGGCTCTGACCCATCAGTCGGCTCCTTTCCGCGAGACCGTGGCGGCAGCCTGCGGCGCCGATCCCCGGTCTTGGCTGCCGATGTCGCGGCAGGAGTTCGCATAAGCCCCGGCCACGCCGGGCGTGATGTTCGGCAGGTGATCGTTCAAAGCATTGGCCTCCCGGCTGCTCCTGATCGTGAAGAGGTGACGGACCTACCCCATTCAAAGGCGGGTCAGCATGGCGCTCCGATCGAGCAAGCCCGGTTCATGTGTTTCCTCTGACGCCCGACCGGCGGCCCGGCCATTCCATGACAGGACTCCACCGGGTCCCGCGGCTCGTGGGGATCGGCCGACACCGTCTGGCTCGCCCCCGCAAGCCAAAACAAATATTGCTAGAGAGAGTCGAAATCGTGCATCATGTCGATCGTGATTGCCATCTGTCGATGCTGACAACTCGCCGATCCAGCGCCAACTTTCGCCGCACGTTGCGATTATCGACCTCCCTACTCTCCTTTTTCTTTCTTGTCGGCTAGTATCCTGAAACGATGGCGCGAAGCCAATTGACGAATCCGGACAAAAAGATGGACAAAAGTGAAGGTCATGTCCTGTCGGGTATTCCGGCCGCCGCCGTCACCCTGTCGCTGACGCGCTCGATCATCAAAATGGAGCATTCCCGCACCTGGATGATCGACAAGACCAACACGGTCTACGACCTGATCGTCTGCCTGGAAGGCGAGGCAGAATACCGCATCGGCAACCAGCATTTTCACCTGACGCCGGGCGACGCGATGCTGATCCCGAAGGATACCCGCTTCATCGGCTGGAATCCCGGCAAACGCATCATGATCGGCATCGCCCAGCATTTTTCGCTGGATCTGTTCAACCAGCACGACCTGATCGCCCAGATGGACCTGCAGCCCATGGTTCGACTATCGCGCTGGGCGATGCTGGAGCCGCTTGCCCGTCACTATCGCCAGATCTCGCCGCCGTCATCGACGACGCTGATGCAGTTCCATCTCTTCATGGTGCTGCTGATGGAATTCATCGACGATGCCTTCGTCGCCTGGAAATCGCTGAACGTCGGACCGATGAACGAAACGCAGGGTCTACCGCTGGCCGTCATGCTGGCCGCAACGCAGATCAGTGCCGCGCCGCTCGATCCGGAGATCACCGAGCGCGTCGTCAAGGCAGCCCCCTACAATGCCGACTATTTCCAGCGCGAGTTCCGCCAGCGGATCGGCCTGACGCCGCGCAAGTTCCAGGAATTCAAACGCATGGAGCGGGCTATGCAACTGCTCCAGGCCGGCCGCTCGATCAGCGAGACCGCGGCCGCGATCGGCTATGCCGACGTCTACTACTTTTCACGCATGTTCAGACGCTATATCGGCACCAGCCCGCGCGGCTATCAGCGGGCCATGCAGCAGCATCGCGACGGCCACTATCCGCGCGGCGAGGAAGACGGGCAAATCCTCTATCCGATCCTGCCGCATTCGAGCCAACGCTGAGCTCGGCGGACGCGGGAAAGGGCCGGCGGCCCGGGGATCGGGGGCCGCGCCCGTCGTGTCAGGCCGCTCGGGCAGACAGCAGCGAAGGATCGATTTCGCTCAAGGGGATAGCGCGCTCGAAGGCCCTGCCGTCAGTATCGAAGAGGTGGCAGTCGCTGCCGTGCAGGCCGAGTTGCAGCGGCGTACCCACACGGATCGGCGCGGCACCCGGCAAAAGGGCGGTGAAGACGGTGTCCTCGCTGTCGATCGCCGTATAGGCCACGGTGTGGATGCCCAGCCGCTCGATCACCGTCGGCCTCACGTCCAGCCGCGCGTCGCCGGCATCCAGCTGCACATGCTCAGGCCGGATGCCGAGCGTCAGGATCTGGCCCTCCAGACCAGGGCGCGCCTTCACCGGCACACGCAGGCTGGCGCCGCCATTCGGCAGCGCGACGGTGACCTCGTCCTCGGCGCTGGCGGTGCAGACGACCGGCAGAAGGTTCATCTTGGGGTTGCCGATGAAGCCCGCGACGAAGAGGTTGCAGGGCTTGTGGTAGAGTTCCAGCGGTGTCCCGACCTGGCTTATCAGGCCGCCGTCCAGCACCACGATGCGGTCGGCCATGGTCATCGCCTCGATCTGGTCGTGGGTGACGTAGATCATCGTCGCGTCGAGATTGGTGTGCAGCTTCGACAGCTCCACCCGCATGTCGGCGCGCAGCGCCGCGTCGAGATTGCTGAGCGGCTCGTCGAACAGGAATACCGAGGGTTCGCGCACGATGGCGCGGCCGATGGCGACGCGCTGGCGCTGGCCGCCGGACAGCTGGCTGGGCTTGTGCTGGAGGCGCTCGTCGAGCTTCAGGATCGCCGAGGCCCGGCGCACCTTGCGCTCGACCTCGTCTCTGGACAGCCGCTCCACGCGCAACGGAAAGGCGATGTTCTCGTAGACCGTCATGTGGGGGTAGAGCGCATAGGACTGGAAGACCATCGAGATCCCGCGCTTGACCGGTTCGACGTCGTTGACGACGGTGCCGTCGATCTGCACTTCGCCCGCGGTGATGTCCTCGAGCCCGGCGATCATCCGCAAGAGAGTCGATTTTCCGCAGCCCGACGGGCCGACGAAGACGACGAACTCTCCGTGCCGGATCTCGAGGGACACGCCCTTGATGACCTCCGTCTCGTCGAAGGACTTGCGGACGTCGACCATTTTCAGCTGACCCATCGGCCACCCCCTGTCGTCTTGGTTCTGCACTTCCACAAGAAGCGCCCCATGCATGAAACCTCGGGTTCGCGCGGCCCGCTCAATCGTCTTTGGTCAGGCCATAGCTGTCAAACGTCTCCCAGGTCGGCGTCATGTCGACGACCGAGCGGGTGCGGCGCGCCTCGTCCATCTTGAGGGCGGTCAGCCCGGCCTCCAGCGCGTCGAGCACGGTCACTTTCAGCGGCACGCCGCGGTCGATATAGGCGGCGATGTCGGCCGCCATCTGGTCGTCGGCGCCGTAGTGGTTGGCCCGGCTCGGACCGACATGGGCGTTCTCGGAGATCGTCTCGGCGGTGAACGCGTCGGTCAGCTTGAAGGTGTTGCGGATGAAATCGCCCTCGGCCATACCCTTGGTGCCCATGACGGCAAAGCGGCGAAATTCGTCCGGAACGTTCATGTTGGTGTGGAAGGTCATCGAGGCGCCGTCCTCGTATTCGACGATCGCGGTCTGATAGTCGACGATGTCGCCGTCGCTTTCGAAGTCGGAGTTGCCGCCGCCCCAGCGCGGCCGGAAGCTGTGCACCCGCCTGGCCTTGTCCGGCAGGAAGCGCTCGGCGATCGTATCGTAATCCGGCGCCACCTCCGGCCGGTTTTCCGGCACGAAGCTCTTGCGTCCGCCGAAGCTCGCCACGAATTTGGGGCGCCGCCCGACCACCCCCTGGTAAAGGTCGATGTCGTGGCAGCACTTCTCCAGCATGAAGCCGCCAGAGAACTGGGTGTAGCGGCGCCAATCGTGCATGAAGAAGCTGCCGTGATAGCCGCCGATATGCTCCGACGCCTCGATCGACACGATCGAGCCGAGCTGGCCCTTGGCCTGGGCCTCCTTGAGCATGACGTAGAGCGGCGAATAGCGCAGCACGAGACCGATCATGATGCGCCGGTGGCCGCCGTGATCGCGCAGCAACCCGAGCAGCTCGAAGGTCTCTTCCTCGCTGATCACCACCGGCTTCTCGGCGAAGATGTAGGGGATGTCGGCCAGGATGCCGGCGCGCAGGTGATCGAGATGCATGTGGTTGGGCGAGCCGACCATCAGGAGCTCCAGCTCCTCGTGCCCGATCATCTCGTCGAGCGTATCGTAAGCGCGCAACCGCGTGCCGAGTTCGCCTTCGAGATAATCGCGCCCCGCCGGGGTCGGGTCGGCGAAGGCGACAAACTCGTAGTCCGGCTTCGCCACCTTGAAGAGAGCCGCCACGTGAGCCATGCGGGCGCCGAGCCCGACAATGCCAACTTTCATCCGCGTTTCTCCAGACTCGTTGCGATCGAGGGTCCGGCAGCGGCGATCGGGCGCCGTGACGGCCTGTCGCGCATCACAGGCGCTCCAGCCCGATGCCGAAGAGCTCCTCGTGCATATGATCGACGGCGACGCCCATGCCGCCGATCAGGGCGGCCCGGTTGCCGAACTTGCTGATTTCGATGCGCGGCGGGTGCGGCGAGCAGCGAGGCAGGATGGCGCGGATGGCGTCCACCAGTTCCGCTCGGGCGCCGATGCTGCCGCCCATGATCACCAGTTCCGGATCGAGCATCGCGCCGATCGCGGCGATCGCCTGGGCGACCACGCGAGCGGTCTCCTCGATCGCGGCGATGGCCGCCGGCTCCCCCGCGTCGAAAGCCGAGAAGAGTTCTTCCACGGTGGCCCCTTCGGCGCCGCCGAACCCGGCATAGCGCTGGGCGATCGCCACGCTGCCCACCGCGGTCTCCAGCGTGCCCAGCGTAAAGCCGCGCGGGTCGAACGGATCGCCGCCGACCGGCAGATAGCTGATCTCGCCGGCTGCGCCACGGGCGCCGGACAACAGCGCGCCGTTGGCGATGATCCCCATGCCGATGCCGGTGCCCAGCGCGACGAAGGCGAAATTGCCCACGCCCGTCCCGTGGCCGCGCCATTGCTCGCCGCGGGCTGCCAGGTTCACGTCGTTCTCGATGCGGATCGGCACCTGCAGCCGCTCGGCGAGCAATTGCGGCACGTCGATCGCGTCGATGCCCGGGATGTTGGGCGCCACGCCGATATGGCCGGTCTTGGGATCCAGCACGCCGGGCGTCCCGACGACGAGGAGGCGAAGATCGGCGATCGAGGCTCCGGCCTCCGCCATCAGGCCGCCGATGACGGCCTCGAACTGATCGACCAGGGCCGCGCCGCCGCGCCGATCGGTCGGCACCCTGGTCTCCGCGACGACCGTGCCGAGCAGGTCGCCCACGGCGGCCGCGATCTTCGTTCCGCCGAGATCGATGGATGCCGCCAGCCCCGCGCCAGCATTCAACTCATAGGTGATGGCGCTGCGTCCCGGTCGACCACCGGTCTGGCCACTCTCGCGCAGCCAGCCCTCCCCCGTCAGGTCGCGCACGACATCGGAGATGGTCTGCTTGGAGAGGCCCGTCTGCTTGGCGATGTCGGCGCGCGAGATCGCACCGTTGGCGAGCACGGTCCGGATGACCGCGTTGGTCGAAATCTTTCGTGCGATCGGCGTGTGCGTCAAGGAATGGGTCATCGCAGCGCCAGCATCTCCGACCCTTTCGTCAAGGATCCATACCTAATTCTGTCACAACCATGCCAATTCACCTGCAATAACGTGGGGTTGCAGCCGGATAATGGCGATTTTTCAGGGTCGACCTTAGGCTCTATCAGGAAGTTTGTCTACGACCTTGACAAAAGTTCTGCCGCATAGGTAGGCTTGCCTGATCGTTGCTCTTTTTAAAGGCTTTCTGCCGATGGGAATGGAGTCCGACAGGAACGAGATGCCGGGTCGATCGCGGCCGCATCGACCTCTCCTGCTCGCCGATCCCGTCGCTATCCCGACGAATGCCGCCCGGCCGAACCGCGCCCATCGCCGCGCGGTCTGCCATGACGCCCCCGGTCCGATGGGAGTGCCGGCGTCATGCTGAGCCCCACGCTGGACGGCCTGGTGGAGGGCCGCGATCCCCTTCTCCTGCCGATCATGGCGCCCCGTCTGCAAGCCGATTGTCGGCCGGACGGCGCGATCGACCTTGCGCTTTGGGGTACGGGCAGCCTGGGCCGGCTGCGGTTTTCGCCGCTCGCCGGTCCGTTCGTCTATGGCCCGAACCGGGTCGTCGCCAAAGACGGGGGCGTGTTCGTGGCGCAATCGAAACCGGTGCTCCTGATCAAAGGAGCCACGGCGAAGAGGCTGTATCCGGCCCGCCGGTGCGCCTGGTGGCATACGCCGCCCGCCGACGCCGCCAAGCCGCATGTCGCGATCGAGGGCGGTCGGCAGATCGCCATGCTCGCCTGGGGCACGATCATCGCCGAGACCGAGGGCGGCGACATCCGGGTCGCGGTCGGCACCTCGCGCGAGGAGGCCGAGGCGGCGCTGGACCTTTCGAGCCAGGCGATCGTCGACGAGGCGAACGCCTATGTCGCCCGCTGCGACGCCATGCCGGACGCCGATCCCCTGTTGCGCAGCATGGTGGTGCAGGGCGTCCATGCCGCGCTCTCCAGCATTCGCCAGGACGAGCATGGCGCCTTCGCGGGTCTGGCGGCCGGGCAGGCCTACAGCGCGCCGGCCCGGACCTATTACCGTGACGGCTATTGGACGCTGCAGCCGCTGCTGACGCTTGCGCCCGATGCGGTTCGCGATGAAATCCGCCTCCTGGCCAAGGGGATTCAGCCCGACGGCGAAGCCCCGAGCGGCGTGATCCTCACCGGACCCGCGCAGACGGAGGCCTGGCAGCGCTTCGTCGCCCATTGCAAAGCCCACCCCGAAGAGCGGCGCGGCCGGGCCTTTCCGAGCTACCACAATCGCCCGCAGGATTGGTGGAGCGACCATTTCGACAGTCCGCTGTTCTTCGTCCTGGCCCTCGGCGACTATGTGCGCGCCACCGGCGACCATGCCGAAGCGATGCGGCATTGGCCGGTCGTGACCAGCGTCGTCGAGCGGTACCTCCGTCTCGCCGGTCCCGACAGCGTGTTGCCGCTGAAGCCGCGCAACGACAGGGACTGGGCGGACAATGTCTTTCGCGAAGGCCTGGTGTCCTACGATCTGGGGCTCTTCGTCGGTGCGTTCGACATGGTCGCCGAATTGGGTGCCGACCATGACCCCGACCTCGCCGAACGGGCCCGGCAGGTCGCGAAGCGTTCCCGCACTGAGATCGGAGACGGCCTCTTCGTTCCTGCTCGCGACGGCTATGCCGACTACGCCACGCCGGACGGCTTCGTCGAGGATCACCTGGTCATCGACAGCCTGACCCTGGCCCGCTACGGCGCGATTTCCGAGGATCGCGCGCTCCGCCTGCTGAAGGCGATGGAAGCCACCCTGGAATCGCGCAACAATGCCGAACAGCCCTATGGCGACTGGGGCGTCCTGTGCGCCTATCCACCCTACAAGCGTCCCCGCGACCTGCGCGCCAAGACCGCCTTCGCCTTCCGCTATCACAACGGATCGGACTGGCCCTATTGGGATGGGGTCTACGCCGAGGAACGGCTGCGCCGCGGGTTGGGAAACGTCCGCTACGCGCTGACGCGCTGGTGGCAGAGCTGCCTCGACAATGGCTGGGTCGGGCCCGTCGAATATTTCTCGCCGCCCTTCGGGCGCGGCTCGCTGCTGCAAGGGTGGAGCGCCATGCCGGCGGCCACCGCGCTCAAATACGGCCTCGCCGCCGTGAACGCCGGCGCGACGCCATGATGAAGGCGGCTCGGAAGACAGTGTCTGCCGTCCGCGCCGCCGCGCGTCGCGCGCTGAAAGAGATCGAAGCCATCGACGGGCGGACGAGTTTCGCACGATACGCCGGCCCGCATATCGGAACGGCGCGGAAAACGACCGGCGCAGACGGCGCGAACGCGCCGGTCGGCAATACCCAAACAGTGCCAACACCAACCGGGATGGGTAAGCCAATGCTACGAGATACACTGCACCAGGTTCTGTCGCCGACGCTCAGAAAAGCGGGAACGGCGGCAGCCGCGATGGCCATCGGCCTCAGCCTGTCGGCTGCGGCTCGCGCGCAGACGCTCGATGTCTGGGACGACTACACCTTCGCCGAACAGAGCGAAGTCATGCAGCAGCTCAACGCCAACTTCGCAGAGGCTCACTCAGGCGTCACGGTCAATCGCACCCAGCGCACCTTCGACGACCTCGCGCTGACGCTGAAGCTCGCCGTCTCTGCCGGCGACGGACCGGTGGTCACCAAGGTGAACCAGGGCGTCGGCGACATGGGCACGATGGTCAAGGAAGGCCTGCTGATTCCCGTCGATCCCTATATCGAAAAATATGGCTGGGGCGAGCGCCAGTCCGACAGCGTGCTCGCACGCGACCGCTGGTCGAGCGACGGCGAGTTCGGCGTGGGCGATACCTACGGCATCTCCAGCCTCGCCGAGATGGTGGGCCTCTACTACAACGAGAAGATCCTGAAGGACGCCGGCGTCGAGCTGCCGATCAAGTCGTTCGAGGAGTTCAAGGCGGCGCTCGACAAGGTCAAGGAGGCCGGCGGCGCGCCCTTCATGATCGGCACGTCCAAGCAGCACATGGCGCTGCACATGCTGGCGGCGGTCAGCCAGGCCCATATCGACGCCGCCGACCGCAAATCGCTGGACGATCTGGTCTATGGCCAGGGCGGCGACTGGAACACACCGGGCAATCTGGAGTCGGCCAAGCTCGTGCAGGACTGGGCGACTGGCGGCTATTTCTTTCCCGGCTATCAAGGCATCTCGGGTGACGACGCGGTACAGCTGTTCATCGCCGGACAGGGCGCCTTCCTGATCTCGGGTACCTGGTACCTCGCCGACATGCAGAACAATCCCGACATCCACTTCATGCCGATCCCGGCGCCGGAGGGCGTCAAGGCGCCGCTGACGGTGGGCGGCGTCGACCTGGCCTGGGCGATCACCAGCCTCGCCAAGGAGCAGGACATGAAGGATCTGGCCGGCGAGTACATCAACTACATCGTCTCCGACGAAGCCGCGCTGATCTGGGCCAAGGCCGGCTATCTGCCCGCCGTCTCGATCCCCGACGACGCCGACATCGAGGTCTCGCCGATCCTCAAGGAGGCGCTCGCCATGTGGAAGGATCTCAACCGGAAGAACGCGCTCGGCCACTATCCCGACTGGGCGAGCCCGACGATGCTGAAGACCTTCGACGACAACACGCCGTTCCTGCTCTCGGGCGACGAGACGCCGGACGCGTTGGTCGAGGCTCTCGACAAGGACTACCAGGCCTACATGGACAGCAAGAAGTAGGGTCTGCACCGCTTGCCGGCCAAGGTGGCTCGCCCTTGCGACGTCAACTTGGCCGATCCGACATCTTCGATCGCATCGGTCCGGACGGCGTGCCTGTCTTGATGGCTCGCACGGCGCCCGGCCTTCCTGGAAGGATGGTATGAAGCGCTCTCAGCTCGACAGCCGGACCGGCGGCACCGCCAGGAATCTGATCTACGTCCTGCCGGCGCTGCTTGTCTATGCGGCCTTCGTCTTCGTGCCGATCCTCGCGGCGCTCGGCATCAGCCTGACCGAGTGGAACGGCATCAGCATGCCGACCCTGGTGGGCCTGGGCAACTATCTCAAGCTGTTTTCGGACGAGCGGTTCTTCCTGTCGCTGCGCAACAACGCGGTGCTGATGCTGTTCTATTGCGTGCTACCGCTGTCGATCGGCATCGTGCTCGCCGCGATCCTGTGGCGCCTGCGGCAGCGCGAGCAGCTGGTTCTGCGCACCTTCCTGTTCCTGCCCTACATCATGCCCACCGCCGTGCTCGGCATCATCTGGGCGTGGCTCTACAATCCGGCCTTCGGCCCGATCAACCAGGCGCTCAAGCTGGTCGGCCTGGGCGCGATCGCCCTGCCCTGGCTCGGCGATTTCACCTTCGCCCTGCCCGCCGTCGGCATGGTCGCCTCCTGGTATTTCTTCGGCTTCTGCATGGTGGTCTTCCTGACCGGCATGCAGCGGATCGATCCGTCCCTGTTCGAGGCGGCGCGCGTCGACGGCGCCAAGGGGCTGCGCACCTTCTTCTCGATCACCCTGCCGCTGCTTCTGCCGGAGATCCGCATCGTTCTCCTTTTGACCGTGATCGCATCGATCAAGAGCTTCGACCTCGTCTTCACGATGACGCGCGGCGGCCCGGCCAACACCACGCTCGTTCCCAACATCTACATGTACCAGCTCGGATTCCAGCTGAACCGCTACGGCTATGCCGCGGCCGTCGCCATCGTCGGCGCCATTCTGATCTTTGCCGTCAACTACGCGATCCACCGGCTGATCCGGCCGGCCGACGGAGGAGCCCGCTGATGGCGCACTCGGCAAGTGCCGGGCTGACGAAGCTGCCGCTTCGCATGGTCCTGTGGCTGTTCGCGCTGATGACGATGTTTCCGTTCGCGCTGCTGCTGCTCACCTCGATCAAGAGCCAGCCCGACCTTTTGCGCGGCGCCTTCGTGCTGCCCGACTATCCGCATTTCGAAAACTACTGGCACGCCTGGGTCGACGGGCATTTCAGCGTCTATTTCTGGAATTCCATCATCGTGGTCATTCCAGTGGTCGTCGTCAGCGTCTTCCTGGGAACGCTGGCCGGCTTCGGCTTCGCCTTTCTGAGCTTTCCGTTCAAGCGCACGGCCTTCGTCATCCTGACCATCGGCATGATGGTGCCGACCGAGGCCTTCATCATCCCGCTCTATTACGAGATGCGCACTCTGGGCCTGCTCAACGGCTACGCCGCCATCATCCTGCCGCAGGTCGCCATGTCGATGCCGTTCGCGACGATCTTTCTCGCCAGCGCCATGCAGCAGTTGCCGGGCGAGATCCTGGAAGCGGCGGTGCTCGACGGCGCCTCGCGCACCTACATCCTGCGGCGCGTCATCCTGCCGTTGATGGTGCCCGCCATGTCGACGCTGGCCCTGTTCCTGTTCATCTGGACGTGGAACGAGTTTCTGATCCCGCTGATCCTGGTCAACGACGACGCTTATCGCACGCTGCCGATCGGCATGCTGTTCTTCCAGGGCCGCTATACGGTGAACACCCCGGTGCTCACGGCCGGAGCGGTTATCGTGATCGCGCCCCTCATCGTGACCTACTTGGCCTTCCAGCGGAAATTCATCACCGGGTTGACCGCCGGCGCCACAAAATAGACAGCCGGGCCCGCCGTCCGGCATTGCCGGGCGATGGCATCAGGCGCAAAACGAGACTGGGCGGCCCTGCGGCCGCCCAGTGTGTGCCTGCGTCCATCCGGGAGGGAGAAGAGGACGATCAGGCTGCGACCCGGACTCCGGCAAGGCGCTCGACCAGGAGGAGCATTGCCAGCGCCTGGCCATAGGGAGCCGGGGTGTTGCGGATGCGGCGATAGAAGTCGAGGTCGTGGCCCATGGGCGTGCCGTCGGAGACATCGGCGACGATGCCGTCCTCGCCGATCCGCTCGATCACGGCGCGAAACGCCTTCTCGGCGATCGGGCGGCAATCCTCCGGCAGCAGACCCTGCGCCATGCCGCGCAGGATGCCATAGGCAATGCCGGCGGTCGCCGAGGCCTCCACTGGCGAGGACTTGTCGTCGAGGAGCGTGGAGAACATGCCGTCCTCGTGCTGCATCCGGGCGAGCGAGCGGACCTGGGAACGCAGCACCGCGCCGAGATAGGCTCGGGTCGAGGCGGGCACGTCGTCGATCAGGAATAGGAGCTCGGGAATCGAGACCGTGATCCAGGCGTTGCCCCGCGCCCAGAAGGCGTTGGCGAAGTTGTGCCGGCCGTTGAAGGTCCAGCCGTGATACCACAGGCCGGTGACGGGGTCGGACAGATAGCGCGCATGGATCAGGAACTGATAGAGAGCCTGGTCGATCCAGTCCTGACGGCCGAACCGCTGGCCGGCCCGCGCCAGAAACAGGCAGGTCATGAACAGCGTGTCGTCCCAGAGTTCGCCGTCGTTCATGCGCTCCTTGACCACGTGCTGAAAGCCGCCGTCCTCGGTCTTGGCGAGGTCGTCGACCAGCCAACCGGCCCAGTCGCGCACCAGCGCTTCCCAGTCCGGCCGATCGACATGATCGATGAGAATGCTCAAGGGGAGCATGGGCGAACTGGAGTTCACCTGTCTGGGCGGCAGGCCGCGGGAGATCTGCCAATCGTACCAGGCGGCGATCGACTCGATGAGCTGGCGGTCGCCCGACGCCTCGGCATGGCGGATCAGCCCGTAGAGGCCGACGCCCACCTCCCAGTCCCATTCGTCGAACTGGATGGTGAAGCCGCCTTCGGCGAGCGGAGCGGTTTCGTCCATGCCCTTGAGGCGCGCGAGGCCGAGGGCGACATCGGCTAGCAGGCGGGTGAGGCGGTCGGCATCGGCGATCGTCATCGGTCTCAAGACTTTCCTGCAGCGCCCGAGCCGATCGTCGGCAGGGCGGAAACGGTGGACTCGCCGATCAGCGGCTCGAGGTCCGGATTCGGGAAGCGATAGTGCCTGCCGTCGATGGCAAGGCCCTCGGCGTAATCCAGGCAAAGCGTCGGAAGGCCGGGTCGATCCAGGCGAAGCCGCATCCGCTCGGCATCGAAGCCGACGGCGACGCCGTCCAGCATCGCGCCGACCGTGTCGAGGCCGGCGCCGTCCGCCAGGTCGCCGACGATGCCGATCCACCCTATGCGCGCACCATGGACGCGATATTCCAGGCCGGCGCCCGGCCCCTCGGTGACCGCCGACAGCGGGGCGGCGGCCGTCAGCGCGGCAAAGCCGCGGCCGGAGCGCAGGATCAGCCAATTGTCGCGCAATACGGTCTCGTCGAAGCCGTCGCGCGGTGCGAAGGCATGGGTGAACGGAATCGCCGGCTCCTCGCCCAGATCGTAGAGCATGAGAACCGCGTTCTGATATTGGCCGACGCGCGGCATCACGCCGTTGCCAGCCCAGTAGGACGGCCGCTGGCCGCCCCAGGGATCGTCGTCGCCGGGATGGTTGACCCAGGCGCGCGCGAACGGGTGGCCGGCAAAGCGGATGTCGACGAGATGCTGCTGATGGCCGTGGCGGCCGGGCACGCCGTCGACGGTGGCCGAGAGCTGCACCCATGCGGTTTTGTAGAGCGCCAGATTGGCCGCGTGGCCATAGCCCTGTTCGTAATGAGCCGTGACGGCCAGCCCCTGGGACGGCCGCGCGTAGCGCTCCAGTCCCAAGGGCGGTTCGTAGTCGCCGGCGCAGAACATCGGCAGCGCCGCCACGCCGTCGTTGAGCCAGCCTTCGCCGAAGGCGACGGTGGCGAACGGGGCGAGCTCCGTCAGCGGCCCGGCGCGAAGCTCCTTGTCATAAGCCCGCCCCATGCTGCCGGCGGCGACCCCGCCCAGTGTGTGCAGAGCCAGCATGGTGAAGAGCCGGTCGAGGAGGGTTTCGGTGCGGCGCTTGATGGCGCCGTCCGCCCAGCGCTGCAGAGCGAACAGACCGATGAAATCGACCGGATAGTAGGCCGCCGAATTCCACTCCGCGAGGCCGTGGTCCTCGGTCGAATCGAACCATTGGCCGAGTCGCTCCTCGGCCAGGCGCGCCTGCTCCGCGCCCGTCCGGCCCGACGCGGAGAAGACCTCGTCCGGCAACAGGCGGCCGGCCAGAAGCTGCGAGACGTGGAAGCAGAGCACGTGGTTCTCGCTCCAGAACCACATGACGTCGTTGCCCGGCTCGTCGACCCAGTAGCGGTAGCCGAGGATCGCCCAGTGGATGCGCTCGGCCATCGCCTCTGGCAACGCGTCGCGGTAGGCGCCGTAGATCCACAGCAGCGGCACCATGATGAAGTCCGAGCAGTCCTGGCGTTCCTCGATCGCCTGCAGCGTGTCGGCGATGATCGTCTCGAAAGCGGCGTCGAGCGGCCGGCCGAGCGCCAGCATGGCGAGCGCCCGCCCGATCCGAAGTTCGCCATCTTCGGCCGCATGGGCGAGCACCGTGCGCTTGCGCTCGCCGAGATCGCCCGGCTGGGCCGGCGGCGCCGTCTCGCGCAGCAGCGCGAAGGCGATGTGGCGGTCGATGCGCGAGCCGTCGACCTCGAAGACGAGGTCGAGCGGATGATAGGCGTCGGCCAGACCGTCGAGCGCGGCCAGATCCACCCTATCATCGCCAGCGCGCAGGGTCGCTTCGGCCTCCAGAAGGGGTGCCTTGCCGCGTCGATGGACGCTCGGGCGGACCGTGGCACGAACCCGTACGTCCTTCGGCGCCGGACGGTCGAAGACGAGGACCAGCCGTCCGCCGGTCAGAACTTCCCGTTCGGGGCGCACCGAAGCGGCCAGCGCCATCAGGAGACCCATGCCGTCCGCCCCGGCGCCGGCCACCTGCGCCTCCAGAACGGTATCGGACAGAAGCGTCAGTTCGACCGTCCAGCGCGTATCGCGCTCGGCCAGGTCCTCGCTCAACATGACGACGTCGCTGCCGTCCGCCTTGAGCGACAAGACGATCTCCGCCGCCTGTTCCGCGTTGCGGCTGAACGGCTCGAACGTGGCGGCCAGCGCGCCGTCGACCCAGATGTGGACACCGCCGCGCGTCGCCACCCGGAATCGATAGTCGCCGGCCTCGGGCGGCATGAGGCGGGTCCGGCACCAGCGGGACAACCGCGTCGGACGATGCCAGAAGTCGGAAAAGTCGAGTTTGCGGTTGGAGCCGGGAAGATTGACGCTTTCGACCGGCCAGTCGGTGACGAGCGCAACCTCCCGTTCCGCGACCTCGCGCCACAACGCGATACGGCACGGCAGATCGCCGACATCGACGAAACCGTTGATGAAACGATAGCCGACGCGGTCTTCGGCCGGCGCCGGCGCGCCGGGATAATAGCGTGCGTCGACCGGCGACAGCTCCCAGGCCGTCACCGTCTGGCCCGGATGAACGGCGAACCCGCCCAGAGATTGCGCTATGTGGTCCATGCTCGTCATATCGCTTCGCCGGCTTCGCGCCGAGGTGTCCGACCCAGGCGATGCCGCTCGATCAAGTCGAGCAGCGGCGCCAGATCGGCAAGGTTGGTGATGGTGAAGTCGGGCTTCTCGCTGGCGTCGGCGGGTATGTGGCTGCGCCGGTCCGACCAGGCGAAGAACACCGACCGGATGCCGGCGGCATTGGCGCCCTTGATGTCGCGGGAAAGATTGTTGCCGACCATGACGACGTCGCAGGCCTGCCCGGCGCCGATGCCGAGACCGGCCATGGCGGCGGCGAACATCTTCGGCGACGGCTTGGTCTCGCCGATGTCTCCGGAAATCACATGGGCGTCGAAAAGGTCCCACAGGCCGTGGGGCTTCAGCACGTTCTCGAAGGTCTCGCGCGGGCCGTCGGCCACCAGGGCCAGAGGGTAGCCGCGGTCCTTCAAGGCCTGGACCGCCTCCCGCGCCCCGGCGATCAGCTCGGCCTCCAGCACCACGTCGGTGCCCGGCCGCTTGTTTTCCGTGCCCTCGTCGACCAGCGTGTCGCCGCTATCGAGGAACACCGCTCGCAGATGCGGCACGCTCTCCGGCAGGCCTGCCATCAGGCGGCGCACGCGGGCCGGGATCCAGGCTTCCAGCAGGGGCCAGGGGACGAGCGCCGGACCGCCCTGCTCGTCGCCGTCGCGGGTGAAGGCGAAGCTCGGCGTGAAGCCGTCGCGCGCCAGCTTCAATTCCGCCAGACGATCGTCGAGCGGTGTCGGCGCAAAGGCTCCGGCTTGGGCGAAGCGATTGCCGGTGTGAACCCGGTAGCGCCCGGCCAGCAGGCTGCACATGGCCCAGATTTCGCTGCCCGCCCGGTCGCGCATCAGCGCGCCGTCGGCCCAATGCGCATGCTTGCCGGGTTCGCAATAGAGGATCGGGCGTCCGTCGCGCATCTCCGGCAAGCCGTCGGCATGGACCATGTCGAGCCGTTTGCCATGGAAGGAGGCCTCCACGGCCAGGACCGTGCCGGCCGCGTCGAGATGCACCCAGACGTGTTCGAGGTCGTAGAGATGCTGGATGTCCCAATCGTACCAGACCGCGTATTCGACGGTCACGGCACCACGCGGAACGATCTCGAACTTGGACGACGGCGACGGCGCGGGCTCGCGGAACACGGTGTAGCCGAGGGCGCTGGGCCGATAGGGCTCGTTGGCATCGAGCCGGAGCAGAGGCCGATGCCGGTGGACCACGTCGAAATCCGGACCTGGCGCGCCGCCGAGGTCTTCCGGCCGCCCCTCGAGGTCGCCCGCCGCCGTCATCTTCGAACTCCGGCGAGTTCGAGCTCTTCGGCGAAATGGCAGCGCACCTGGCGCGCCTCGCCGAGCGGCCGCAAGGCCGGCACGTCCGTCGCACAGCGATCCTGCGCATAGGCGCAACGCGGATGGAACGGGCAGCCCGGCGGCGGGGCGGCGGCATTGGCGATCTCGCCCTTCAACGGCACGCGCTTGCGCGCCCGGTTGCCGCGCGGATCGGGCTGCGGCACCGCCGCCATCAGCGCCTCGGTGTAGGGATGCAGCGGCCTGGAAAAGAGATCCGCGGTCGGCGCCGTCTCCATCAGCCGGCCGAGATACATCACGCCGATCCGGTTCGAGATATGCTCGACCATGCCGAGATCGTGGGTGATGAAGAGGTAGGTCAAGCCGAACTGGTCCTGCAGATCCTGGAGCAGGTTGATGTTCTGAGCGGCGACCGACACGTCGAGCGCGGACACCGCCTCGTCGGCGGCGATGAAGCTCGGATTGAGCGCCAGGGCGCGGGCGATGCCGATGCGCTGGCGCTGGCCGCCGGAAAAGGCGTGCGGATAGCGCCTCAGATATTCCGGCCTGAGCCCGACGACGCGCAGCAGTTCGGCGACGCGGTCGCGGATTTCCGCCGGCGTTCCGGCGCCGTGGATGACCAGCGGCTCACCGACCAGATCGAGCAGCGTCATGCGCGGATTGAGCGAGGAATAGGGATCCTGGAAGATCATCTGCATTTCGCGGCGCAGATCGCGCATCTCCGCCTCGGCGAGCGAGGAGATGTCGACGACCTCGCCGCTGGAGCGGCGGAACAGGATTTGGCCGTCGGTGAGCGCGTAGGCCCTGAGGATCAGCCGCGCGACGGTGGACTTGCCCGAACCGCTCTCGCCCACAAGGCCGAACGTCTCGCCCCGCTTGATGTCGAGCGTCACGCCGTCGATCGCCTTGATGTCGCCGATATGGCGCTGGCTCCAGCCGGCATGGATCGGGAAATACTTCTTGAGATCGCGCACCGCGATCAGCGTGTCGTCCGGCATCGAACCGTTCGCGGCCGGAGCCTGGGCAAGAACCTCAGACATGGGCCGCCTCCCGAGCAAGATCCTCGGCGAAATGGCAGAGCGAGACCTGGCCGTTGGCAAAGGCATGCTGCGTCGGCACCTCGCGGTCGCACAGGCCGGGACGGGCGCGCGAACAGCGTGGATGAAACGGGCAGCCGGGCGGCACCGAATAGGGATCCGGCACCATGCCCGGAATGGTCGGAAGCCGGTTTCCCTGCTCGCCGCCCAGCAGCGGGATCGAGCGCAGCAGCGCCTGCGTATAGGGATGTTTGGGCGCGTAGAAGATATCGTCGACGCTCGCCGTCTCGACGATGCGGCCGAGATACATCACCGCCACCCGGTCGGCGATGTCGGCCACCACGCCGAAATTGTGGGTGATGAAGATGATCGCCATGCCGACCTCGGCCTGGAGATCCTTGAGCAGCTCCAGAATCTGCGATTCCGTCGTCACGTCGAGGGCGGTGGTCGGCTCGTCGGCGATCAAAAGACTCGGATTGCACGAGATCGCCAGGGCGATCATCGCGCGCTGGCGCATGCCGCCCGAAAGCTGGTGCGGATAGGAATCGACGATTTGTTCGGGGCGCGGCAGCCGCACCTTGGCCAGAAGCTCGATCGCCCGGGCGCGGGCGGCGGCCGGGCTCAGCTTTAGGTGCAGGCGCAGCGTGCGCATGATCTGGGTGCCGATGGTGTGGACCGGCGACAGCGCCGTCATCGGCTCCTGGAAGATCATGCCGACGTGCTGGCCCCTCACCCGGCGGATGGCCCGGCTGTTGCGCTGAAACGCCGACAGCTCGAACTCCTCGCCCGAGCGCGGCCGCAGCCGGATGGTGCCACCGGCCTCGCGTGCGTTGCGCGGCAGGAGGCGCATGATCGAGCGGGCGGCAATCGACTTGCCCGAGCCGCTTTCGCCGACGATGCCCAGCACCTCGCCCTTGTCCACGTGGTAGGAAACGCCGTTGACCGCCTTCACCAGCCCCTCGCGCATCGGGAAATGCACGTGGACGTCGTCCAGCTCGATCAGGCGCTCGTCGGACAGCGGCGGCGTTTTCATCAGCATGGTCTCATTGCCCATAGGGGTCGGCGGCGTCGCGCAGGCCGTCACCCAGGAAGTTGAAGGCAAGCACCGTGAACACCACGGCGACGCCCGGCATCAGCAACCAGGGCGCGAGCGAGATCGACCGCAGGTTCTGCGCATCCTGCAGAAGCACGCCCCAGCTCACCACCGGCGGCCGCAGGCCAAGGCCCAGGAAGCTCAGCGCCGTCTCGCCGAGGATCATCTCCGGAACCGCCAGCGTCAGCGCAGCGATGATGTAGGAGGTCATCGCCGGCAGCATGTGCTTGGTGATGATGCGGAACGTCGAGGCGCCGGAAAGCCGCGCGGCGAGCACGTAGTCCTCCTCGCGGATCGCGAAGAACTGGCCGCGCACCACCCGGGCGAGATGGGTCCAGCCGATCAGCGCCAGGATCAGGGTGATCAGCACGTAGACGACCAGCGGGTCCCAGGCGATGGGCAGCGCCGCGGCGAGCCCCATCCATAGCGGGATCGTCGGGATCGAGCGGATGAACTCCATCAGGCGCTGGATAGAGGTGTCGATCCAGCCGCCGAAATAGCCGGAGATCGACCCCAATGTCAGGCCGAGGACGAAGGCGAAGATCACCCCGACGATGCCGGCCGACAGCGAGACCCGCGCGCCGTGAATGAGGCGGGAAAACACGTCGCGCCCGAGCTTGTCGGTGCCCAGCAGGTTGATCTGATCGCGCCGTCCGCCTTCGACGCCGAACAGATGCAAATCGGTCTCGACGAGACCGAGGAGATTGTAGTCGCTGCCGTGCACGAAGAAGCGCAGCGGCAGGACCGTCCCGGTATCGGTCTCGTAGCTGACGCGGGCCGTCTCGGGATCGCGCGTCCGCTTCAGCCCATAGACGAAGGGTCCCTTGAATTCGCCCTGGTCGAACAGGTGGATGCCCGTCGGCGGCGACAGCGTGCGCAACCGGTTGAAGTCGTCCGAGGCGTAAGGCCCGACGAAGTCGGCAAACAGCGCCGCGAGCCCGAGCACGATCAGGAACCACATGGAGATCAGCGCCAGGGTGTGCTTGGAAAACCGTCGCCAGATCAGCGTCCACGGCTTGGCGGTGTAAAGGTCCTCCTTGGCCGCGTTGAAATCGTCGGTCGGCACGTCGATGGCATGGTCGGACATGGCGCGCTCCCTCACGAATACCGGATTCTGGGGTCGAACAGGGCCAGCAGAATGTCCGACAGAAGCGTTCCCACCACCGTGAACACGCTGAGAATGAGAATGAAGCTGCCGGCGAGATACATGTCCTGCATCTTCAGCGCCTGCAGAAGCAGCGGCCCGGTGGTCGGCAGGTTGAGCACGACGGCAGTGATCACATCGCCGGAAAACAGAACTGGCAACGACCAGCCGACGGTCGAGATGAAGGGGTTGAGCGCGACGCGCACCGGATAGTGCCACACCACCTGGCGCTCGCTCAGGCCCTGGGCGTAGGCGGTCTCGACATAGGGCTTGCCGAGCTCGTCGAGCATGTTGGCGCGCATCACGCGGATCAGTCCGGCGGCGCCGCCCGTGGCCAGCACGAGGACCGGAATCCACAGGTGCGACAAGAGGTTGGCGATCTT
The DNA here is from genome assembly GCF_036541425.1 of Consotaella aegiceratis. Lineage (NCBI taxonomy): Bacteria > Pseudomonadati > Pseudomonadota > Alphaproteobacteria > Hyphomicrobiales > Aurantimonadaceae > Consotaella > Consotaella aegiceratis. The sequence continues at coordinate 310,108 of NZ_JAZHFT010000001.1, forward strand.
GGCGAGATCCCATGGGGCGTTTTCGAAGCGCGGCGAGACCAGGCCACCGACATCGATGTGCATATAGACGAAGGCCACCCACATCAGCACGAGGGCGAGCATGAAGTCGGGGATGCCCTTCCCCAGGAAGCCGAACACGGTGAAGATATAGTCGAATAGCGAATATTGCCGGGTCGCCGAGTAGACGCCGACCGGGATGGCGATGATCCAAGTGAAGATCAGGCTGAGCGACGACAGCGTCAGCGTCAGCGCCAAGCGGCCCCAGATCAGGTCCGACACCGGCTTGTTCCATTCGAGCGAGAAGCCGAAATCGCCGTGAAAGACGATATTGGTGATCCAGCGCCAGTACTGCACCAGGATGGGATCGTTGAGGCCCATGTGCTCGCGCATCAGCGCTTCCTGGGCGACGGTGATGTACTCGCCCTGCTGCTTGAGCTGCGCGACATAGGCGGTGACGTAGTCGCCGGGCGGCAGCTGGATGATGACGAAAGCAATGAAGGAGATGAACAGGAGGGTCGGGATCGCGAGCAGGGCTCTGCGAACGATGAAGCTGACCATCGCTTCCTCCCCTGAAGCTCAAGGCAAGAGCATGATGCCGAAAAGTTGCAGACTATTCAGAACGACATCATGCGACGAAACAAGAGGCTGGAGCGACAGGGTGATTCAACCTGAACGCATGTCGTTCCAGATGGGCGCCGCCGCCAGGATGCGGCAGCGCGAAACGGACCGGGCGGCCGCAGCCGCCCGGCGACGGAGAAGGGCTATTCCTGCCCGATCCAAAACTGCTGCGGACGGGCCAAGCCGATGCCGCGGGTCACGTCGTCGACCACCAGACCGGTCGCCACGTTGTGGAAATTGTCGGCGACGATGTTCGGCACCTTGGTCTCGCCGACCACGCCGATCACCCAGCCCTGGTCGACGAAGGTCTCGATCAGGTGGTTGACGTTCTTGTCGGCTTCCTCGACCGAGGGCGCCTGCGACGCACTCTCCCAGTCCTTCCAGAGCGTGCGGATCTCGGAATCCGCGGGCGGCTCGATGCCGGATTCGCCGCCGGTCTTATACCAGACGAACCATTGATTGGCGTAGCTGTCGTCGCCCATCATGATGCGCGGGTCGGCCGGCACGATCGACAGGCGGTCGAAGCGCGTCCATTGCATCTGGTAATCGTTGTTCTGCCGGTTGTTGTCCCACTGCGTGCGGTCGATGATGCGGGTCAAGAGCTCGACGCCAACGTCCCGCATGTTGTCCGCCAGCAGCTCCAGCGCATCGGACTGGTCCGGCTCGTAGGCCTCGATGACGATGCTCAGCCGCTTGCCGTCGGGACGCAGCCGGAAGCCGTCGCCGTCGCGCTTGTCGAGGCCGATGCCGTCGAGCAGGTCGTTGGCCGTGTCCGGATCGTAGTCCGCCCAATGCTTTTCGAGTTCGGCATCGAAATAGGGCGAACCGGAAATGGGCGATGCCTGACGCGGCTCGGACAGTCCGGAAAACGCCAGCTCGTTGATCAGGTCGCGATCGACGGCGATCGACAGGGCGTGCCGGAAGTCGATATTTTCATAGAGCGCGTTGAGCCCTTCGTCCGTCACCGTCATGTTCGGGACCATCGAATAGGTGGTCGCGTCGACCCAGTCGTTGACGTGGTAATGGCCGCGCTCGGCGTTCTCCTTGTAGAACGTATAGTTCGCCGCCGTCATGTAGCGGCCCTGCATGTCGATCTGGCCCTGGGCGACCATCAGGCTGACCGCCTCGGGGTCCTGGAACAGGCGGTGCTCGATCTTGTCGATATAGGGCAGCTGGTTGCCGTCTTGGTCGACCGCGTAATAGTAGGGATTGCGCACCATCGTGACGTTGTTGGCCGACACCGAGGGTGCCGTATCCATCAGCCACGCATTGATCGTGGGCAGGTCCGGATTGTCCCACCACGACGTCAGTCCGCCGTGATAGTCCCAGAGATCCGCCCATTTCTCCACGTTGTACTTCTTGGCCGCGGCCGCGAGATCGTCATCGCTCGCATAGTGGTTGTTGTACTGCTTCAGGTAATGCTTGGGGAACAGGAAGCTCGGCCGGGCAAGGCTCGGCGAGCCCGTCGAATCCTTGGCCAGGATCTGCAGGAAATAAACGTAGGGCGCGGCGAACTTGATCTTGAAGGTGCGCTCGTCGACCACTTCGAGCTTCATCGGCTCGCCGCCCGGCGCAAAGGTCGGATCGATGGTCGGGGTGATGTCCTTGTTCATGAAGACGTCGTCGTACCAGAACTGGACGTCCTCGGTGGTGACCGGCTCGCCGTCCGACCACTTCAGGCCCTCGAGCAGGGTGAAAGTGTATTCGGTGGAATCGTCGTTGACCGAGTAGGATTCGATATAGCCCGGCTCCAGCATCGCCGTGCCGTTGTCTTCCTTGGCGACCCATTTGAGGACGCGCTCTTCCATCAGCTTGGTCGGCCCCCAACGGTCGCCCGGGCCGCTGTAGGCACGGTGCCAGGTGCCGCCGTACTGGCCGACCTCGATCGCCTGCACCACAGTGGGGTGCTTGGGCAGCCGCTCGTCGACGGGCGGAAGCTCGCCGGCCTTCACCTTCTCGGCAAGCATCGGGGCTTCCTGGAACGCCAGTGCCATCGTGCTCACGGATACCGAGGCGAGCGCGCCGATGACGACAGACGCGAGCGTTCGTTTCATGGTCATTCGATTTCCTCCCGTTTGCGGTGACCATCGACATTCACGCGGAGCCGGCGATCATGAATCCAACGGCTGCCGCGAAATGAAAAACTTTTCTTTATCGCCAATGAGTGGTCGCGTTTATTCTCTTCCTCAGGCACCAAGTAGCCTCAAAACGGATAAAATATCGCTTCAGCGCAGGTTATCTGGCAACATCTGCCGATCCGTCGCATAATTCAACTAAAAAAAGTTTTCATATTCCTGCGATTTGCCGGAGTTAAGCTGGGGCGCCCACACTGCCCCGCACGGCAATCTCGCACCCCAGTTCGAGGCGGTGGGCGGCGCGCGGCTCGTCGGCGGTGATGAGCCGCTGCTCCAGAAGATGCAGCGCCTGTGGGCCGATCTGTTCGAGCGGTACCTTGATCGTTGTGAGCGGGGGGCGGCTCAGTTCGCCCAGCACGATGCCGTCGAACCCCATGACGGAGACGTCGCCCGGCACCGACAGGCCGGCGCCATCGAGAGCGCGCAAGGCTCCCAGAGCGAGATTGTCCGCGGCGCAGAAGATGGCGGTCACGCCGCCGAGGCCGTCGTGCCGATCGAGCCAGGTGCGGATCGCCGCCTCGCCCAGCGCCGGCGCGTAACCTTCGGCGTGGAACACCTGAAACGCCTCCATCGGCAAGCCGCTGGCCTCGCCCGCGTCCAGAAATCCGTCGAGGCGGCGCCGGATGGTGGTGCGGCCCTGCCAGGTCAGATGAAGGATGGAGCGGTGCCCCTGCTTGATCAGCCAGTCCGTTGCCAGCCGCGCGCCGAACCGGTTGCCCGGGGTGACGCTGTCGATGTGCATGTCCTGGTCTTCGCCGTTGATCAGCACGGCGGGGATGCCGGAGGCACGAATGCCGCGCAGCAGGTCCGGCCGGTCGTCGTTGATCAACACGACGCCGTCGGCCGAATTGGCCTGGACGAAGTCGACGATGCCCCGCGCCGTCAAGGATCCGTTGCCGGTGATCGGCATCAGCCGGACGCCGCGGCGTTCGCAGTCGCGGCTGAGGGCGCTGAGCACTGTCCACGAAAACAGGTTGATCTCGTTCTCCGGCATGGCGTCGTCTGGCACCGCGAGCACCACCGTTCCCAGCGCCGTGGCGTTCGCCTTGGCGCGACGCCGGGCCAGATAGCCGAGCCGGCGGGCGGCATCCATGACGCGGGCCCGCACCTGGGGCGAGATCGAGGCCGTCCCGTTGAGCACGTGGGAAACGGTCGAAATCGCCACACCCGCTTCCTGCGAGACCTCCTTGATCCCCACCTTCTTGCCGGCCATCGCGTTGCGCTCCTCCCTCGATCCTTCGCACGCCGGGTCGCGGCGTCGATCCGAGCCTGACGCTTTCTCAAGCCGGCACGAACAGCTTATTGAATTTTTTCATGATTGTGCAGAATGCATAGGGCAGGATTATGGCTTGAAGCCACTGCCGTTCGGGCATACTGGAACGATAGCCTCCTACGAAAAACGTGGAAGGTATGAATAAAAAAATTTCGAGATCCGCCATGACTGCCGCTCCGGACCTTCCCGTTCCTGCCGAAGAGGGCGATGCGACCCGGCGCCTGCAGTCGGCGATCAATGCCGCCCATGCGGCCGGCGGCGGACGGGTTCTTGTCGAAGCCGGACGCCACGACTGCCACGGCCTCTGGCTCAAATCGAATGTCGAACTGCATCTTGCGCCGGGAGCCGTTCTGCAGCCCCGGCCCGATTACGAAGCCTATGCCGAGACGCGCGTCGATCATGTGGCGGAGGACAGCGACCGCGGCATCCTGGTGGCGCGCGAGGCGGAGAACATCGCGATCACCGGCACGGGCACCATCGAAGCCGGGGGCGAGGCTTTCATCGCCGGCGACGATCCGGTGATGGGGACCTGGATTCCCGCCCCGCTGCGCCCTCGCACTATCATCTTCGATCGATGCCGCAACGTTCGGCTCGAGAATTTTACGATCCGCAACTCGCCGATGTGGACGATCCACGCCATCGCCTGCCGGCATCTGGCGGTAAAGGCGATCGCGGTCGACAACGACCGCCGCATGCCCAACACCGACGGCTTCGTGGTCGACGCCTGCGAGGACGTGACGATCGAAGACGCCGACATCCGCACCGCCGACGACGGCGTGGTGCTGAAGACGACGGCCACGCCGGACGGACGACCGATCGGCGCCTGCCGCCGCGTGCGCGTCGCCAACAGCCGCATCGAAAGCCGATCGTGCGCGCTGAAGATCGGCACCGAAACCTATGGCGACGTCGAGGACATCGTCTTCGAGGATTGCGAGATCGTCGGTTCGAACCGTGGCCTCGGCATCTTCTCGCGCGATGGCGGGCGCATCGCCCGCGTCCGCTTCTCGCGCATCGCGGTGGATTGTGCCGAGACGCCGGACGGCTTCTGGGGCTCAGGCGAGGCGCTGACCGTCAACGTCGTTGACCGCCGTCCGGACCGGCCGGCCGGCGCCGTTACGGACCTCGTCGTCGAGGACATCACCGGGCGGATGGAGGGGGCGATCAACCTGGTCGCGCTTCGTCCCGGCAGCATTGCCGGGGTCCGGCTCGATCGGATCGACCTCGTCCAGCATCCGGGGCGGCTGGGAACGGCCCTCGCCTACGACCTTCGGCCGACCTCCGCCGATCTGGCGCCGGCGCCCGAAGCGGCCGGACGCGCCAACGCCTGGGTCAAGGATGCCGAGGGCAAGGTCGTCGGCCTCGCCGCCTATCCGGGCGGGATGCCGGGCCTGTTCGCCAGTTCGATCGCCGACCTCGACCTCGGCGATGTCGTGATCCGCCGGCCAGAGCCGTTGCCGGCCAGCTGGAACCCGGCGCCGATCGTCACTGGCTGACCGGTTGGGACGTTCCCTACTCGCCCGCCGTCCCTCGCTGTTCGACCAGACGCGCCAGGAGGCTCGCGCCGACCGGCAGGATCGCATCGTCGAGGATGAAGCCGGGATTGTGCAGCGGCACGGTGCCGCCATGGCCGAGATTGCAGAAGGCGCCGGGAACGACCCGCAGGAGGTCGGCCATGTCCTCGCTGCCCATGGTCGCGCTCTCGCCCAGCTGGGCCTTGTCTCCGACGACGTCCTGGCCGACCGCGATGAGGTCGCGGGCGCGCGTCTCGTCGTTGACGAGAACGTCGAAGACACTGCGGATATCGATGTCGATCTCGACCTCGTAGGCCAGCGCGAAACCGTCGCAGAGATGCCGGATGCGGTCCCAGATCATCTCCCGCACCGCGCTGTCGAAATGGCGCACCGTGCCCGACAGGCGCGCCGTCTCGGGGATCACATTGTAGGCCGAGCCGGCGTGGAACTGGGTGATGGAGACGACCGCCGGCTTGGTCGGGTCCATGTTGCGCGACACGACGCTCTGCATCTCCTTGACCAGGCCCGCCCCGATGACGACGGGATCGCGCGAGGCCTGGGGCATCGCCCCGTGGCTTCCCCTGCCGCGGATGTCGATATCGAAGAAGTCGGCCCCGGCCTGGGCCGGTCCCGGCGTCACCTTGATTTCGTCCGCTTCCAGATAGGGCGAGTTGTGGATGCCGTAGAGCTCGTCGCAGGGAAAGCGCTCGAACAGGCCGTCGGCCAGCATCGCCCGCGCGCCGCCGAGCCCCTCTTCGGCCGGCTGGAAGATGAAGACCGCGCGGCCGGCGAAATCCCGTGTTTCCGCCAGATAGCGCGCGGCGCCGAGCAGCATCGTGGTATGGCCGTCATGGCCGCAGCCGTGAAAGACGCCCGGATTCTTCGAGGCGTAGGGGAGGTTGGTCTGCTCGTCCATCGGCAGCGCGTCCATGTCGGCACGCAGGCCGATGGTGCGCCCGGTCCGCGCGCCGTCGAGCACGCCCACGACCCCGGTCCCGCCGATGCCCCTGGCCACTTCGATGCCCCAGCTCTCCAGCATCTCGGCCACCCTGGCGCTGGTGCGCACCTCCTCGAAGCCCAATTCGGGATGGGCATGGAAGTCGCGGCGGATGGCCGTCAAATCGTCGGTGAAACCGGCGATGCGTTCAAGAACCGGCATGTGGCATTCCTTACCTGATCGTCCCCAAGGCTCGTCCTGGAGTGAGCTGCGTTCAGGTTAGATCGCAGTGTCGCTCCAGCCTCTTGTTTTCCCGCATGATATGGATCCGAAAAGTCTGCAACTTTTCGCCATCATGCTCTAATCGTTCAAGACGACGAGATCGTCTTCGTCCCAGGACGCCGAAACGGCCTCGCCGGCGGCAAGCGCGGTCTGGCTGGTGTTGGAGGTCCGGGCCAGGATGTGGCGGCCCTCACCGAGTTCGACCCTGTAGAGGATCGAACCGCCGAGAAAATTCGCCGTCTCGATCCGTCCCGCTACGCCCCTTTCGGGATCGGCTTCGCCGGCGCGCGCCAGCACGACCTTCTCCGGCCGCAGCGCGCAGTCGACCCGGCCCGATGCGCCGGCGGGAGCGGGCAACAGGATGCCGTCGTCGCAGCGCAGACGCAGAACTCCGTTCTCGGTGACGATCGTGCCGCTCATCAGATTGGTGTCGCCGATGAAATCGGCGGCGAAGCGCGTGCGCGGCTGATTGTAGATCTCGGCAGGCGTTCCGATCTGCTCGACCCGGCCGCCGTTCATCACGGCGATCCGGTCGGACATGGCCATCGCCTCTTCCTGGTCGTGGGTGACGAAGACAGTGGTGACGCCCAGGCTCTTCTGCAGCTCCTTCAGCTCGAACTGCATCTGCTGGCGCAGCTTCTTGTCGAGCGCCCCCAGCGGCTCGTCGCAAAGCAGCACGCGCGGCTCGATGACGATGGCGCGCGCCAGCGCGACGCGCTGTTGCTGCCCGCCCGAAAGCTGCGACGGGCGGCGTTCGCCCATCGCCGACAGCGACACCATCTCGAGGGCACGATCGACCTTGGCGGCGATGGTCTTCTTGTCGACGCCGCGCATCCTGAGGCCGAAGCCGACGTTCTCGCGCACCGTGCGGTGGGGAAACAGCGCATAGTTCTGAAACACCATGCCCATGTCGCGCTTGTGCGCCGGCACATGAGTGACGTCCGTGCCGCCGACATGGATGGCGCCTTCGGTCGGCATCTCGAAGCCGGCGATCATGCGCAGCGTGGTGGTCTTGCCACAGCCGGACGGTCCGAGCAGGGCGAAGAATTCGCCCTGCTCGATCGTCATGTCGATGGCGTCGACGGCGCGCACCGCGCCGTCATAGACCTTGGTCGCGCCGTCGATGCGGATCGAGGCGCTCACGTGCGGAAGATCCGGTTGACGCGCATGTCGATGGCGTCCTTGTTGGCGTTGTACCACTGCCAGTCGACCTGCACGAGCTTGGCGACCTTCTCCGGCGTCGTCAGCAGTCGCTTCTGGTACTCTTCCGACAGGGTGACCTTCTTGTTGGCGGGCGAATACCAGACGGCCTCGGCCATCAGCTTCTGCACGTCGGGACGCAGCATGAAGTTGATGAAGGCGTTGGCCAGCTCGCGCTTCTGCGTGCCCGGCGTCACGGTCAGCACCTGTTCCAGCGCCAGGACACCCTCTTCCGGCGTGCAGAAGCCCATCTCGTTGGGCGTGTCGAAATAGCGATAGACACCGCTGTCGTGGATCACACAGATCTCGACCTCGCCGGAGAGCAGCATCTTCTCCATAGAGCCGGTGAAGTCGACCAGCTTGACCGGCTTCAGCTTCTCCATGGCCTCGTAGGCGGCGTCGAGATCGTCGTAACCCGAGCCGTAGACCGCACCCGCCATGGTCAGGAAGGCCTGGCCGAGGGAATTGACCGGAATGACGTAGGCGCCGCGCTTATCGGCATACTCGTCCTTCCACAGATCCTTCCACGAGGTCGGAGCCTCGCTCACCAGGTCGGAACGGTAGCCCATGCCGATGGCCGAGGTGAACATCGACACGCCGACGATCTTGTCGGAGGTCGCATAGTCGTAGAGATCGGCGAGGTTCGGAATCTGGCTCTTGTCGAGTTCGGGCTCGACCAGACCCATCTTCACCGCAGCCCACTGCTCGTTGGAATTGGTGTGCAGCACGTCGTAGATCGGGTTCGAGCGCGACGAGGACTGGAGCTTGGGCAGGAACGGGAAGGAGGTGTCGCGCACCAGCTTGCCGCCGAACTCCTTCTCGAACATGGGCGCCAGGGTCGAGTCGAAGATCTCGCCCCATTTACCCCCCCAGCCGGTGATGTTGAGCTCGCTCGCCTGGGCGCGCGCGATGTGTGGCATGGCCAGCGAGACGGCCGCGCCGGCCGCAACGGTGCCCAGGAACCGGCGGCGACCGGCGTCGAACTTGTCAGTCTTCTTTTCCATGCATTTCTCCTTGTCGTGGCGGCGGGGATCAGAGCTTGGCGTAGGACTTCAGCCCAACCGTGCGGTCGAGGCCGAGGACGACGATGAAGGCGAGCAGGATCGACACCACCGAAGCGGCCGCGATCCGTCCGTCCATCTCGAACTTCAGGTAGTTGAAAAGTGTGATCGGCAGCGTTTCCGAGCCCGGCGCGATCAGGAACAGCGACACCGGAAACTGGTCGAAGGACACGATGAAAGCGAAGATGCCGCCGGCGATGACCCCGGGTTTGACCAGCGGCAAGGTCACCTCGAAATAGACCCGCAGCGGATCGGCGCCGAGATTGGTGGCGGCCTCCTCCAGCCGGGTGTCGAAGTTGTGCAGGACGGCTAGCGTCGTGCGGATCACGTAGGGCGTGGTCACCAGCACGTGGCCCATCACCAGCCCCCACAACGGCCGACCGACGTCGAGCAGCATGTAGGCCTGAAACAGCGCCAAGCCGGTGAGGATCGCCGGCAACATCAGGGGCGACAGCACGAAGGCGGTGATCAGCCCGGCGCCCGGCAGATTGCCGCGGGCGATCGCCAGCGACGCGGTCGAGCCGATGAAGGTCGCCAGCATCGTGCTGACGACGGCGATCTCGATGCTGAGCCACAGCGCCGACATGAACACGTCGGAGGTGAAGAACGCCTCGAACCACATCAACGAGAAGCCTTCCGGCGGAAACTTGATGTAGGGCGTCGGATTGACCGCGAAGACGAAGATGATCGCGATGGGCGCCAGGATGAAGATGAGGATCGCCGCGTTGATCGCGCCATAGAGGAAACGGCCGAGCTTCATCGCACTGCCCTCACTTCATCGTCCGGTCGCCGCTGACGGCGGCGAGGACACGGTTGTAGGCGACCACCAGCACCAGCGAGATCACCAGGAGGATGATCCCGAGCGCGGCGGCGAAGCCGATGTTGAAGGAGGCCGAAATCTGCTGGTAGATCAGCAGCGGCAGCGTCATGATCTGGAAGCCGCCCATCAGCAGCGGCGTCACGTAGGACGAGATCGCCAGCGCGAACACCAGCAGCGAGCCGGCCAGAATCCCCGGCACGGACAAAGGCAGCGTCACCTCGAAGAAGGCGCGCAAGGGGCTCGCGCCGAGATTGATCGCCGCCTGCTCCAGCCGTTCGTCGATGCGCCCGATCACGCCCGACAGCGTCAGCACCATGTAGGGGATGAAGATGTGGGTGAGGCCGACGACGATGCCGATCTCGTTGTAAAGAAGGGCGAGCGGCTTATCGATGAGGCCGAGCGACAACAGCAGCTCGTTGATGACGCCGGTATCCGAGAGGATGCTCATCCAGGCGAAGGTGCGCACCACGATGCCGGTCAGCATCGGCGCCAGCACGGCGATCAGCAGCAGCGCGTGGATCGCCCGGCTGTGGGTGCGCGCCATCAAGTGCGCCAGCGGATAGCCGAGAAGCAGCGCCGCCACGGTCGTGGCGATGCCGATGCGCAGCGTCACCCACAGGACGTCCCAATTGTAGCTGTCGGTCGCGAACCGCAGGTAGTTCTGGGCGGTGAAGTGAACGTCCGGCTCGAACACCGGATTGCCGGTCAGCACGCTCAGCATCAGCATCATGGCGAGCGGCAGGATGAAGAACAGCGTGAACAGGAGCAGGCAGGGCAGGATCAGCCACGCCATGGCGTTGGGGCCGGTCCTGGCCGGCCGGCTCCGCGGTACGGCGGTCTCGGTCGCAGCCAAGGCTTCGCTCGCGGGATAGGTCATCGTCTCACACCACCTCCGCGACCAGCTTGGCGATGAGCGCGCTCGACAGGATCAGCGGCAGTCCGCTCGCGGCGGTGGCTGCGCGGCGGTGATGCTCGACGAAGCCCATGCAGTCGGTCATCAGGATTTCGGCGCCACGCCCGCGCAGGTCGCGGGCCGCCGCGGCGACCGCATCGTCGCTCTCCTGATAGGGCGAGACCGCCGCGCAGATGGGAGCGGCTGAGAAATTCGCCCATTTGCTCTGTTCGGCTTGGATCTGCTCGGGGAGCGGCACCAGGATGCCGACGCGGCGGCCCTGCGTCAGCGCGGCAAGGCACGGCATCAGGATCTTCTGCGGCTCGATCAGCGCGGCGCGTCTCGCTTCGAGTTCGGCGAACTTGCCCGTGCACCACAGCAGAATCGTGGTGCAGCCCGCCGCCTCCAGCTCTTCGACCTTGCCCTGGACGGCGGCCTCGACACCGGCCTTGTCCATCACCACCGACGTGCCGTCGAGAAGCCGCGAGATCAGCACCGGTTCGCCCTCGCGCACCGGGAAGCGCTCGGCGATCGCCGCCTTGTCCATGCCGTCGACGACGCCGACATGGAGGCGCGGCAGATCGGCGGGGAGCGCCGCCTCCAGCATCGGGGTCAGGTCCGGCCGCGGCGCCTGGCCGAGGGTGATGGTGCCGAGTTTGCGCGTCATCGCCTCACCCATCCTCATGCCTCGACCGACTGACGTGGCTTGGCCGAGGACGGAGTTTTCGAGGCGGCCGGGTAGTCGCGTCCAGCGCTCTCGGGCGTCACCAGCCCGAGCCGCAGATCGGCCTCGACCGAGCCCGCATCACGCTCGGCCGGATCGCCGAAGCCGGAGCCGCCGGCAACCGCCACCTCGACGATCCGATCGATCGCCGTGACGCGCACGGCCTCGCCGGTGCCGCAATCGTGAACCTCGTTGCCCTCGGGATCGAGGATGCGGCCGACCGCGCCACTGCCCGGCGCGCCGCCGAACAGGCCGGCCACCCGGCTGCCGACGCCTTCCGGATAGACGGAGATCAGCGCGGGCAGGCCGTCATCATGGAGCTTGCGCATGCGCACCCGCTGACCGAGACCGCCGCGATGGCGGCCCGGACCGCCGGTATCCGGCAGGTAGCACTTCTCGACCACCAGCACGGGCGCGCGGGATTCGAACACCTCGACGGCGGTGTTCGAGGCAGAGGTCGGCCACAGAAGCCCGGACTTGCCGTCGGCATGGGCAGAGCCGCCCTGACCGCCGCCCATGAAGATGTGGTTGGAATAGCTCTGGCCGTCGGCCTCCTCGCCATAGACGTTGACGGCCACCGGCAGGCCGGTGTGGGCCTGGACGTTGTCGGGAGCGGCTTCGGCGAGCGCCTTGAAGATGTTGGGCGCAAGATACCAGCCGGTGCGCGTGCGCATGGAGACGGAAGCCGGATAACGCGGATTGAGGATCGAGCCCTCCGGCGCCTTCACTGTAAAGGCGCGATAGCAGCCGGCATTGCCGCGCACATTCGGCGTCAGCATGCATTTCAGCGGATAGGTCGCATGCGCCGTGGTGTAGTTCAGCGTCGAATTCAGCCCGCCCTGCGGAAGCTGCGCCGGCGCGCCGTCGAAATCCAGCGTAATCTCGTCGCCGGCGACCGTCAGCTTCAGCGGGTAGCACAGCTCCTCGTCGATCGGCCGGTTGCTGATCTCGGAGAGGTAGTCGCCATCCGGGATCGCCCGGATCGCATCGCGCATCGCCTTTTCCGACAGGCCTTGCACCAAGGCGGCCAGCGCCTTGAGGTCGTACATGCCATAGTCGCGCATGAAGCTCGCCAGGCGCTCCGCGCCAAGCTGGTTGGACGCCACGAAGGAGTGCAGGTCGCCCAGCGTCTGGTCGGCGTTGCGGATGTTCTGGCGCATCATCGCCAGCAGCGTCTCGTTCGGCCGACCGGCGTCGTAGAGCTTCATCGGCGGGATCTGCAGGCCTTCCTCGAAGACCTCGCGGGCGCGCATGGCATCCTTGGTGCCGCCGATGTCGGAGACGTGGCCGACGGTACCGGCAAGCCCCACCACGCGGCCCTCGACGAAGACGGGCGTGACGACGGCGATGTCGAAGAGATGGCCGGCGCAGATCCAGGGATCGTTGGTGATCAGCACGTCGCCCGGCTTCAGCGTCTCGGCCGGATACTTCTCCAGAAGCGCCTTGACCGCGCGCGGCAGCGTCAGATTGAAGACCGGCATGGCGCGCGGCGAGTGGGCGAGCGTCTCGCCCTGCGGGTCCAGAAGCTCGCAGGCAAAATCCTGGGATTCGGAGACGGTCAGCGAAAACGCGGTGCGGACCACGGTGATCCACATCTCCTCGGTCACCGTCACCAGGCGCGACCACATGATCTCCAGCGCGATCGGATCGTCCTTGATCCGAGCGATGGCCTGGTCGAGGCTCATGTCGTCGGTGACGACGTCCCCGGCGACGGCTGCCGGCGCGACGGCGATGCGCAGATTGAGATTGTCGTCGACGGTCAGCCTGTCGGACGGCGGCACGACGGTGGTCGCCTCGCGCTCCTCGATGATCGCCGGCCCGGCGATTTCGGTGCCGGGAGCGAGCGCATAGCGGTCGTAGACCGTCGCCTCGACCCACTCGGTTTCGAAGAAGGCCGGCCGCGTCCCCTTCACGGCGGATGCCGTGCCGGCACCACCGCTCGCGCCGGCCAGCGAAATCGACGGCTTCGGTCCGGCGCATTGAACGCGGAAGCTGATCGCCTCCATCCGGGCGTTCTCGTAGATCGTCGTGAACCGCGCCGAATAGGCGGCGGCGAAGGCGTCGCGCACCGCGTCCAGGCTGTCGGCCGCCAGTTCATGGTCGGGCAGGCGCACCGCGATCTCGTGCATCTGGCCGACGAGGCGCATGTCCGCCCAGCGCTCGACCGTCACGTCGGTCTCCGCAACGCCCGCCTCGGCGAGATGGCCGCGCGCTTCGCCTTCCATTTCGGCCAGGAGCGCGTTGATCGCCACGGCATCGAAATCCGGTCCGAGTTCGACAGGGTGAGAGCGCACCGTCTCGAAGGACAGCGGCGCCGTCAGGAAGCCGACGGCGGAGGCCGCGCCGGAGGCCGGCGGAATGATGACCTCCCGCACGCCGAGAACGCGCGCCACGTTGGCGGCATGCGCCGGGCCGGCGCCGCCGAAGCCCACCATGGAATAGCGCCGCGGATCCTTGCCCTTTTCGACCAGGTGGACGCGCGCCGCCGCCGCCATGCTTTCGACGACCACCTTGTGGATACCCCAGGCGACGCCCGTCGCGTCGAGTCCCAGCGGCTCGCACAGCGTGCCGAGCGCCGTTTCGGCCGCCGCCTTGTCGAGCGCCATGCGCCCGCCCAGGAAGAAACCCGGATCGTAGTAGCCGAGCGCCAGATTGGCGTCGGTGACGGTCGGCTGGGTGCCGCCCATGCCATAGCAGGCCGGGCCGGGGTCCGAACCGGCCGACTGCGGGCCGATCTTGAGCAGCCCGACCGCGTCGACGCCGGCGATCGAGCCGCCGCCCGCGCCGATCTCGATCATGTCGATCACCGGCGTTTTGATCGGCAGACCGGAGCCCTTGCGGAAGCGGGAGACGCGGCCGGCCTCCAGCTCGGGCGCAATCTCGATGCGCCCGTCCTCAACCATGCAGGCCTTGGCGGTGGTGCCGCCCATGTCGAAGGCGATGACGTCGCTCTTGCCCGCCAGTTCGCCGAACAGCGCGGTGGCGAGACCGCCGCCCGCCGGGCCGGATTCCAGGAGGCGGATCGGGAAGGCGCGGGCCGTCGCCGGCGACAGCAAGCCGCCGGCCGAATGCATGAGCCGCAGCGTGCCGGAAAAGCCGCGCGCCGCCAGGCCGCCCTCGATGCGCTTCAGGTAGCGGTCGACCAGCGGCTGCACATAGGCGTTGGCGCAGGTCGTCACCATGCGCTCGTATTCGCCGATCTCCGGCACGACCTCGCAGGAGAGCGAGACGGCGAGATGGGGAAAGGATTCGCGGGCGATCTCGCCGATCCGAAGCTCGTGCGCCGGGTTGCGGTAGGCGTTGATCAGGCAGACGCCCACCGCCTCGACACCGGCCGCATCGAGCCGGGCGAGCATCTCGTGCACCGCCGTCTCGTCGAGCGCCGTGACGATCCGGCCGTCGCGGTCGATGCGCTCGGGCACCTCCAGGCGCCAATCGCGCGCCACGAGCGGGTCGGGGAAGCTCAGGAACAGATCGTAGATGTCGTAGCGCTGTTCGAAGCCCATCTCCAGGATATCGCGAAAGCCTTGGGTGGTGATCAGCCCCAGCCTGGCGCCTTTCCGCTCGATGACGGCGTTGGTGACGAGGGTCGTGCCGTGCAGGATCTCGCCAACCTCGGCCAGACCGATTCCGGCGGCTTGCGCGATCTCGTCGAGCCCCTGCATCGCGGCCTGGGACGGATCGTGCGGCGTGGTCAGCACCTTGTGGAGCCGGACGGTCCGGCCCTCGGCGTCATAGAGGATGAAGTCGGTGAAGGTCCCGCCGATATCGAAGCCGATGCGATAGCGGCCGTTCGTGTCCAACATTCTCGATCCTCATGCCATTGCGGTGACGATGGCTGGCCCGCCGCATCGCCTGACGAGGAGGCTAGAGGGTGTTTTGATGGCTTGGAATCCGGGCGCTCCCCTATGAAGAATTTCAGTGCAGGGCTCGATCGCCTATTTTTTAGGCTACGCCTTATAATTGGTCATCCACGAGAGGGCATCGACGCGCCGGTCAGCACAGCACTGATCAGGGCCGCCAGAGACGGGGCCTCCATCTTGGCCATGACGTGGGAGCGGTGGACTTCGACGGTCTTTGGGCTGATGCCGAGTTCCTCTGCGATGGCCCGGTTGGACAGGCCCTCGCAGACCAGTGCCAGCACCTCTCGCTCGCGCGGCGTAAGCCGGGCGAGCCGCTCCTGAGTCGCGGGGGAGACCGCATTGCGCGGCCCCATCGGCACCCGCTGCAGCATCAGCCGGATGGAACTGGCGATGATCCGGCGCGCCAGGATGACGGGCTTGCGGCTGGCCTTGGCGACGATCTCGCGGTCGGCCTCTGTGTAGCTGATGGAATGCAGCACGATGATGTCGCAATCGGCCACGTCCATCACCGCGCGCGCCAGCGAATCCCGGTCGCCCTCCTTGGCATGGCTGGCGGAGACGGAGAAGCGGTGGAGCACCGGCAGATCGATCTCTCCCACCTGGCGCTGCAGCGGATGGATCAGGCCGATCGAGGCGTCCCGCGACACGAGCGAGAGGATCGCGGCCTCTACCGCCCTTTGCGCGTTGATCATCGGGCAGGTGCAGGTGAAGTCGCGCGGCAGCCCGGTGGACAGGATGACCACGAGGTCGAACTCGTGGGGATGGAAGCCCTGCAGGATCTCCTCGACCCGTGCGGTCACCGCGGGCTTCGACAGAACGATCCGGATATGCTTCGACAGGTAGGTCGAAAGGCTCTGCTCTCCCTCCGCGATCGACAGAGCTTCGATCTGCTCGGACGAGAGATTGTCGAGGACGCCGATTTCCAGCGGCTGGATGGGCATGTCCAGGAGATCGAGGATCTCCGGCACCACATCGTCGCGCGGCGCCTTGCCCATATTGACGAACATCACTCGGGGCAGAGCGACGGACGGCTCGTTCGGCGAGGCATGATCGAACGTGGCGGTCAGCCTCATCCCGTTGCTCATCCAATCGTTACCCGCACAATCTCTGCCGCCTTTGCCGCCCTCGCTCCGGCGCGATCTTCCTCGCGACGTCTCTAGGGGATTTCCCTTATACCATACTCACTTTTTTCGGCGGCGACATTTTTTCCCGTCACTTTCTGCCACGAGAGCCGTCGGACTCTCAATCGACGATGAAGAGCTTCACGCCGGTCGCCGTGCGTGACGCATGCGCCTCCGCATCGTCGGCGACCTGATAGCTCATGCCCGGCTTGAGCCGGAACACCGAGCCATCCTTGAGATGGGTCTCCAACTCGCCCTCCAGGCAGTAGATGACATGGCCCTTGACGCACCAGTGATCGGCGACGTAGCCGGGCGAGTATTCCACGATACGCACGCGAATGCGGGCCTCGCCCTCGCCGAAATACTGGGTCCGCCAGAGAGCGTGGCCAACCTCGCCCTCGTGACGAGTCGGCTCGACCGTCTCCCAGTCGACGACGGTCAGGGGAAATCCGGAGAGCTTCATGCGGGCGATCCTTTCGTCTCTGCAGAGGGGGCGCCGCCGATGGCCGAGATGCGGCCCGCCACCCGGGCGCGGACGCGCAGCGCCCCGCCCGGCAGATAGGCGAGCGGCATATCCTCGACCTCGACGGTCACCAGGCCGTCGCGCTCGGCGCCGGCCGCCACCGCCCGATCCTGAGCCTGGGCGATGGCGGCGGCCATCGCCTCGTCCCGCGACAGGCCGGAAAACACCTGGTCGGTCTCGCCGGAAACCTGGGCGATGGCAGCGCCCACCGCATTGGCGCAATCGCCATGCTCGACACGGCGAACCTCGGAGACGCCCGCCAGCCGATCCGGCACCAGGAAAGCGCCGCCCCCGACCGCGAGCAGCGGGACCTCGCCGCTGCCCGTCTTCATCCGGTCGACATTCTCCTCGACCTGCCGGCGGGCATTCGCCAGGGCGCCCTCGACCACGGCGGCGGGGATCTCGGCGACGCGCGAGCGATCGCCGAGATCGAGCAGGCCGGCGGCAACCGCGATGTCGCTCGCCGTCATCTGGTCCCCGCCGAAGATCATCGCCTTCTCGGGCAGCCGGAAGCCGACCGATTGCGGCCCGACGCGCGGCGGCGTTCCCTCGACGTGGCTGCCGCCGCCGAGACCGATCGACAAAAGGTCCGGCATCCGGAAGAGCGTGCGCACCCCGCCGACCTCGACCACGGCGTTGGCCTCGCGGGGGAAACCGTTCTTCAACTGGCCGATGTCCGAGGTCGTGCCGCCGACGTCGATGACCATCGCATCGTCGAGGCCCGACAGGTAGGCCGCGCCGCGCATCGAATTGGTGGCGCCGGAGGCGAAGCTCATCACCGGGAAGGCGATGGCCAGCTCGGCCTGCATCACGGTGCCATCGTTCTGCGTCAGATAGAGCGGCGCGTCGATGCCGCTCTGCGCGATGGCGGAGCGGAACGCGTCAACCGTGGCCATCGCCAGATCGTGCAGCGAGGCGTTGAGCAGCGCCGCGTTCTCGCGCTCCAGAAGCCCGATGCGGCCGAGATCGTGCGACAGGGTGACCGCCACGTCCGGGCAGATCTCGGCGAGGACGTCTCGGGCGGCCAGTTCGCAGGAAGGATCGAGCGGAGAGAAGGACGAACTGACGCCGACGGCGCGCACGCCGGCATCGGCGATGGCGCGAGCCGCCGCCTTCAGCCCGGCGATGTCGAGCGGCATGAAGGGCCGGCCGTCATAGTCGTGGCCGCCTTCCAGCATGAAGACGCCGCCGTCGACCATCGCGGCGAGATCCTGCGGCCAGTCGCAAAAGGGCGGCAGCGAGGCCGAGGCCGGCATGCCGATGCGAATCGCGGCGGTCTTCATCAGATGGCGGCGCTGCACCACCGCGTTGATGAAATGCGTGGTGCCGATCACCACCGCGTCGATCCTCCCGGTGCCGGCCGGGTCGGAGCGCACCGCCGCCAGCGCGGCGAGGATGCCGCCCGTCACGTCTTGCGTGGTCGGCCGCTTGACGGCGAAGACGACGCGATCGTCTTCCAGCAGGACGGCGTCGGTGTTGGTGCCGCCCACGTCGATTCCGATGCGTCTCATGAGGCGGCCCGATGCGATTCTGCGAAGACGGAAACAAAGTCGAGGTCATAGCCGAAGGCGCGCGGGCCCACGAAGGAAAGCCCCCGTTCGGAGGTCAGCACGTCGGGCGCCGGCATGGCGAGGATCGAGACGCGCTGGCCGTAGCGGATCGTCTCGGTGCCGATGCCGTTGCCGTCGACGCTGTCGAGGACGCAGATCAGGTCGGGGCTGGTCGCGATAGCGCGCCCCTCTGGGCGAGGACCGTCCCAGGCGACGACCCATTCGTTCTGAAACGATAGCGTCAGCTCCGAGCCCTTGTCCTGGTCCATGCCCTCAAGCCGCGCAGTGCCGCGCAGGAAACCCTCAGTGGTGCGCCGTTCCACGTCGGCCACTTTGCCGGCAAACAACCTCTTGGCGCTTTCTGAGCGGATCAGCGCCTCGATCGGATCGTCGTGGCGGCGCTTCGCTTCGGCCAGGGTGCGGCCGATGCCGATCGCCTTGGACGTGGTGAAATGGATGCCCCATTGCTTGATTTCGGCACCGGTGCGCGGCGCCTTGCAGGTCGAGCTGGTGGATCCCATCTCGGTGCACACCTTGCGGCCGACCCGTTCCACCCACTTCCAGCTCGGTGCCTTCTGGATCACCACCTCGATGCCGCGCGGATCGCACAACACGTTGGGCACGGGCGCGAGATCGCCGATCGCCGACGACGTCATCTGCGCCTCCGGATAGGCGCGCCCCATGAAGTCGGCATCGACGACGGGGATGCCGAGATGGGCGGCGGCCATCAAGGCCTGAACGCCGTTGCCGCCGCCGATCTCAACCGACATCACGGCATCGAACTTGAAGCCCAGATACTCCTCCTGCACGCGCACGGCGCGGGCGGCGTTGCGGCTGTCGGCCAGCCGTTCCTGCCCGACCAGCGGCGCGCCCATGTTGGAGACGACGGCGACATGGGCATCGTCCGGCAGATCCATCGGCGACATCAGGCGGACGCGAATGCCATCGGCATAGAGGCGGCGCATGTTGAGCAGCGCCAGATAGGGGCTGCCGCCGCCGCCGGTGCCGAGCACCCAGGCGCCGACCGCCAGATATTCGATCTCCTCGGCGGAGAGTTCCCGCGACGGCAACCCGCTCATGCGACGAGTTCCTGCATCATCCGGGCCGTGGCGCTGACGGCGAGCACCACCGGCCCGTCGAACTGGCGGCGCAGCCGCGCCTTGTCCGTGGAGCTGTAGCCCATGCAGTCCATGACGATCATGTCGGGCTTTCGCGCCACCAGGGTCTCGACCACTTCGTCGATGGTGGCGTCGTCGGAACCGGGCTGTAGCGCTTCGGCGACCACGTCGACGCCGTCGCGGTTCCAGCGCTCCGTCATCGTTCCGACCTGCTCGGCCAGCGGCACCAGAACGCCTAGACGCCCGCGGCGAAAGCTGGTGCCGACGACGCCGAGGAGCACGCCGGACGGGAGCAGCAGCACGCCGTCGTAGCGCAGATGCTCGAAGCTGCCGGTGCAGGCCAGATAGGCGACGTCGATGCCTTCGGCAGACAGTTCGTCGAGGCGGCGCTGAACGCCGGCATGGACCACCGCCTTGGAGATCGAGACCGGCGTGCCGTCGGCCAGGCGCGTGAACAGCGCATCGTCGTCGCTGACGGGTTGCGCCGCTTCGATCTCCGGCCGGCTGAGGTCGTCCAGGGCGCCGCGCTGGACGATGGCGAGATCGCCGGGCACGATTCGGCGCAGTTCGGCCTCCGTGTCCTGTCGCGGCGCCTGCCCGATCAGGATCAGGGCAACGGTCTTCTTCATGATGTCTCGTCTATTTCGGTTTCAGGGAAGGGCGCTCAGCCGCGCAGAGGTAGGTTCATCGTCAGGCATTGCTCCAGCGGCTCGCGCTGCGAGACGGGGACCTGGAGCGATTCGGGCAGATTGCCGAAGCCGATCATCGTCGCCACCAGAGAACTTTCCGGGATGCCGGTCAAGGCGCGAAGCTCCTTGTCGCGGCGATGCTCCTCGCCCCAGTTGAGCATCACCGCACCCAGCCCTTCGGCATGGAAGCCGTAGGCCAGGCTCATCGCGAACATGCCGGCGTCGACCCAGCCCTGATAGCGCTCCTCCACCTCATGCCAATGGGTGAGTTCGCTCGCCACCACGGCGACGCCCGCGATCTGATCGCCGAAACCGCGATTGCCGGATTGCAGCGCCAGCACCCGGCGCACCAGGGCGGGCTCCGTCCAGATATAGACCCGGCAGGTCTGCCGGTTGCAGCTCGACGGCGTCTGCTGGGCGACACGCACGGCGCGATCGATCTTTTCCTGCGCCACCGGTCCAGGCGCATATTGCCGGATCGAATGGCGGGCCTCGGCGAAATCGAGGAAGTCCATCATGCCACGCCGCTGGATCTCCTCGCGCGTCACCACCTCCGAGCCGCCGCGAAGGCCGCTGGCCGCCGGTGCCGGCAACTGGGCCAGCCGCGCCTTCAGCCAGGCGAGGTCGACGTCCGCCCCATCGTTGAAGGCGATATAGGCTTCCAGCGTGCGGATCATGATTTCGGCCGTGGAGTCCGCTTCATACCGCGCGCAGTAGGTTTCCAGGTCGGCGATCAGCGTCTCGACGCGATCGAGACCGAAGCCCCGGCGCGGATCCTTCAGCGACATGCCGTATTCGAGAAAGTGGCCGGTCATGTGCATCCGGCCGCGCAATTGCTCGCGCTCGCGCGCGCCCGTCAGGAAGGAGTGCGTCCAGAAACGATGGGCATCGTAAAACACGTTGCGCCCGAGGCTGGCCATGAGGCGCAGCCGCCGGCTCAGTCCGAGGCGAGGCGTCGCCGGGCGTGCGGGAACCGTGGACGACGTGGGCTTCGCGCCGCTCTCCACCGTTCGCGGCTGCGACGAGGTGACATCGGATTGAAGGGTGGACATGGCAAACCTGTCGACCTGCGGGGTGAAACGAGGGCCGAAGCCATCTCCTGGCCGCACGGACCCGTCGCGGTCTCGACAACGCCCCGGCCTGGAAACGAACGGCATGAACGGGCACCGAGTGCGCGCCGCCGAGGCCAACATTCAACACTCTCCGCAGCTTAGCAACGATCGCGCGGGCCGCGCGAGACCTCCGCAGCCCCAGGTGTCGAGGTGTCGAGGGAGCAGATGCCTCGCAGGCGCGATGCAAAACTGGGCATTCTGCCGAGACCTTGACCGATGGCGGCCAAATCCCGGGTTCGACGACGGGCGACCCTATCCGAAAGGATGGGCCACGGCCGCAGCCGGGCTTCGCCGCCACTCCTCCGATAAGCCGGCCCCCTATCTGAATTCCGGGATTTCCAGCTGCCGCCTTGTCGCTCACTCTTCGGCTTATCGCACAACGAAGAGGAACGGCGATGCTGCCTGAAAGCGTTCACGTCCGCGTTGTTTCGCCCATCACCACCAAGGGGTTCCGCCGGGTCGAGGACCTCGAAGCGCTCGGCGGTGCCGGTCTGATCGTCAGCGGTTCGCAGATCGACGAGGGGCCGGGCTCGATCGAATGCGAGTTCGAGGCGGCGATGTCGGTGCCCGACACCATTCGCAAGATCGTCGAGGCCGAGCGGGAGGGCGCGGACGCCGTCGTCATCGACTGCATGGGCGATCCGGGTTTGCGCCCGGCCCGCGAGATGGTGCGCATTCCCGTGGTCGGACCCTGCCAGGCGGCGATGCACGTCGCGGCCATGCTGGGCCACCGCTTCAGCGTCGTCACGGTTCTGCGCCGCCTGCGCAGCCAGTTCGAGAACGCGGCCGCCGTCTACGGCCTCGCCGGCCAGATGGCCTCGGTGCGGCACGTCGACATCCCCGTTCTTGAGCTCGAAAAGGATCTCAATGCGACAACCGCCGCCTTGATCGAGCAGGGGAAGCTCGCGGTCGAAGCGGACGGTGCCGAGGCGATCATCTTCGGCTGCACCGGCCTGTTGGGCTGTGCCAGCGCGGTGAAGGAGGGACTCGCCGCCCTCGGCATCGACATCCCCGTCATCGACCCCATTCCCAACGCGGTCAACGTGGCGGCCTCGCTCGTCCGCTCCGGCCTGACCCAGAGCGCGCTCACCTATCCGGCGCCTCCGGCCAAAGAGCTCGTCGGCTATCCGGCCCTGAAGGCCGCCCTGCCGATCGCGGCCGAATAGAGGACCGGACCGATGGCGCTGCCCGACACCATGGCTCGAAGCGAGAACCGCAGGACGGCCAGCAACGCTGCGCGGCCGCCGCTCAGCCTGCCGTTCTGGCTCCTGGTCGTCCCCGCCGCGCTGTTCTTCCTGGTCTTCTTCGTACTGCCGACGGTCTCACTCTTCGCCATCTCCTTCAACAAGAGCATCGCCGGCGTCGTCACCTTCACCTCGCAGATCACCGCCGCCAACTATGTGCGCATCTTCACCCGGTCGATCTACTACGGCGCGATCCTGCGCTCGGTGGGCATCGGCGTGCTGGTCTCGCTGATCTGCCTTCTACTCGGCTACCCGCTCGCCTACGTCATCGCCAAGACGCGCCATCCGGGACGCAACGCACTGCTGATGATCCTCGTGCTCTCGTCGATGCAGCTCGACATGGTCATCCGTCTCTACGGCCTGATGGTGCTCCTCGGCGACAACGGCCTGATCAACGCCGCGCTGCTGGCGTCGGGCGCCGTCAGCGAGCCGCTGCCGCTGATGTACAACCTCTTCGGCGTCGTCGTCGGGCTGGTTCAGGTGACGCTGCCCTTCATGGTGATCTCGCTGATCGGCATCATCCGCGCCATCCCGCCCTCCTATGAAGAGGCGGCGCGCTCGCTCGGCGCCTCGCGCGGCGCCGCCTTCCGCACCATTATCCTGCCGCTGTCGATGCCGGGCATCCTGTCGGGCTCGCTGCTCGTCTTCGCCCTGTCGATCTCCTCCTACGTGGTGCCGGCGCTGATCGGCGGCTGGAAGGTCGTCACCCTGCCGATCCACATCTACCAACAGATCGCCGAAGCAGGCCGCTGGCAGTTCGGGGCGGCGGTCGCCGTCGTGCTCTTCGTGACCAGCCTGATCGCGGTCTTCATCTATCAGCGCGCCGCCGCGCTCTCCTCGGGAGGGCGCGCCTGATGCGGGACGACGAACCCATCGCCCTGCCGTTCAAGCTGGGCGCCGCCTTCGCGCTCCTGGTGCTCCTGGTTCCGGTCGCGATCGTCATTCTGACTGGGCTGAATTCCGGCGACTACATGACCTTCCCGCCGCAGGGGCTGTCGCTGCGCTGGATTAAGTCTTTCCTGACCTCGCCCACCTTCGTGCCGGCCTACATCTTCTCGTTTCGGCTGGCGCTTGCCGCGACCCTGGTCGCGACGATCATCGGCACGGCCGCCGCGCTCTGGCTGGTGCGCACGAATACCGTCTTCGCCAAGGCGTTGCGTGGGCTCTTCGTCCTGCCGCTGGTGCTGCCGGGCGTCGTCCTGGGCCTCGCCCTCTACGTCTTTTTCACCACCAGCGGCATCGGCCTGGCGCGCACTTTCTGGGGCCTGCTCATCGGCCATGTCATCGTCACCACGCCGCTGGTGATCGCCACGGTCTCGGCTTCGCTGGTCGATTTCGACCGGTCGCTCGAGGACGCCGCCCGCTCGCTCGGCGCGACGCCGTTCGGCGCCTTCCGGCGCATCACCCTGCCGATCATCTCGTCGGGAATCGGCGCCGGCGCGCTCTTCGCCTTCATCGTCTCGTTCGGTCAGTTCGAGGTGTCGCTGTTCCTGGCGACCCCCGACCAGCAGCCGCTGCCGATCGCCATCTACACCTCGCTGCGCTACCGCTTCGAACCGACGGCCGCGGCCGCCGGCATCTTCGCCATCCTGCTCGTCGTCACCTCCACCATCCTCTCCGCCCGCCTCGTCAACTTCCGCCGGCTGTTCGGCGGACGCTGAGCCATCCGTCCTCTCGTCGACAAGGAACCCGATCGAATGACCGACACGCCTGAAAAGTCCTTCATTGCGCCGAACCGTCGGCAGATTCTGAAAGCCAGCGCGGGCTTCGGCCTGGCGGCGACCGGCGTCAACCTGTTCGCCATCAATCACGCCTGGTCGCAGGACGTGACCTATGACGGCACGCCGTTCGACGCCGGCGGTGCGACGATCACCATCGCCGAATGGGGCGGCTTCTGGCAGGAAACCATGCGCAAGCTCCTGCTCGACCAGTTCGAGAAGGACTTCAACTGCAAGGTCCAGTACGACAGCTCCTTCCCGTGGTTCCCGAAATTCGTCGCCGGCGGTCCGAAGGACCCTGCCTTCGCGGTGACCAACTGGAACCTGCCGGAGATGTTCAAGACGGCCGGCGCCGGCGACTACTTCCTGCCCCAGGACGAACTGATCGCCAATGTCCCCAACGCCAAGGGGCTCTGGCCCTTCGCCTCGCAGAACAAGCTCGGCCTGACCTGGGCGTTCTCGCGTTACTGCTACGTCTACCGCACCGACACCGGCGTCGACGCACCGACCTCGTTCAAGGATTTCTGGGACGAGCGCTACGCCGGCAAGCGCGGCACCTACGTCACCACCAACACGCTGCAGATGATGTTCTTCCTGGTGGCCGCCGGCGCCTTCGGCGACGACCAGTACGATCTGGAAGCCGGCTACGAGGCCATGCGCCAGGCCGTGCCGATGAAGATCAGCGACTTCACCGGCAACATGCAGGCCCTGGTGGAGCGCGGCGAGGTCGAGATCGCCGTCCAGAACGATGGCGAGGTCTATCTGCAGAAGACCAAGGGCGTGCCGGTCGACGTCTATCTCTGGGACGATCCGCGCCCGGCGCTGACCCAGACCAAGACGGTCAGCCGCTACCTGGATCCGACCGAGAAGAAGCTGGCGCTGGCCCTCGTCGACCGCACCATGGACCCGGAGTTCCAGACCGCCGTCGGCGAGGTGTTCTTCTATCGCCCCACCGCCAAGGAGGCCAAGCTGCCGCAGGGCCTCCTCGACCAGGGCGTCACCAACGACGAGAACGCGCTGGCCGGCATGTGGATTCCCGATTGGCCATCCTACCTTGAAAACGAGGACGACGTGGTCGAGACGGTCAACGAGATCTTCGCCTCCTGACCGACCGGGCGCCGGCCGCCGCCGGCGCCCATTCTCCAAAGAAGCCCGTGCTTCAGGAACCCTCCGCCGTGACCGACATCCGCCTCATCAAGCTCACCAAGGCTTTCGGCCCCTCGCGCGCCGTCGACAACGTCGAACTGCACATCCAGGACGGCGAGTTCTTCTCGCTGCTCGGGCCTTCGGGCTGCGGCAAGTCGACGACGCTGCGCATGATCGCCGGCTTCGTCGCCCCGAGCGAGGGCCGCGTCTGGTTGGGCCAGGACGACGTCACCGACCTGCCGCCGGAGCGGCGCGACATCGGCATCGTGTTCCAGAATTACGCGATCTTCCCGCACATGAACGTCGCCGACAACATCGCCTTCGGCCTGAAGATGCGGAAGGTCGCCAAGGCCGAGATCGCCTCGAAGGTCGCCGCCGTCTTGGAGCAGGTCGGCCTCAAGGGCTACGACGGTCGCTATGCGCGCGAACTCTCCGGCGGCGAGCAGCAGCGCGTGGCGCTCGCCCGCGTGCTCGTCACCGAGCCGCGCATCCTCCTCCTCGACGAGCCGCTGTCGGCGCTCGACAAGAACATGCGCGAGGAGATGAAGTTCTGGATCAAGGATCTCCAGAGGTCGCTCGGCATCACCACCGTCTACGTCACGCACGACCAGGACGAGGCGCTGACCATGTCCGACCGCATCGGCGTGATGGAGCGCTCCAAGCTGGTGCAGGTGGGTAGCCCGGAGGAAATCTACGAGCGCCCGAAGACGCTGTTCGTCACCAGCTTCATCGGCCATTCCAACATCGTCGATGTCGCCGTGGTGAATCGCTCGGCGGAAAGCTGCCGCGTCGCCTTCGCCGGCCACGAGTTCGAGGCGCCCACCGCTGGCCTGCCCGACGCGCAAAGCCGGGCCAAGCTGGTGGTGCGCCCGGAAAACGTCATGGTCGACGCCGCCGCCCTGCCCGCCGGCGCCATCCCCTTTCCGGCGACGGTGCTGGCCGAGACCTATCAGGGCCCGATCGTGCGCTACCGGCTCGATGTCGGCGGCCAGGAGATCGTGGCCGAACGCCAGAACCAGATCCACCAGCAGCGCTTCGCCCCCGGCACCGCAGTTCTCGCCGGCTGGGACCCGAGACGCTGCGAGGCCCTTGCCGGCTGATACACCCCTTCTACGAACAGGAATCAACGGATGCGGATCGGAATCGACGTCGGCGGCACCAACACGGATGCCGCCCTGATGGACGGCTTGCGCGTGGTCGCGGCCTGCAAGTCGCCGACCACGGCGGACGTCTCGTCGGGCGTGGTCTCGGCGCTGCGCCAGGTGATGAGTTCGAGCAGCGTCGAGGCGTCGGCCATCGAGGCGGTGATGATCGGCACCACCCACTTCACCAACGCCGTGGTGGAGCGCCGGCGCCTGCTTCAGGTGGCGGCGATCCGGCTGGGCCTGCCGGCGACCAAGGCGCTGCCGCCGATGACCGACTGGCCGGAGGACCTTGCCGCAACGCTGGGCCGGCATCGCTACATGGTGCATGGCGGTCACGAGTTCGACGGCCGCGAGATCGCGCCGCTCGACGAGGCCGAGATCGCGCGCATCGCCCTTGAGATCAAGGCGAAGGGCCTGAAGACCGCGTCGATCACATCGGTCTTCTCGCCGGTGACGCCGGTGATGGAGCAGCGCGCCGCCGAGATTCTCCTGAACGAAATTCCCGATCTGAGAGTCTCGCTCAGCCACGAGATCGGCCGGGTCGGCTTCCTGGAGCGCGAGAACGCGGCGATCATGAACGCCTGCCTCGCGGACCTGTCGCGCCACGTCGTGGCGTCCTTCCGCCAGGCGCTGCGGGACATGGCGATCACCGCGCCCTTCTTCGTCAGCCAGAACGACGGCACGCTGATGACGCCCGACCATGTCGAGCGCTATCCGGTGCTCACCTTCGCCTCCGGCCCGACCAACTCGATGCGCGGCGCCGCCATGCTCGCCGGCGAAAAGGAGGCGATGGTCGTCGACATCGGTGGCACCACCTCCGACGTCGGCATGCTGATGCAGGGTTTCCCGCGCGAATCCGCCGTCGCCGTCGATATCGGCGGGGTGCGCACCAACTTCCGCATGCCCGACGTGCTCGCCATCGGTCTCGGCGGCGGCTCGCTGGTGCGCGACGAGGGCCGGCGCATCGGTCCGGACTCCGTCGGCTACGAGATCACCTCGAAGGCCCTGGTCTTCGGCGGCGACACGCTGACCACCACGGACATCGTCGTGGCCGCCGGCCTGGAGGACATCGGCGACCGCTCGCGCGTCGCCCATGTTCCCGCGGCGACCGTCGAGAATGCGCTGGACACCATGCACCGCATGGTCGACGAGGCCGTCGACCGGATGAAGACCAGCGCCGATCCCCTGCCGGTGGTTCTGGTCGGCGGCGGCTCGATCCTGGTGTCGCGCGATCTCCCGTCGGCGTCCAAGGTCATTCGCCCCGAAAACGCCTCGGTCGCCAACGCCATCGGCGCGGCGATCGCCCAGGTGGGCGGCGAGGTCGACCGCATCTACTCGCTGGAAGGCACCTCGCGCGACGCGGTGCTGAACGGCGCCAAGGCCGAGGCCTCCGACAACGCCCGCCGCGCCGGCGCGGCGGCCGAGACGGTGAAGATCGTCGACATCGAGGAGGTGCCTCTCGCCTATCTGCCGGGTTCGGCGACGCGCATCCGCGTCAAGGCCGTCGGCGATCTGGTGATCGGCTGAAGGGGCGTGCGATGAAGCTCGACGCGAACGATCTGAAGGACCTCGCCGTCGGCGCGGCCTTTCTCGGCACCGGCGGCGGCGGCGACCCTTACGTCGGCCGGTTGATGGTCCAGCAATGCCTCGACGAGGGACTGGAGGTCGAGTTGATCGACCCCTCCGAGGTGCCGGACGAGGCGCTGGTGATCCCGACCGCGATGATGGGCGCGCCGACCGTGCTGGTCGAAAAGATCCCGAGCGGCGAGGAGGCGGTCAACTCGCTGCGGCGCCTGGAGGCCCATCTCGGCCGCAAGGCCTTCGCCACCATGCCGATCGAGATCGGCGGCATCAACTCCACTATTCCGCTGGTCGTCGGCGCGCGCTGCGGCCTGCCGATCGTCGACGGTGACGGCATGGGCCGCGCCTTTCCCGAACTCCAGATGGAAACCTTCGGCGTCTACGGCGTCTCGGGCAGCCCGATGGTCGTCTCCGACGAGGACGGCGACCAGACGCTGATTCTCGCTCATGACAACAAGAACATGGAGTGGCTGTCGCGCGGCGTCGCCATCCGCATGGGCGGCTGCGCCTACATCGCCGAATATTCGATGAGCGGCGCCGACGTGAAGCGGACCTCGATCCCGCGCACCCTGTCGCTCGCCATGCGCATCGGCCGCTGCCTCCGCGAGGCCAAGAGCCGGCACATCAACCCGTTCGAGGCGCTGCTGGAGCTCCTGCCGCAGACGCTCTACCATCACGGCCGCATCATCTTCACCGGCAAGATCACCGACATGCAGCGCGAGACCCGCAACGGCTTTGCCATGGGGCGGGCGTGCATCGAGGGCCTGGGCGCCTTCTCCGGCGTGATGGAGATCGAGATCCAGAACGAAAACCTGATCGCGCGGGTCGGCGGCGAGGTGCGCGCCATCGTGCCCGACCTCATCTGCGTCATGGATTCAGAGACGGCCGAGCCGATCACCACGGAAAACCTGCGCTATGGCCAGCGCGTCCTGGTGATGGCGGTGGCGGTGCCCGAGATCATGCGCACGCCCGAGGCGCTCGCCGTGTTCGGGCCGAAATGCTTCGGCCTCGACCATCCCTTCGTCCCGATCGAGAGCATGGCCTGAGCGATGGACGCGATCACCCTTTCCGACCTCGACGACCTTGCGGCCGGCGCCGCCATTTTGGGCACCGGCGGCGGCGGCGATCCCTATATCGGCAAGCTGGTGGCCAAGGCGGCGATCGAAGCCTCCGGCCCGGTGCCGCTGCTGGCGCTCGACCAGGTGCCCGACGAGACCTTCGTCATCGCCTGCGGCGCCATGGGCGCGCCCACCATCCTGATCGAGAAGTTGCCGGGCGGCGACGAGATGGATCTCGCCTTTTCCGCCTACGAGCGCCATACGGGCCAAGCGATCCGGGCGGTGATCCCGTTCGAGGCCGGCGGCGTCAATTCGACCGTGCCGCTGGCCATCGCCGCGCGGCGCGGCTTGCCGGTGATCGATGCCGACGGCATGGGCCGCGCCTTTCCCCAGCTCGAGATGGAAACCTTCAACGTCTACGGCGTGCCGGCAGCCCCGGTCGCCGTCGCCGACGAGAAAGGCAATGTCTCGATCATCGAGACGCTGGATGCCGCCAAGTCGGAATGGATCGCGCGCGGTCTCACGATCCGCATGGGCGGCCAGTCCTATATCGCCAATTACGGGATGACCGGCGCCGAGGCGCGGCGGGTCTCGGTGCCTGGCACCGTGTCGCTCGCGGTCGGCATCGGCCGCACGCTGCGCCAGGCCAAGGCCAAGCGCCGCGATCCGCTGGAAGCGCTGATCGACTTCTTCGCCGGCACCCACTACGAGACCGCCCGGCTGATCGGCTCGGGCAAAGTCGCCGACGTCTCGCGCAAGGTCGAGAACGGCTGGTCGGTGGGCATCGCGCGTATCGAGCCGTTCGCGGCCGGCGCCGAGCCCATCTTCATCCGCATCCAGAACGAAAACCTGGTCGCCGAGCAGGGCGACGAGGTTCTGGCGGTGGTGCCGGATCTCATTTCCATTCTCGATGCCGATACCAGCGAGGCGATTCCGACCGAGCGGCTGCGCTATGGCCAGCGCGTCAACATCCTGGCGGTGCGGGTGCCGGAGATCATGCGCACGCCCGAGGCGCTCGCCGTGTTCGGGCCGGCCGCCTTCGGCCTCTCCCACCGCTACCAGCCGCTCGCCTGACACGCGGCCCTTGCCATACCGCCGCCGATGGCCCCATCCTGCACCGATCGGTTTCTTCGAGAGCAAGGTGAGGACGGCATGGCAAAGACATCCACGGGTCTCGCCGAGCGGCTGAGGCCGCCGCGGCGTGTCCCCGGCGGATGGGACCGGCCGTTCCTCCAGGAAAAGCTGCTGATGGGGTTGGAGGGGCAGCTCGTCCTCGTCTCCGGTCCCGCCGGCTACGGCAAGACCGAGCTGATGGCCTCGGTTCTCGACATCCTGCAGGGTCAGGGCGAGCAGGCCGCCTGGCTATCGCTGTCGCCCGCCGAGACCGAGGCCGACGCGCTGGGCCTGGGGCTGGCCACGGCGTTCGGCTTCACCGGTCCAAGGTCGGAGGTGCCCTACCGGCTCGACGAGGCCCTGGAGGCGATCGCCGCCATCCCCACAAAGCGGCTCGCGCTGTTCCTCGACGGCGCCGAGCCCGGGCATTGCCATTCGCTCGGCGCCCTGCTGCGGCACATGCCGGACAAGCTGCGCCTCGTCCTGGCGACGCGCGGCGAGACCGGCATTCCCTTGTCGCGCCACCGCATGCGCGGTCTTCTGACCGAGATCGACGCCGCCGATCTGGTCTTCACGCGCTCCGAGATGCGCCGCCTGATGGGCCAGCTCAACGTGCCCGAGTTCGACCGCTTCCAGCAGCTGACGCTGGGCTGGCCGGCGATCGCGCGCCTGGCGGCGGCCCGGCTTTCGTCAAGCCTTCAGGCCGACGAGCGCGAAAGCCTGCTGTCCGGCACCCACCGGGACTACCGGGCGTTTCTGCGCGAGGAAGTGTTCGTTGGTCTCGAGGACGATGCGGCGAAGCTGCTCGGCGCCTCGGCCTGTCTCGACGAGATACCGCCGGCCCTGGCGCATCGCCTCGCCGGTCTGGGCGAGGCCAACGCGGCCGAGCGGCTGGAGCGACTGTTTCCGCTGATGACCGCCCTGCCCCAGCGGCCCGGCTGGTTCGCGCTTCACCCGCTGGTGCGCGCCGTGCTCGCGGCCGAGGCGGACGCGGGCGATCTCCGACGGCACCATTCCCAGGCCGCCGGCTGGTTTGCCGCCCATGGCCAGATCGAGAAGGCGGTTCGGCACGCCGGACAGGCCGGCGATTTCGACCTTGCCGTCGAAACCATCAAGGCGGCGGGCGGCGTCGACGTATTCCTGCGGTTCGGCTACACGGTGCTCAGGCGGCTGGTCCGCGACATTCCGCCGGACGTCATCCATGCCTCGCCGGGCCTGCGGCTCTGCTCCGCGCTGGTGCTCGCCAAGGAGGGCCAGATCGCCTCGGCGCGCGAGGTCATCGACGAGTTGAAGGCGCTCGCCCGCGAAGAGGGACTGGCCGACATCCCCGAACGCGTCCTGATCCACATCGACAGCCTGATCGACATCTACGAGGACTGCCTGTTCGGCGACGAGCAGATCGACAAGCTGGAGGCGAGCGTCCGCTCCTATCGCCTGAAGGACACCTGGGAGCGCGGCTGGCTGCACAACCATCTGTGCATCGCCCACACGCGGCAGGGCAATCTGCGGCTGGCGCGCCTGCATGCGCTGAAGGCGCTCGACTGCTATCGCGAGGAGGAGGCCGCCTACGCCCAGGCCTTCATGCTGATCCACCTCGCGCTGGTGAACCTCCTGGGTGGGCGCCTGGCGATGGCGACGAACTATGGCCGTCGCGCTGAGGACCTGATCCAGCGCACCCAATGGAGCGACGACAACCTTCTGTCGATCGCCCGCATCCCGATGGCCGAGACCCTCTACCAGCAGGGCGATATCGAGGCCGCCGACGCCATCCTCGCCGAGGCGATGCCGATCGTCTCGCGGGGCGAGGGCTGGGTCGACGTGTTCGCGCGCGGGTTCGTCACCTTCGCCCATTGCCGGCTGCGGCTGAAGGGGATCAACGCCGCGATGGCCGTCGCCGACCAGGCCGAGGAGGTCGCGCAGGAACGCTCGCTGCCCCGCCTGCAGCTCGTCACCGACATTCTGCGCATCGAGCTCTTGACCGAGGCTGGCCTGTTGGCGGCGGCGACGGAGCTCGCCTGCCGGCTGCCGGACGTCGCGGACGAAACCGCCTGGCCGGCCCGGCGGGAATGGCGCCACGCCCAGATCGTCCTGGCGCGCCTACGCCTGCGCTGCACCGACATCGAGGGCGCCGGAAGCGATCTCCAGGCTTTTCTGGCATCCAGTACCGAAGAGGACGACGCCCTGGTCGGCCTGACGGCGGAAATTCTTCTGGCGCAGGTGGCGCACGAAGCCGACGACATTGCCGGCGCCCTGCGCCACCTTATACGCGCCATGACCGCCGCTCAGCCGCAGGAGCTGATCCAGCCCTTCGCGGTCGAGGGCGAGCCATTTCGCGACCTGGTGCGGGCCGTCGTGCGCCGGCACGGCCTGACGGCGTTCAGTCCGGACGCGGCGATGTTCATCAACCGCATCGTGGCGATCGGCAACGACGGCCTGCGCGCCCAACGCACGGGGATGCTGTCGACACGCGAGGCCGATGTCCTGACCCTGCTGGCAGCGGGGCGCAGCAACAAGGAAATCGCGCGCGAACTCGGCATCACCGAAGCCACCACGAAGTTCCACCTGAAGAACCTTTTCGCCAAGCTGGGCGCCAGCCGCCGCACCATGGCCGTTTCGGTGGCCAAGACCATGGGTCTTCTCGACGCGGACTGAGACGGGCCAGCTTTCGGCCGTTTCAGCACGCGACCGGCGCACGGCCGGAAGCCGGCCCCCTATCCGTCATGCGATCGACAGGCGCACTTCGATGTTGTTGCGGGTCGCGTTGGAGTATGGGCAGACTTGGTGTGCCGTATCGACCAGGCGTTGGGCGTCGGCCTCGGCAAGGCCGGGAAGCGCCACGACGAGATCCACCTCGAGGCCGAAGCCACCCTCGGACCGCATGCCGATCCCGACCGTGGCCGTCACCGACGCCTCGTTCGGCACTCGCAGCTTGAGTTGGCTGCTGACGGCTTTCATCGCGCTCAGGAAGCAGGCCGAATAGCCTGCGGCGAACAGCTGCTCGGGATTGGTTCCCTCGCCACCCGGGCCGCCGAGTTCCTTCGGGCTCGATAGATTGACATCAAGCCTGCCGTCCTGCGTGCGGCTGCGGCCTTCGCGACCGCCGGTGGAGACGGCCGAGGTGCGATATTTGACGTCCAGAGACATGAGTTCTTCCTTTTTCAACGATTGCAGATTTGTTCTGCGACTGGGTTGATCGGGCAGACCGCCACTGCGGCTGCGACTTTCACCGCCTTGGCGGGATACAATCCGAAAGGCGGCGTGCTCGCCTCCGGCAAGACTGAGGAGGCGAAACATCGGTGTGTCGGCGTCTGGCGATGCGTACGGGCGACGATCGAAATCTTCGCTCGCCCGTGCGGTTCTGTCAGACCGACGCGGTCGCCCTGGCGCGACGGGCTTCGCTCACGGTCAGCCAGATCGCCGAGACGAGGAAGTAGAACGCCCCGAATGCCGCATAGGGCGCGATATCGACGATGCCGAGCGGATTGGGACCGCCCGCGATCTTGATCATGAAGCCGCTGGCGAGAGCGGATTGCGCGCCGCTGAGGATCATCGCCCATTGCGCGCCGTAGGCCGTCCAGCGCCGGACGGCCGTCGCCAGTTGGAGAAGGCCGGAAAGGGCGGCCCAGACGCCGAACACGACGAGCACGGCGCCCCAGCCGTGAGCCAGCGCCAGCGCCACCGCGACCGTGGTCAGGATGCTGACGGCGAGGTTCAGCATCTGGCTCTTGTTGCGGACGAGACCGCCGCTGCGACGCGCATCCAGATAGTTCGCGATGGCGTCCCACGCGGGATAGGCCACCAGCAGGATCGCCGCGGTCGGCGGCGCGCTCTTGCCGATGGTGAATGCGGCGGCGACCCAGGCCACCGAGACGCCGAAGCGAATGAAATAGTACCGTCTGAGCCAGCTCGGCGAAGATGGAGCCGGCCGATCGTCGATGGCTTGGAACGACATGACGTTTCTTTCAAAAATAACCTACTAGAAGGTAGCCCATAAGGTCAAATCAGCGTCGGCTCTGTGCGCTCGGGCGCCAGTTCGGCGCGTGTTTGACCCTGTGATGGCCGTCGATCATTGGTTGGCAAACCTGGCTGACGACGCGGCGCTAACCCAGTCGGCGCAAATGGATGATCTGGGCCGTCAGACCGACGATGAGGAAGACGAGCAGGCTAGCCTGGGAGCCGAGGAGGAGCGGCGCTTGTGGATCGGTGACCAAAGGATTGCCGTCGGGGACGCGGGTCAGGATTTCGGTGACGGTCGGCAGCATCAACAGAAACGCGGTCAGGCTCAGGAAAATCGTCTCGAGGTATCTGCCCCAGCGGCCGCGGGTCGGAACACGCCCGATGCCGTATCCGGCAACCAGCAGAATGATCGTGACCACGCCGATGACGTAGCTCACCGGCTCATGGGCGACCAGGAATACGGTGATCGCGCCGATCATCATGAAGACGAAATAGGCTATCCCGGCCTTCGAGCGCGGGACGATCCGACCGTAGCGGGCGAACATGTAGGCGGCGAGCGGAATGGCGGGCAAACTGCCAAGCGTGTGCACCCAGCCGATCGGTGAAATTCCGAACATTTCGGTCTCCTTGTTCTCTGATATCCGTGCATCGGCGCGTCGGACTGCGTCCGCCCCGTGTGGGCGACGATCGCAACGGCCTAAGGATTGTCGGGTTGGATGCGGCCTCATTCGGCCTCAGGTCCGTGGCACCAGCGGTCTCCGCAGCCCTCTCCCAGAGGCCGCCTTTGCCTCCGCTGCAGGCCTTTGAAGCTGGCGGCCGCCTAGGATAAGGTGGCGCGCGTTATCTACCGACTAAATGGTAGATTGTAAGGGCATAAGTCTGCCCGTCTTCGTGTCCCTCACTGTCGAGTGGCGGAAAGCCTTTCGATCAGGGGGCGGGTTATGGCGGCGTAGATCGAAGGATCGCCGTAGGCACGCGCCGACAGCATGGCGCCGTGTACCGTTGCGATGAAGGCCTCCGCCTCGGCCTGCGGGGAGCCGGCGAGGCAGAGCGATCCCTCCTCTGCGCCGCGCTCCATCAGCGACGTGACCCACGCCGAAAACAGGCGAAAATAGGCCCTGACCTCCACGACGATCTCCGGGGGCAGCGCGGGTATTTCGCTGGCAAGCAGAGCGCACACGCAGAAGGACCGGGTTCCGTCGGCGATGCAGGCCGCCCAGTATTCGGTATAGGCGCGAAGCTGATCGGCGGGTTCGGGGTAGTGGCGTCCGAGCTCCGCGGTCGCCAGTTCCGCATTTTCGCGATACCGCGCCACGAGCGTCCGGACCAGATCGACCTTGCTGGGGAAGTGGTGGTGTATGCTCGCTTTGCGGATGCCGACCACCTTGGAGATGTCGGCATAGCTGAAACCGTTGTAACCGCCTTCGATGATCAGCGAGCGGGCACAGAGGAGAATGTCGTCTGAGGTGCTTGTCAGATTGCTCATGCGCACCTCTCTACCTTCTAGTAGGATGACCGTCAAGCTGCAAAAATCCATGCTCCCATTTTGTTTATCGCCTCGTCGTCACGACCCGGGGCGTCGACCGCCAAGGATCGCTAATCGGCGAACAGCGCGATCATTTTGGCCGTGTCGTAATAGCCCCAGATTTCCTTGATGCCGCCGTCCAGAATATGAAAGACCCAGCAGTAGTCCATGCTGAAATCGGCACCGTTCACGCCAACGCCGCCGCGCGACTGAAAGCGCACACAGGCCATCTCGCCGTCCACCAGCATGCTGATCGGAGTCAGCTTCGGGCTCTGGGCTATCCGCTCGTGGAGCCTCTCCAGCACCTGCGTGCGATAGATGTCCTTGCCCTCGTAGCGACCCGAGATGGGGGATTGTCCCATCGCGTTGAAAACCACGTCGTCGCGCAACGTCGCAAGAAAGCCGGATCCCCATCCCTCCCACGCCAGCACGCCGAAAAGCGTATCGAGAACGGCGCGATTCCGGTCCTCGAGCGCGCTCATGCTCCGGCTCCGGCTCCGTCCGCCTGTGGTGCGTCGAAATAGACCCCGTCCAGACCCTTGCGCAGCAGCTCCTGATGCGGATCGGAACCGTCGACGGGCAGCAGCGTACGCTTGGCGATCTGCCAGCGGCCGCCGTGTTTTTCCAACTCCCAACGGTTCACCACCGCGCAGTGGATACCCCGTGGTTGGGCAGGTTGCGCGGCGCGCCCTCGTGATCGAGATGGACGATCTGCAGGTACGAAGTCACCACCGCGTGATCGCCGCGCAGGTCGACGAGCGGAAGCCCCGTAAAATGGGCGAGCCCGCCGCGCCGGGCCGCATCGTGTTCGGGCCGCTGGATGAAGGCGGCGATGTCCTCTGCTCCCCGCGCCCCGTCCAGCGTTGGACCGCGATCGAAGACGCCGTCCTCGCGGTAGACCGAACGAGTATAGTCGGCATGTCCCGTGTCCGCGCTGGGCGGATGCGATGCGATCAATTCGTAGATGGCCAGTTTGTCCTCGATGATCCCCAGCCTGGTGTCGAGATCGGCCGTCGCTTGCGTCGTCATGGTTCGCCTCGGTTTTGTGAACGTGCGCCCCGAAGATGGGCATCGAGCCTCGAATATCAATTAATATGAAGCATTTTGACTCTAAATTTTTACCGTCTCGCTCACAGCAGGGCGATCGGCGCGATCGATCGCCAGCGGTCGGTCTGGCACGTTTCCGATTTATCGAAGCGTTCGGCCACCCCGGCGAACTCACCCTTCGTGGGCGTCGGAAGGCCTGACGCCGGATGGTTTTTGCTGGAGGCACAGGCGGCGGGGCCGGCCGCCCCCCGTCATGGAAGGGGGATCGCGCGGGTTCTGCCGCCGGCCGTGGAACACGACCCCGCGCGCATATTAATCGAAGCAGGCACCGCCGGCTTGGCTCAAATCACGAAAAATCGCGGCAAACGACGTCGAATTTGCTACATCTATAGGAGGCGAAGGGGACTTTTGGAATGGATTTCGACGTAGGCGCACGGTTGCGGGACGTTCGTCGCGAGGCAGGACTGTCGCAGCGTGAAGTTGCCAGGCGCGCAGGCGTACAGCACGGGATGATCTCGATCATCGAGCAGAACAAGAGCAGCCCCTCGGTCTCGACCCTGCGCAAGGTCTTGAGCGGCATCCCGATGAACCTGGCTCAATTCTTCGAGGCCGATACCGGGGCCTCCGACAAGATCGTGTTTCGCCGATCGGAACTCGTCGAGCTCGCGGGGCGCCTGCCGGCGGAGCGCCTGGCTCGCGGCCGAATATCGATCCTGCAGGTCGGCGATGCGATGGCGCACAATTTGCAGCTTCTCTACCAGACCTACCAACCCGGCGCCGATACCGGAGAGGAGATGTTTCAGCACGAGTCCCACGAGGGCGGAATCGTCCTGCGGGGAAAGCTCGAACTGACCGTCGGCGATCAGACAACGGTTCTCGAACCGGGCGATGCCTATCTCTTCGATAGCCGAACCCCGCATCGCTTTCGCAACGTCGGTGACGAACCGCTGGAGTTCATCGCCGCGGCGAGCCCATCCTTCCTTTGAGAGAGAATGCGCTCTGCGTCGCTCCAGCGACGTCCTGCTGACACTCCTCCAAGACGAAAAAACCCCGCCGGAGACAGGCTGTGTGGAAAGCCGGGCAAATCAGATAGGATGGCCGCCTTGGGAACAGGGCGGCCATTTTCATGGGATATATCGTCGGCGAGGATCGGGAGCAGGTATCGC
The DNA here is from genome assembly GCF_036541425.1 of Consotaella aegiceratis. Lineage (NCBI taxonomy): Bacteria > Pseudomonadati > Pseudomonadota > Alphaproteobacteria > Hyphomicrobiales > Aurantimonadaceae > Consotaella > Consotaella aegiceratis. The sequence goes on from NZ_JAZHFT010000001.1 coordinate 348,237, forward strand.
TTCTGCCGTCACGGATCGAAG
>NZ_JAZHFT010000010.1:0-141705 GCF_036541425.1 Consotaella aegiceratis
CGATCAGGCCGCCATCATCGACGCCTGCTGCCAAGCCTGGAACCGCGCCACCGAAAATCTTGAGCGCATCATCTCGCTCTGCAACTATCCCTGGATCAAGGCGGTCACTTCATAGGCTCAGCGGTATTACTGGCGACGCCTGGCTCAAGATGCGCACCGTCTCCACCGCCTCAGCCGGGCCGGTGTCCGGCTGGCGGCGGTGGGCCACGCAATCGATGAAGTGCCGGAGTTCGCGGTCGAGCGGCAGGCCCGGCTCGACCGGCAGATAGACCGGATTGGCGTTCTCGAAGGAGAAGTGGTCGCCGGTGCGCCAGACGCGATGGGCATAGAGCGCCAGCTTCTGCCCCTCTGGCGCGAGATCGTCGAAGACGATCATGCCATCCTCGCCGATCACCGAGAAGCGACGATCGCGATAGGGCGAGACGCGCGACACGTGGATCTCGGCGGTGATGCCGTTCGGAAATTCCAGCGCGATGTCGGCGGCGTCGGTATCGTCGCCCAGCACCGTGCGGCGCAGCGTCTCGACCTTGGAAGGCATGGCGTCGGCGATCGGCAGCACCAGCGACAGGTCGTGCGGCGCGAGATCCCAGACCGCATCCATGGTGAAGAAGCGGCCGAGGCCGAGCCGGTTGGCGATGATGTGGCGCACCGGGCCGATGCGGTCCTCGCGGATCGCCTCGGCCAAGCGCTGATAGACCGGATGATAGCGCAGCACGTGGCCGACCATCATCAGCTGGCCGTGGTCGGCTGCCGCCTTGGCCGTCGCCTCGGCATCGGCCGGATCGAGCGCGATCGGCTTTTCGATCAGCACGTCCTTGCCGGCGGCGATCGCCTTGCGGGCGGTCGGCCCGTGCGCCTGGGCTGGCAGGGCCAGCACCAGCGCGTCGATGTCCTTGGCCGCAATCGCCTCGTCGGGCGACAGGGCGGAGACGTTGAACTGCTCGCCGAAGGCCTTGACCCGCTCGGCGTCCTGATCGGCGACGGCTGCGAGCGCGCCGATCTCCTTGAGCGTGCGGATATGGTTGCGGCCCCAGTTGCCGCAGCCGATGACGGCGATGCGTGGACTCATGACGTCACCTCCTTGTCAAAACCGTTTTGCCTTTCATCGGCAAGAACGGAGCCGATGCGCAAGGCGGCCGGTCGTCACACCTTGCGCACGGCGCCCTTGGCGGCGCTGGTGGTCATCGCCGCATAGGCCCGCAGAGCGGCCGAGATCTGCCGCTTGCGGGGCTCCGCCGGATGCCAGCCCTTCTCGTCCTGCTCGGCCAGTCGGCGCGCCAGCTCTGCCTCGTCGACGGCGAGATGGATGGTCCGGTTCGGGATGTCGATCTCGATCGTGTCGTCTTCGCGCACCAGGCCGATGGCTCCGCCCTCGGCCGCCTCGGGCGAGACGTGACCGATGGAAAGCCCCGAGGTGCCGCCGGAAAAACGACCGTCGGTGATCAGCGCGCACGCCTTTCCGAGACCCTTCGACTTCAGGTAGCTCGTCGGGTAGAGCATCTCCTGCATGCCGGGGCCGCCGCGCGGACCCTCGTAGCGGATGACGACGACGTCGCCCGGCTTGATCTCGTTCGACAGGATCGCTTTCACCGTGGCGTCCTGACTTTCGAAGACGCGCGCCGGGCCGGAGAATTTCAGGATCGACTCGTCGACACCGGCGGTCTTCACGATGCAGCCGTCGAGCGCGATGTTGCCCTTCAGCACGGCCAGGCCGCCATCCTTGGAGAAGGGATGCTCGACCGAGCGGATGACGCCGGTCTGGCGATCGCGGTCGAGCTCCTTCCAGCGCGATTCCTGGCTGAAGGCGATCTGGGTGCGCACCCCGCCCGGCGCCGCCTTGTAGAAGGTGGCGACGCTTTCGGAATTGGTGCGGGTGATGTCGTTGCGGTCGATCGCGTCGCCCATCGTGGTAGCGTGGACGGTCGGCTGCTCGCGAGCGATCAGGCCGCCGCGGTCGAGCTCTCCCAGGATCGACATGATGCCGCCGGCCCGATGCACGTCCTCGACGTGCACGTTGGCCACCGCCGGCGCGACCTTGCACAGGCACGGCACCTGCCGCGACAGGCGGTCGATGTCGTCCATGGTGAAGTCGACGCCGCCTTCCTGCGCGGCGGCGAGGATGTGCAGCACGGTGTTGGTCGAGCCGCCCATGGCGATGTCGAGCGACATGGCGTTCTCGAAGGCAGGCTTGTCGGCGATCGAGCGGGGCAGAACGCTCTCGTCGTCCTCTTCGTAATAGCGCCGGGCGAGATCGACGATCAGATGGCCGGCCTCGACGAACAGGCGCTTGCGGTCGGCATGGGTGGCGAGCGTCGTGCCGTTGCCGGGCAGCGACAGGCCGAGCGCTTCGGTCAGGCAGTTCATCGAATTGGCGGTGAACATGCCCGAGCACGAGCCGCAGGTCGGGCAGGCATTCTGCTCGTAGGCGAGCACGTCGGCCTCGGCGACCGCGTCGTCGCCGGCCGCGACCATGGCGTCGATCAGGTCGACGGCGTGGATCTTGCCGTCCGACAGCTTGACCTTGCCGGCCTCCATCGGGCCGCCCGAGACGAAGACCACCGGAATGTTGAGGCGCATGGAGGCCATCAGCATGCCGGGCGTGATCTTGTCGCAATTGGAGATGCAGACCATCGCGTCGGCGCAATGCGCGTTGACCATGTATTCGACGCTGTCGGCGATCAGTTCGCGCGAGGGCAGCGAATAGAGCATGCCGTCATGACCCATCGCGATGCCGTCGTCGACCGCGATGGTGTTGAACTCCTTGGCGATGCCGCCGGCCTGCTCGATCTCGCGGGCCACCAGCTGGCCGAGATCCTTCAGGTGCACATGGCCCGGCACAAACTGGGTGAACGAGTTCACGACGGCGATGATCGGCTTGCCGAAGTCGCCGTCCTTGACGCCTGTGGCGCGCCACAGACCACGGGCGCCGGCCATGTTGCGGCCATGGGTGGTCGTGCGTGAGCGATAGGGGGGCATGGAGCTGTCCTCGCTGACGGGTCGTTTATGCTCCGCTCGAACAAATCGATGACGCGGAAGCGTTTTCTTCCGTCTATCGTCGCTCGCAGGCGCGGATGCAAGGGGCAACCTGGCTTCGATCGGCTTGAGCCGGCCGGGTTTTTGCGGCCATAAGGCCGACGTGCAATCGATATACACCGGCCGGATCGTGGCGCAAAGGACGCGGCCGCGATGCCGGCAGGCGACAAGCGAAGGACGGATCATGTCGACAGGCAAACGAAGGACGGCGCTCATCGGGCTCGGCATGGTGGTCGACAGCCACGCGGCGAGCCTTCGCGACCTTTCCGACCGCGTCGAGGTCGCCTATGCGTTCAGCCCGACGGCGGCGCGGCGCGAGGCCTTTGCCGAACGGTTTGCCTTTCCGACCTGCGACAGCCTCGAGACGATCCTGGCCGACGACAGCGTCGACAGCGTCATCGTACTGACCCCGCCCAACACGCATCTCGACATCGTGCGGCGCTGCGCCGAGGCGGGAAAGCACGTTCTCCTGGAAAAGCCGCTGGAGATCACGACGGCGCGGGCGACTGAGCTGGTCGAGATTTGCGAACGCGCCGGCGTGGCGCTCGGCATCGTGCTCCAGCATCGCTTCCGGCCGGCGGGCGAGGTGCTGGCTGAACGGCTGCGCGAGGGTCGTCTCGGCGCGATCGCCGGCTGCTCGACCGGCATCCGGCTGTGGCGGCCGCAGAGATATTACGACGAGCCGGGGCGCGGCTCGTTCGCGCGCGACGGCGGCGGCGTACTGCTCACCCAGGGCATTCATACCCTCGACATGATGCTGAGCCTCACGGGGCCGGTTGCCGAAGTGCGCGGCTTTGCCACCACCAGCCCGCTGCATCGCATGGAGACGGAAGACATGGTGACGGCGGCCGTCCGCTACGCCAATGGCGCGCTGGGCGTCATCGACGCGACCACGGCCGCCTATCCGGGCTATCCCGAGCGCATCGAGATGATCGGCGAGAAGGGCAGTGCCGTCATCTCCGGCACGTCGCTGACGCTCGCCTATCACGACGGATCGACCGAGACCGTGGCGCCCGATGCGGCGACCAAGGGGACGGGCGCGAACCCCATGGATTTTCCCTATCGGTGGCACCGTGCCGTGCTTGCGGATTTCTTCGATGCGCTGGACGAGGGGCGGGCGCCCCGCGTCACCGGCCGCGAGGCGCTCAGGGCCCATCGTCTGATCGATGCATTGATCGAGGCCGGTTCGGCTGGCGGCGGTGTGGCGGTGGCCGGCGACTGAGCGGCCGTCGGCGGCTGGAGGAGGCGACGGCCGCTTCACCGCTTGCGCGACGTTTCCCTTGACGGCGGACGCGCCGCGCGCGACAGCGGTAACGATTCAGGTCGGAGGTCACTGATCCCATGAAACGTTCGCGTATCAACGACATCATCCGCGAGGGTGATGCCTTCATCCGCTCGTTCGGCTACGTCATGCCACCCTTTGCCTATCTGTCGCCCGAGGAGATGAAGGCGCGGCGCGGCGACATCGGCGGCATCGTCGACGCGCGTCTCGGCTGGGACATCACCGATTACGGCCAGGGCAAGTTCGACGAACTCGGCCTCTTCCTGTTCACCGTGCGCAACGGCCGGGCCGAGGATCTGACCCGCGGGAGCGGCATGCTTTATGCCGAAAAGATCATGATCAGCCGGCAGGACCAGCTCTCGCCGATGCACCGGCACGTGATCAAGGCAGAGGACATCATCAATCGCGGCGGCGGCACGCTGGTGCTCGAACTCTTCATGTCGAACCCCGACGGCAGCGTCGACGAGACGGCCGAGGTGTCGGTGCCGACGGACGGCGTCGTGCGGCGGATGAAGGCGGGCAGCCATCTGAAGCTCGCGCCGGGCGAGAGCGTGACGCTGTTGCCCGGCGTGTGGCACGCGTTCTGGGGCGAGGGTGCCGATGTGCTGATCGGCGAGGTCTCGACGGTCAACGACGACATGACCGACAACGTGTTCCGCGATCCGATCGGCCGGTTTTCCAACATCGAGGAAGACGAGGCGCCGCTGCATCTGCTGGTCTCGGACTATGACCGCGTGCTCGGCTGAGGGCGCGGGCAGGTCGATTCAACCCTTGGCCGCTCACGCGGCCCGAGAATGCCGGCTGACGCCGTTCGGCAGCCGAGCCTGGCGGTCCGTCGCTCGACAGTGCCGAGCCGGTGCGTTATCTCGTCGCGCATTGAGATAGATCGTGGCGACAGAGGCCGCGAGACGATAGGTCGCCTTGACGCAAATCGATTTAAAAGTCGATGGGAAGGGTGTAGATGGCCGGAGCGAGGATCGCTGCAGCGTCCGTCCGGCCAATCGGCGTGGCGGTCGAAGCGACCGTGCTGGTGCGGCTGTTCGGAAGGGCGGGTGGCGTATTCCGGGCGGCCGGACGCGGTTGATATGATCGAATCGAATGGGAGGTCCGGCCGCCGGCCGGGCGTCTCCCGGGTCCATGACAAAAGGCAGCGGTCGCAAACGGCTCGACCGCGGTATGGGAGAGCATAGCCATGAAGAAGCTGATCAACGAAGTCGACGCGGTGGTGACCGAGCAGCTCGAAGGACTGGCCGCGGCCTATCCGAGCCTGCGCGTCAACTACGATCCCAAGTTCGTGGTGCGCTCCGACGGTCCGGTGAGCGACAAGGTGGCCCTGGTCTCCGGCGGCGGTTCCGGCCACGAGCCGATGCACGCCGGCCTGGTCGGGCCGGGCATGCTCGACGGCGCGGTGCCCGGTGAGATGTTCACCTCTCCGACGCCCGATCAGGTGCTCGAATGCGCCATGGCCGCAGACGGCGGCAAGGGCGTGCTTCTGATCATCAAGAATTACACCGGCGACGTCTTGAACTTCGAGACGGCGCTGGAGCTCGCCCACGACGCGGGCACGCAGGTGGCCTCGGTGCTCGTCGACGAGGACGTGGCGGTGAAGGATAGCCTCTATACGGCCGGCCGGCGCGGCGTCGCGGGCACCGTGCTGGTGGAGAAGCTGGTCGGCGCGGCGGCGGCGGAAGGGCGCGATCTCGATGCCTGCGCGACGCTCGGCAACACCATCGTCGATCAGATGCGCTCGTTCGGCGTGGCGCTGTCGGCCTGCACCGTGCCGGCGGCCGGCAAGCCGTCCTTCGAACTGGCCGAGAACGAGGTCGAGTTCGGCGTCGGAATCCATGGCGAGCCGGGCATCGGCCGCGCCGAATATTCCAGCGTCGACCCGCTGGTCGCCAAGGTGTTCGAGGAGCTTCTGTCGAACGGCGGTTACAGCCGCACGCGCCGCACCTGGAACCGCGACAGCGGCGCCTGGGACGAAGCCGAGGCCAAGGTCGCCGACCTCAACTCCGGCGACCGGGTGCTCCTGTTCGTCAACGGTTTGGGCGGCACGCCGTCCTCGGAACTCTTCGGCGTCTATCGGGCGGCCGTGAAGGAGTGCGAGAAGGCCGGGCTGAAGGTGGAGCGCAACCTGGTCGGCGACTACTGCACGTCGCTCGACATGGAAGGGTTCTCGATCACCGTTCTGAAACTCGACGACGAACTGGTGAAGCTGTGGGATGCGCCGGTCGCGACCCCGGCCATGCACTGGTAGGTGACAACGGTTTGGCGTGCTGGTGTGGCGTGAACCGACGCCGCACCGGCCGTCTTGAGTAAGCGGAAAAGCCAACCCCACAACCGCTGAACGGACCACGATCGATGGGCGTGCTCGCGCACCGATCCCGGATTGAACCTCGGTCCTCGCCACTGCAGCGGTGTCTTGGAACAAGGAGAGCAGCATGTTGACCAATGGGATGACCGCCGCCTGGCTGCGTCGTTGCCGTGAAGAGTTCGTCAAGAACCAGGACCGGTTGACCGGGCTCGACCAGGCGATCGGCGATGCCGACCATGGCCTCAACATGCGGCGCGGCTTCGACAAGGTCGTCGAAAAGCTGCCGACGGTGGAAGACAAGGACGTCGGCACGATCCTGAAGACCACCGGCATGACACTGTTGTCCAGCGTCGGCGGCGCGAGCGGCCCTCTCTACGGTACCCTGTTCCTGCGTGCCGCGACGGCGGCCGGAGCCAAGACCGAACTGTCCGGCGCGGATCTCATCGAGGTCTTCGAAAAGGGCGTCGCCGGCGTGGTCGAGCGCGGCAAGGCCAATCCCGGTGACAAGACCATGTGCGACGCCTGGTGGCCGATGCTGGAGACCCTGAAGGCGGCGGTCGAGGCCGGCAAGGGCGAAGCCGACGCGGTGGCCGAGATGGCCGAGCGTGGTGTCGAGGCGGTCGAGGCTACGGCACCGATGGTCGCGCGCAAGGGGCGGGCGAGCTACCTCGGCGAACGCAGTGCCGGTCATGTCGACCCGGGCGCGGCCTCCACGCTGATCATCGTCCAGTCGCTTGCGGAGACGTTGAAGTCGGAGGCGGCATGACCTCCATCGTCATCGTCTCGCACAGTCGGCAGTTGGCGGCGGGCGTCAAGGAACTTGCCGGGCTGATGACGCAGGGCAAGGTGCCGATCTATACGGCGGCCGGCGTCTCCGAGGACGAGGAGGCGCTCGGCACCGACGCCGTCCTGGTCATGGAGGCGCTGGAGCAGGCCTTGGCGGACGGCGATGCGCTGGTCTTCATGGATCAGGGCAGCGCGCTGCTGTCTGCCGAAATGGCGCTGGAACTGATCGGACCCGAGCAGGCCGAGAAGGTGACGCTATCCGCCGCTCCGTTGGTCGAAGGCGTCGTGGCGGCCGCCGCAGCCGCCGCAGCCGGTCTGCCGATGGCGCAGATGCTGGACGAGGCGCGGGGCTCGCTGGTCGCCAAGCAGGAGCAGATCGGCGAGACGGTGGACGAGGGCGCGGCTGCGCCGGCGGCCGGGGCCGAGCCAGCCATGGATGGCGAGGTGCTGGGCGCCGATTGGACGGTGCGCAACCCGCACGGCATTCATGCCCGCCCGGCGGCGCGCATCGTGTCGTCGCTGGCTGGCCTGCAGGGCCGCTTTACGCTGAAGCGCGGCGAGCAAAGCGCCAATGCGATCAGCCTCAACCAGATCGCGCGGCTCGGCATCCGTCACGATCAGGCGATTCGCTTCGAGGCGCAGGGTCCGGACGCCGCTGCTGCCGTTGAGAACTTCAAGGCGCTCTGCGCGGAGGATTTCGGCGACGACGTCGCTGCCGATGCCGCCGCGGTGAAGGCCCAGGCGGAGAAGCCGGCCGAAACGCCCGAAGCCGCGCCCTCCGAAAGCAGCGACGGCGTGCTCGCCGGCATTGCCGCCGCCGACGGCATTGCGATCGGGCCGCTGCGCCATCTCGTGGCCGCGCTGCCGGAGATTCCAAACCACGACCATCAGGGCTTGGAGGCCGAGCGCGCCAAGCTGACCGATGCGCTGTCGCGTTCGAAGGAGGCCCTCAACGCCCTGATGGAGGAGACGCGTGCCCGCATCGGGCGTCAGCATGCGGATATTTTCGAGGCGCATCTGCAGCTTCTTGGCGATCCAGGCCTGCTCGAAAATGTCGAGCGGCGGATCCGCGACGGCGCTATCGCCGAACAGGCTTTCGCCGACGAGATGAAGGACTTGGCGGACGCCTTTCAGGCGATGGAAGAGGAATACGCCCAGGCTCGCGCGGCCGATGCCCGCGACATCGCCGCCCGCGTCCTCACCGAAATGGGCTGTGTGCAGTCGAAGTCGCTCAAGTTCGGCGAGCCGGTCATCCTGGCGGCCGACGATCTGGTCCCCTCCGACACCGCTGCGCTCGACCCGGCCGAGGTGCTGGGCCTCTGTCTGGGGCGCGGCGGGCGCACCTCGCACAGCGCCATTCTGGCACGCGCGCTGGGGATCCCGGCCGTGGTGCGCCTGGGCGACGCGCTCAAGGACCTTTCCGACGGCACGACAGTGGTGCTCGACGGTTTCGCCGGCAAGGTGCTGACCGCGCCCGACGACGAGACGGTGACGCGCTATGCGGCTGATCGCGATCGTTGGCGCGAGGAGCAGGCGAAGCTCGCGGCCGAGGCCAAGGCGCCGGCGGTGACGGTGGACGGCTACGAGCCCGAGATCCTCGCCAACATCGCCGGTGAGGCGGACGCCCAGCCACTTCTGGAAAAGGGCGCCCAGGGCGTTGGTCTGCTGAGGACCGAGTTCCTGTTCATGGACCGCGAGACGCTGCCCGACGAGGACGAGCAGACGGGCGTCTACAGCCGCATCGCTGCCGCTCTCGCGGGTGGGCCGCTGGTCATCCGCACGCTCGACATCGGCGGCGACAAGCCGCTGCCGGCGCTGCAGCAGGAGGCGGAGGAAAATCCTTTCCTGGGGCTTCGGGGGTTGCGGCTGTGCCTGGCGCATCCGGGTGTGCTCGACACCCAACTGCGCGCGATCCTGCGGGCAGCAGCCGAGCATGACGGCGCGATCCGCGTGATGTTCCCGATGGTCTCGACCGTCGAGGAATTTCAGGCAGCCAAGGCGCGGCTGACGGCGCAGCGCGAGGCGCTCGCCAAGGACGGCGTCACGGTGAGCGACCTGCAGGTCGGCATCATGATCGAGGTGCCGGCGGCGGTGATGAGCGCGGCCGATCTCGCCAAGCACGTCGACTTCTTCTCGATCGGCACCAACGATCTGACCCAGTACGTCATGGCGGCGGACCGGGGCAACGGCGCGGTCGCCAATCTCGTCGACTATCACCAGCCGGCGGTTCTGAGAGCCATTGCCGCCACGTGCCGCGCCGCCGAGGAGGCCGGAATTCCGGCCGCCATGTGCGGCGAGATGGCGGGCAATCCGGCGCTGACGGAACTGCTGCTGGGGCTGGGCCTGTCGGAGTTCTCGATGAACGCCGGCCAGGTGGCGGCCGTGAAGGCGGCCGTGCGCAAGACCGACCGCGCCAAGGCCCGCGCGATCGCCGACACGGTCATCGCTGCCGAGACGCTGGAGCAGGTGAACGCGGCCCTGGCGGCCTCCGGCGCATAGGCCGCGTCGATCCGGGGCATGGTGCTCCGCGATGATATCGATGGGGACGTATGTATCGACATGCGTCCCCGTTCTTTTGGCGGCTGTAGGATTCGCGTCGGATCCTCGGCCAGACGCGGCGTCGAGCAGCCTCCCGCCGTGTCGCCTTGAAAAGGCTCCGCTGATTGGCGGAGGCTTGCAATTCAGCCCGCGCCCGCGGCTTCGGACGGCCAGTGCCGCCGGTCGAGTGGCCGACTGCTCTTGTTCGCGACGCTTCCGAAGCGGTATCGCGACATCACCCAAGTCTGTCCGATCGGGAGTGTCATGACCCGCCGCCGCTGGCATCCGAGCGCCGATACCCGCCGTGAGATTCTGAATGAGGCCGAGCGGCAGTTTCGCGAACGCGGCTTCAACAAGACGACGATCGCCGACGTCGCTGCCGCGACGGGTATGTCGCCAGCCAACATCTACAAGCATTTCACCAGCAAGCTCGGTCTGGTCGACGGGATCACCGGGCGCAATCTCCAAGAAACCACCGAGGCCCTGGATGCCCTGCCGGTCGAGGGCAGGGCATCCGATCGCCTGAAGGCGATCGTGCGGCTGGTCACCACGCGGCAAGATCGGATGATCCGTGAGAATCCCTTCATCTTCGAGATCTTCATGGCCACGCTGTTCAACAATCCGCCAAGTGCGGACCGTTTCGGCGAGGATCTTCGCGGCCGGTTCGAGAGCGTCATTCGTGACGGCATCGCCGCCGGTGAATTCGCCGATGGCGATCCGGTGGCGACGAGCTTCAGTGTGACGGAGACCTTGATGGCCGTGCTCGATCCGATTTCGGTTCTCCGTCTGCTGAAGCGTGATCCGGCGATCGATCGAACGGTCCGCGCCGAACGCCTGCTCGATTTCGTGATCACCGCTCTTCGCGCTTGAAAAGTGATGTTTCGATTGATAACTCACTTTTGGGAGGCGATACCGGTTCAGCGCGGATAAGGCTGTCCCTTCATGTTCAAACCCAATTCCATTTCCTTCACTCTGCTTCTGGCGGGGCTATGCGCCATGCCGCCGCTGTCGATCGATATGGGATTGCCGGCCTACGAGGCGACTGCCCGGTCGCTCGGCACATCGCAGGCCACGATCTCGTTGACCGTCAGCCTTTTCATGATTGGCTTTGCGGCCGGGCCGCTCGTCTACGGCCCGCTTTCTGAGCGGTTCGGGCGCCGCATTGTCGTCCTCTGTTCCCTGGCGCTCTACTCCGCCACGTCGCTCGCCTGTCTTGTGACGCCATCGGCGCACCTGCTGCTGAGCGCCCGACTTGTCCAGGGCTTCGCCGCATCCAGCGGCATGGCGCTGACCATCGCGATGGTGCGCGATCTCTTCGAAGGTGCGGCCGCGCAGCGTAAGATCTCGCTCATCATGCTCATTCAAAGCGTGATGCCGATGATCGCGCCGACCATCGGCGGTTTCGTGCTGTCGCTGACCGGATGGCGCGGCATCTATGGAGTGATGCTGACAGTCGGGGTGGCGCTGTTGCTGTGCGTCTGGTGCCTGGACGAGACGATAAGGCAGAAGACGCCGGATGCATTGCGGCCAATGCGGCTTTGGCAGAACTATCGCACGGTGGCTCGGCATCCGATCGCCGGACGCCATATCCTGCTGGCGAGCATCTGCGCGGGCGTGCTGTTCAGCTTCGTCACCGGCTCGCCGCTGCTGTTTATACAGACGCTCGATGTCTCGCCGCGCATCTATGGCGCGCTATTCGCGATTCCGACGATCGGCGCAATGATCGGCACCTCGATCAACAGCCGACTGGCTGCCCGCACGCGTCTCCAGGACCGCCTGATCGGCGTCGGCATTGTTGCGATGGTGGCCGCCGACTGCGCTTTGCTCTTCGTCGGGCCGGATCTCGACCATGCGGCGGCGATCGGCATTGCGTTGCTGGCGTGCTCCAGCTTCGGTTTCGGTTTGATCATGCCGACCATCGCCAGCCGGGCACTGGAGCCGCTGCCCAATCTGACGGGGTTCGCGTCCGGGCTGCTGGGCTTCTCGCAGATGGTGTCGGGAGCTTTTGCCGGCGTCATCTGCGCGGCGCTGTCCACTGCCGTCGGCGGCCACGCCATGGCGGTCACGATGGTCGCCTTCGCCCTGTTGGCGCTCGCCTGGTACGGCTATCTCTTGGCCGGCCGTAGGATCGCCGCCGCGCGAGTCGCATAAGCGGAAGGCGGGTGTCGCGCCTCGCACGACATCCTTGGCGCGTGGCGGAATGTGTGTGTCAGAGCGACACACCCATCCGGCCTGGTCCGGGTGCTCGCGCAAAATTGCAGTCTCTCGAGAACGCTGGATGCGAGAGGTCGTCGCCGACGGCCGATGCTACTATGGACGATGGATCAGTGCTTTTCGGTGGGCGCTGCGTTATTTAAATACATGCAATATCTATCGGAGTCGCCGCGATACCATTCGGTGGCGAAATCCGTCGGCTTGCATGGTGCACCGCACGGGTCGGGATGACGATCGGTTCGGATCGGCGCGCCGCCTTGACGTCTTGTCCACCAGACGACGCGAAAAGCGGCACAATTTGATGTATGTCACTTTTCTCGCGAACCAAATCGGTTTAAAAGGCCCTCAAATGCAGTTTCGACCTGCTTCGTGAAACTGCTCGAGAAGGCTTATGAGTCGATTTGAGATCCATGTTTGCCCGTTTGCGGGAGGTGGCGCCCAGCCGTTGTCGTCTGTGATGACCTATCTGGCGAGCACCACTCGCGATCCGCATGGCATTTGTCGGACAGGCCTTGTACGGCTGCGGAGAACTTTGCCTGGGACGCAAATAGTCACCGTAACGTAAGAATACTCGAAGCAGATTTACGCCAGGAACGGCTGATGGCCGCCTGGAACAGAGTTATAAATCAAGAGGTGGAGAACCAAAATGGCCGATAAACTTTCTGGTCTTGCGAAACATACCGTCATCGTTGCCGATACCGGCGACTTTTCGGTGATGAAGGCGCTGAACGCGCAGGATTCGACGACCAATCCGACGCTCATCTATCGCGCCGCTAGCCAGCCGCAGTATGCCCATACGATCGATGATGCCGTTGCTTGGGCCTCCAAGCGCGAGAGCGATCCGGTCAAGATGGCCGATCTGGCCCTCGATCGCCTGTCGATCATTTTCGGCATGGCGGCTCTCGAGGTGGTCCCGGGCTATGTCTCGACCGAAGTCGACATTCGTCTGTCCTTCGACACCGAGGCCACCGTCGAGCGCACCAAGCGCATCATCGACATGTACAAGCAAGAGGGCATCGACACCTCGCGGGTGCTGATCAAGGTCGCCTCGACCTGGGAAGGCATCAAGGCCGCCGAGGAACTCACCAAGCTCGGCATCGGCGTCAACTCGACGCTGATTTTCAGCCTGACCCAGGCGATCGCCTGCGCCGACGCCGGCGCGGTGATGATCTCGCCTTATTGCGGCCGCATCACCGAGTGGTATCAGGGCCACGGCACCAAGATCGACAGCGTGGACAACGATCCGGGCGTCGTCGGCGTGCGCAACATCCACAACTACATGAAGAACTTCGGCTACGAGACGATCGTCATGGGCGCCTCGTTCCGCAATGTCGAGCAGGTGCTCGGCCTCGCCGGCATCGACCGCCTGACCGTCTCCCCGACGCTGCTCCAGCAGCTTCAGCAGACCGAGGGTGAGGTCGAGCGCGTCCTCGCGGCGGAAGTGAAGGACCCAAGCCTGTCGCGTCGGAGCTACACCGAGGCGTCCTGGCGCTGGGAGATGAACGAGAACGCCATGGCGACCGAGAAGTTCGCCGACGGCATCCGTCTCTTCACCCGCGACACAGAGACGCTGCTGGGCATGATCAACGCCAAGGCCAAGGCCGCAGCCTAACCGCTGGCCTCGTCTTTCACCCCCTCGCACGGGGTGGTGCGGCGGCCGTAAAGCCGTTGCCGGAAACAGCCAACGCCGGTCGGGGAGAGCCCCTGGCCGGCGTTTTTTGCGGAGTCGGCTGGCCGAGCCGATTCGCTTCGGGATGCGGCGTCGACCCACGCAACACACGCGATTTCCCGCCGTCCGAAAGCGCCGCGACGGCTGTTCGGATGCGTCACCCTGCAAGAAACGCTCTGTTCGTGACGGTTCGATTTGCCGCATGGAAAAGTAAAGACGTGCGCGCGCCTTGCTAAGGAAGCCGATTTTTTTCGATGAAATCTGATCATCCCGCACAACAATTGGCCTTAAGCGTTGCGGACAACTGGAATTGATCTGCGTCAAAGCCGCTGACGATTGCGGATCAAATATGAAAACTGCTGGAGTCGGGGCGCCGGGAGGAAACGGAATGGCCCCGACGACAGCCAATCGATCAGCCGTGTGCTCGCAAAAGGGAGGGAGCCCGTGGCAAGCGGAGGTATGCCTGTCGTCATCGATCGTGACGGCCTTCAGGCGCTGATCAACGCTCTCGTCCGTCGTGCCTATCAGGTGATGGGACCGACCGTTCGCGACGGAGCGATCGTCTATGACGAAATCGATGATGTCGGGGCGCTGCCGCGCGGCTGGACCGAGCATCAGCAGCCCGGCGGCTATCGGCTGGAACGCCGCGACGACGAAGCCCTGTTCGGCTTCACCGTCGGTCCGCATTCCTGGAAGCGCATCCTGCATCCGCCGGTGGAGACCCTGTGGGCCACGCACCGGGGCGATGATGGCATGACCGTCATCCCGCGCGAGGACCGGCCGTACAAATACGCCTTCCTGGGGGTGCGATCCTGCGACCTCCACGCCATCGCCATCCAGGACCGCATCTTTCGCGGCGCGCACGCGCTCTATACGGCCTACGAGGCGCGCCGTCGCGACGCCTTTCTGGTGGCGATCAATTGCGGCGAGGCGCGCGCGACCTGCTTCTGCACCTCGATGAAGACCGGTCCGCGGGCGGATGCGGGCTACGACCTCTGCCTGACCGAACTGGTCGATCCCATGCGCCACGACTTCCTGGTCGAGGTCGGCAGCGGCATCGGCGCCGATGTCCTGCACGAGATTCCGACCCGCCCGACCTCCGACGGCGATCTCGCCGCCGCCAAGGCCGCCGTCCAGAACGCGGTCGAAGAGATGGGCCGCGCGTTGAAGACGGAGGGCCTCAAGGAGCTTCTGCAGCTCAATCTGGAGCACGCGCGCTGGGACGACATCGCCGGGCGGTGCCTGGCCTGCGGCAACTGTACGATGGTCTGTCCGACCTGCTTCTGCACCACGGTGGAGGATCATACCGACCTGACCGGCGAGCGGGCCGAGCGGCGCAGCCGGTGGGATTCGTGCTTTACGCTCGACTATTCCTTCATGCAGGGCGGCCACGGCGTCCGCCATTCGACGCGGTCGCGCTATCGCCAGTGGATGACCCACAAGCTGGCCAACTGGATCGACCAGTTCGGCACCTTCGGCTGCGTCGGCTGCGGCCGCTGCATCACCTGGTGCCCGGTCGGCATCGACATCACCGAGGAGGCTGCCGCCATCCGCGCCGCCCCGCATGTTGCAAAGGGAGAAGCAGCATGAAAGGTCTTGAGGAGATCATCAGGGAGCATCCCTTCTTTGACGGACTGAACGCCGAGCAGATCGGCTTCCTCGCGGGCTGCGCCCGCAACCACTACAGCAAGGAAGGCGAGTATCTGTTCCGTGAGGGCGATCCCGCCAACGAGTTCTATCTGATCCGCGATGGCGTCGTGGCGCTCGAAATCGTGCCGCCGGGACAGAGCCCGATCGTGTTCCAGACACTCGGTCCCGGCCAGGTGGTCGGCGCATCCTGGCTGGTGGCGCCCTATCGCAAGATCTTCGATGCGCGCGCGGTCGAGCCGACGCGGGCGATCGGCGTTGATGCCGAATGCCTGCGCGCCAAGTGCGACAGAGATCACGATCTCGGCTACGAGATCATGACGCGCTTCCTGCCGATCTTCGTCAACCGTCTGCACGCGACCCGACTGCAGATCATGGACGTCTACGGGACGCATTGAGATGGCCGGTGAATTCGTTGCCGATCCCTTCGTTCCGCAGCTCTATCGCGTCGGCCGCATGCATCGCGAGCTGCCCGACACGGTGACGCTGGAGCTCATGCCGGAACACGGCCGGCGGCTATCCTTCGAGCCCGGCCAGTTCAACATGCTCTACGCCTTCGGCGTCGGCGAAGTCGCCGTCAGCATGAGCGGCTCCTGCGAGAACGAATCGACCTTCACGCACACCGTTCGCGACGTCGGTGCCGTCAGCAACGCCCTGGCGCGGCTCGAACCCGGCGCGGCCGTCGGCGTGCGCGGGCCGTTCGGAACCGGCTGGCCGGTCGAGGCGGCCGAAGGCGGCGACCTCGTCGTGATCGCCGGCGGTCTCGGGATCGCGCCGCTGCGCCCGGCGATCTACCACGCGCTGCACAACCGCACGCGCTACGGCCGGGTGGTCATCCTGTTCGGCAGCCGCAGCCCTTCCGGCATCCTCTATCGCGAGGAGGTGGAGTCCTGGAGCCGCAAATACGACGTCGAGGTGGCGCTGACGGTCGACCATGCCGACGTCGCCTGGCACGGCCATGTCGGCGTCGTCCCGGCGCTGATCCCCGGCCTCGATCTCGATCCGGCTCGCTCCATCGCGCTGGTCTGCGGACCGGAGGTGATGATGCGCTTTTCGGTGACCGGCCTGCTGCAGGCCGGTTTTCCCAGCGAGCGGATCTATGTCTCGATGGAGCGCAACATGAAGTGCGCCATCGGCCTGTGCGGCCACTGCCAGTTCGGACCGCACTTCCTGTGCAAGGACGGCGCGGTGCTGCGCTACGACAAGGTGGCGGGCATCTTCACGGTGCTGGAGGTGTGAGATGAGCAACCAGCAACGCCCCAGGCTGGCCGTGTGGAAGTTTGCCTCCTGCGACGGCTGCCAGCTCTCGCTGCTCGACTGCGAGGACGAACTGCTGGCGCTCGCCGCGGCGATCGACATCGCCAACTTTCCGGAAGCCTCCAGCGCGATCTCGGATGGGCCTTACGACCTGTCGCTGGTCGAAGGATCGATCACCAACGCCCATGATGCCGAGCGCATCCACGCCGTGCGGGCGCAGTCGCGCGCGCTCGTCACCATCGGCGCCTGCGCCACGGCGGGCGGGATCCAGGCGCTGAAGAACTTCGCCGATGCCGACGACTATGTCGCCGCCGTCTATGCCCATCCCGACTACATCTCGACGCTGGCCACCTCGACGCCGATCTCGGCGCATGTGAAGGTCGACTGGGAGTTGCGCGGCTGTCCTGTCAACAAGACCCAGCTGGTCGAGGTCGTGCTGGCTTTCCTGGCCGGGCGGCGTCCCGCCACGCCGGCGCACAGCGTGTGCATCGAGTGCAAGCAGCGCGGCACCGTCTGCGTGATGGTACAGGGCACGCCCTGCCTCGGCCCGGTGACCCATGCCGGCTGCGGCGCCCTGTGCCCGGCCTATCGGCGCGGCTGCTACGGCTGCTTCGGCCCGATGGAGACGCCGAACATGGCGGCGCTGACGGAGCAATGGCGGGCGCTCGGCGCCAGCCAGAGGGAGATCTACCGGGCCCTGCAAACCTTCAACGCGGCGGCCGAGCCCTTCCGGAAGGAGGCCGAAGTCCATGTCCAGTAAGCGGATCACGGTCGACTATCTGGCGCGCGTCGAAGGCGAGGGGGCGCTCGATCTGGAGGTCGAGGGCGGCAAGGTGACCACCGCGCAACTGCGGATCTTCGAGCCGCCGCGGTTCTTCGAGGCCTTCCTGCGCGGGCGCTCCTATATGGAGCTGCCGGACATCGTCGCGCGCATCTGCGGCATCTGCCCCATCGCCTACCAGACGGGCGCGGTCCAGGCCGCCGAGTTCGCCTTCGGTGTGCAGGTCGACGGCCAGATCAAGGCACTACGGCGGCTGATCTATTGTGGCGAATGGATCGAAAGCCATGCGCTGCACGTGCTGATGCTGCATGCGCCGGACTTTCTCGGCTATCCGGACGGCATTCAGATGGCGCGCGACCACGGCGCGCTGGTGACCGCCGGCCTGGAGCTCAAGAAGACCGGCAACGAACTGATGTCGCTCATCGGCGGCCGCGAGATCCACCCTGTCAGCATGCGCCCGGGCGGGTTCTACCGGGTGCCGGGACGCGCCGAACTGCGGCCCTTCGAAGAGAAGCTGAAGCGCGGGCGGGACGTCGCCGTCAAGATCGTGCGCTGGGTCGCGGGCTTCGAGTTTCCCGATCTGAAGCAGGACTACGAATTCGTCGCGATGCGTCATCCGGACGTTTATGCGATCGGCGAGGGCCGGCTGGTGTCCAGCCAGGGCGTGGACATCGACATCGCCGATTACGAGAGCGCGTTCGAGGAGCGGCACATGCCGCAGTCGACCGCGCTGCATTCGATGATCAAGGCGCGGGGTGCCTACCTGGTCGGACCGCTCGCCCGCTATTCGCTCAACTTCGACCGGCTGCCCGACTGGATCCAGGCGCTGGCGCGCGACGTCGGCCTGGAGCCGGTCTGCCGCAACCCGTATCGCAGCATCGTCGTGCGCGCCATCGAGACGGTCTACGCCTGCGACGAGGCGTTGCGCCTGATCGCAGCCTATCGGCCGCCGGAGCGGGCTTTCGAGCCGGTCGAGCCGCGCGCCGGCACCGGTTTCGGCTGTTCCGAGGCGCCCCGGGGCATCTGCTGGCATCGCTACGATTTCGATGCCGAGGGCACGGTCGAGCGGGCGCGCATCGTGCCGCCGACATCGCAGAACCAGCCGAGCGTCGAGGCCGATCTCGCCGCCGCCGCCGGCACCGTCCTGGATCAGCCGGACGAGGTGATCCGGCATTTGTGCGAACAGACGATCCGCAACTACGATCCCTGCATCTCGTGCTCGACGCATTTCCTCAAGCTGTCGATTCACCGGAGGTGAGGGGATGGACGAGGCCGCCACGGGACTGCGTGCCGTCCTCGTTCTCGGGATCGGAAATCCGGGGGCGGGCGACGACGGGGTGGGGCCCGCCGTCGCCCAAATGCTTCAAGGCAGGGCGCCTTCGGGAGTCGTCGTTCGAGCGCGTCAAGGCGATATGCTGGCGTTGATCGACGACTGGCAGGGGTTCGAAGCCGTCATCTGCATCGACGCCGCAAGCGGCGAGAGCGGAACCGGCCACATCCATCGCTTCGACCTGACGCATGGGGGGCGAGCCGATCTGCAGGCGCTGGCGCAGACCTCCAGCCATGGCTTTGGCCTGCCCGAAGCGGTCGAACTGGCGCGCGTATTGGGGCGGACGCCGGGCCGCCTCATCGTCTATGCGGTGGAAGGCGCGTCGTTCGAGCCCGGCGCGGCAATGTCGCCGGAGGCGGTTTCGGCAGCCAAGGCAGTCGCCGAGCACGTTCTGGCCGATGTCGAACGGCTGTTGGCGAGGCATCCCGTCGAATAAACGGCACGAGCGCGGCAGCACGGCGAAAACATGAACGGCGCCGCCGATCGCGGAGCGAACGGTCGATTATGGACGCTCTCCGGCGGTTTCTTCGCTCAGCACGCGGGCCACCAGGGCGAGACCGCCGATCATGTAGGGCAGGCCGCCGAACACCGCCATCAGCACGCCGCCGAAGCGCTGGTCGTCGAGCCGCGCGAAGCCGAAGGCGCCGACGCAGACGTCTGGCGCATAGATGAGATCGGGCGCGACCGACAGAAGCACACCGAGCATCGTCATGTGCATGAAGGTCGTCAGCATGGCGAACGCGCCGAGCGCCGCATTGGCCTTGGAGCGACCGGCGAAGCTGATAGTCCAGACCAGAAGCCCGGCCGCCAGGAAACTCGCCTGCTGCAGGATGAACACCGGCGTATGACGAGCCGCAGCCTCATGCAGGCTCGGCGCGTGCCAGGCCCAGACCACGAACATGTCGAAGGCGGAGGCGGCCAGCGCCGACTTCAAGCCGGGCGACAGAAAGCCGATGTCGAGGCGACTGCGCATGAGCCCGATGGCGATTAAGGGCGAGGCCACCGTGACGATCCCCAGGTGCAGGATCATGTGGGCCGAGAACGCGCTGCGCGACAGGGCCACCAGCGGACTGAGCCACAGGCCGAAAAGCGTGATCACGCCAAGCCAGAGCGGCCAGGTGTGTACGAGCCGCTGTCGGTGGGTGCCGGTAGAGGGCGAAGCCGACGCTCCGCCTCTGGTTTGCACTGGCATGCTTCGGCCCGCTCGTTCGCCTACATCTTTTCCTTGATGCCGCTGCGGATCAGCCACCAGTTGACCGGGTAGGATGTCGCGAAGCCGCAGAGCATGGCGATCTGCATCATGAACCAGAACTCGACGCTGTTCACCTCCAGTCTGGTGCCGAGCATGGTGCCGAAGATCCAGAATTGGGCGATCGCCATGAATCCATACATGCCGACCTGCCAGGCCGTCAGCGACAACGCGTCGGCCTTGACCGCCTGGATCAGGCCTTGGATCGGCGACAGGCCGCGCATCGGCGTGATGGTGAAATACTGGAACGCGACGCCGAACAGGAAAGCCAGGACGAAGTCGAGCACCCATACGGCGAACATCTTTTCCGAAAGCAGGCTGTGCCAGCCGAACCAGACCGCGATGGCCGGGAAGGCGAAGGCCAGCCACTCGGCGCAGATATCTCCCAGTGCGCAACCGCTGCCGCAATGGGCGGCGCCTTTGGCGACCATGGCAGGGAAGGGCGTCAGCGCCTTGTTCGGCATCTCTTCGCCCTTTTCCATCGCCTCGTGCATTCGGCGGCGGGTTGCAAGCGTGCCGTAGGTGAAATAGCCCCCCAACGCCAGCGGGCCGGCAAAGAGCGCGGTCGCCGGCCAGACGACATTCATGATCCACATGTGCTGGGGATTGCGGATCTCGTGCGCGGCGACGAGCGCTGCACAGATGAAGCCGAGGGCGAGGCAGAGCAGGGATAGGGTGTGGAGCCAGTCGGGTATCATGATCTCAATGAGCGACGAGTTAACGGTGCGTGGCACGGCCCGCAGCGGTGTGGATTTCGCGCTGAAAAGCCGGATTAGAGGCATGGGCGAGGCGACGAGCCCCCGAGTGCCAATCCCAAGTTCCGGCAAGAGTTCCATGGCCGATGGGTCTGGTCCACGGCATGGCTGAGGCCTCGACGCGGCCACCGGATATCGAAGCAATAAACAATTCTAAGTAAAATATACAGGGAGCAGTACATACTCTGAATCTTCGCCCGTATTTTCTTTTTTTCAAGATGTTTCGCTCATAACCCTGGTTGTCGTGCTCAGTATGTCGTTGCGGTCAGGACAACGGCAGCACGCGAAGGAGTTCAGATGGGTTCGTTCTTCCGTTCCGACGCCGACAATGTGCTGGCCGCGCTCGACAACTCGCTGGCCATCATCGAATTCGATCCGGCGGGTAAGATTCTGCGTGCCAACGAGAATTTCTGCAGCGCCATGGGCTATCAGCCGTCGGAGATTGTCGGCCAGCACCACCGCATGTTCGTCGATCCGGATGAGGTCCATGGCCCCGAATACGCCCAGTTCTGGCAGAGCCTGGCCAAGGGCGAGTTCCAGTCGCGGGTCTTTCGGCGTCTGGGCAAAGGCGGCCGAGAAATCTGGATCCGGGCGACCTACAACCCGGTGATGAAGGGCGGCAAGGTTTACAAGGTGGTGAAGTTTGCCAGCGACATCACCGAGGATCGACTGGAGTACATCTCCAACCGGGGTAAGATCGATGCGATCATGCGCGCGCAGGCGGTGATCGAGTTCACCCCCGATGGCGAGATTCTGGACGCCAACGACAATTTCCTGACTGCCATGGGGTACCGGCGCGAGGAGATCGTCGGCAAACACCACCGTCTGTTCGTCGAGCCCTCCTATGCGTCGTCGGGCGACTATTCCACCTTCTGGTCGAAGCTCAAGGCCGGCGAGTACTTCTCCGACGAGTTCAAGCGCATTGGCAAGGGTGGACGGGTCGTATGGATCCAGGCCACCTACAATCCGATTTTCGACCCGAAGGGCCGGGTGGTGAAGGTCGTCAAGTTCGCCACGGACGTGACCGGACGGGTCAACGCCGTCAACGAAGTGGGCATGGCGCTGGAACGCCTGGCCGGAGGCGATCTCCAGCAGAGAATCAAGAATGCCTTCATCGCCGTGATGGATCCGTTGCGGGTGAACCTCAACGCATCGCTCGGGCAGCTGCAGGAGGCGATGGCCGAGATCGGCGGCATCGGCAACGGGATCGAGTCGGGTGCTTCGCAGGTGCGCGTTGCGGCGGACGATCTGGCCCAGCGGACCGAACAGCAGGCGGCCGCCCTGGAGCAGACCTCCGGTGCATTGGCCGAGTTGAATTCGAGTGTCCGGACATCGAGCCAGCGGGCCGACGAAGCCGGTCATCTGGTCAGGCAAGCCAAGAGCGGCGCCGAGCAGTCCGGCGCCATCGTCGCCCGCGCGGTGCAAGCCATGGCCCAGATCGAAAAGTCGTCGGATGAGATCAACAAGATCATCGGCGTCATCGACGAGATCGCCTTCCAGACCAACCTTTTGGCGCTGAACGCCGGCGTCGAGGCGGCCCGCGCCGGCGAGGCCGGCAAGGGGTTTGCCGTCGTCGCGCAGGAAGTGCGCGCGCTCGCCCAGCGCTCGGCCGAGGCCGCAAAAGAGATCAAGGGGCTGATTTCCACCTCGGGCCAGCACGTGGCGACCGGTGTCGAACTTGTCAACGAAACCGGGCGGTCGCTGGAAATGATCGTCACCGAAGTGGCCGAAATCAATAACCACGTCGGAGCGATCGTCGACTCCGCCAAGAGCCAGGCGGTCGGCCTCAGCGAGATCAGCACCGCTGTCGAGATGCTGAACCAGGCGACTCAGCAGAACGCCGCAATGGTCGAGGAATCGACCGCGGCCAGCACCGAGCTCGCCTCCGAGGCACAGCATCTCATGGCACTTCTCGGCAGGTTCAAGGTCGAGGAAAACGGCTCTCCCGTTCACGGCCTCACGGCTCGCGTCGTCCGGGCCTTCGGTTAGCCGATTGCCCGAACGGCCCGGCAGCCGCCGGCCGTCGACGGAGCGCTTGCCGGTCAGCCGAGCTTGACGATCACGCCTTCGTCGGGCGCCAGCGATAGAGGGCCGGACAGAACCCGTCCGGCTCCCTGGCCGGTGGTCGACAGCAGGAGCGTGCCGCCGCTTCCGAGCTCGGCGAGATCCGCCTGCTCGGCTTCATGGCCCATATTGAGGACGACGACGATCCGCTCGTTCCCGTGGGCGCGCTCGTAGGCGAGAACGTTGCGCTTCTGGTCGAGAAGCCGGAACGAGCCGATGCTGAGCGCGCGGAACCGGCCGCGCAATTCGATCAGCGATCGGTGCAGCATCAGGATCGAGGTTTCGTCTTGGCGCAGCGCGTCCACGTTGTGGATCGCAAAGTCTGGCGAGAGCGGCAGCCATGGCCGTCCGGTGGTGAAGTCGGCGTTCGGCTCTGCGTTCCACTGCATCGGAGTGCGCTCGGGATCGCGGCCCGCGCCGATGCCCGGCTCGTTCTTCTCGGCCGGATCCTGGACCGCATCCGGCGGGATCTCGACATTCCTCAGGCCGATCTCGTCACCGTAATAGAGCGTCGGCGTGCCGCGCAGCGTCAGCAGCAGCATCGCCGCGACGCGGGCCTGCTCGACGCCGACGCGGCTCGCGATCCGCGGATTGTCGTGATTGCCGAGCACCCAGTTCGGCCAGCCTCCGTCGGGCAGCGCCGCCTCGTATTCGGTGATCAGGCCGGCGATGACGTCGGCGCGCCAGCTCGCCAGGATCAGCTGGAAGTTGAACGGCAGCTGGGCACCCTCGAGATTCTCGCCGTAATAGGTCACGAGCCGCTCGATGGGCAGGTAGATCTCACCGATCAGGACGCGATCGTCGAACTCTTCCAGCACCCGCCGCAGGCCGCGGATCACGTCGTGTACGTGCGGCTGGTCGGTCGAATGGGTCTGCAACAGCCGCGCCGTTTCCGGCATGCCTTCGTGCCAGGCCGGATTGGGCGGGTTGTCGCGGAATTCCGCATCCTTGATCATGTGCCAGATCACGTCGACCCGAAAGCCGTCGACCCCACGCCGCAGCCAGAAGCGCAGCACGTCGTGCATGGCCGCCCGCACCTCCGGATTGCGCCAGTTGAGGTCCGGCTGCTCCTTCAGGAAGGCGTGGTAATAGTACTGGCCGGAGGCCTCGTCATACTCCCAGGCGCTGCCGCCGAACTGGCTGAGCCAGTTGTTGGGCGGGCTGCCGTCCGGCTTCGGGTCGCGCCAGATATACCAGTCGCGTTTTGGATTGCTGCGCGACGAGCGGCTTTCGAGAAACCACGGATGCTGGTCGGAGCTGTGATTCGGTACGAAGTCGAGGATCAGCTTGAGACCCCGCGCGTGCAGGTCGGCGATCAGCGCGTCGAAGTCGTCGAGCGTGCCGAACAGCGGATGGATGCCGCAATAGTCGGCGACGTCGTAGCCGAAATCGGCCATCGGCGATGGGTAGATCGGCGACAGCCAGACGGCGTCGACGCCGAGCCACCGGAGATAGTCGAGGCGGCTGTGAATGCCTTTCAGATCGCCCACTCCATCGCCGTTGCAGTCCTGAAACGAGCGGGGATAGATCTGATAGACGATGCCGCGCTTCCACCAGACGGCTTCGGGCATTGGTATTCTCCTCGTGTCCTCGGTCCACCACATGGGTGGCTCGGCCGATCACCGCTGTCTTAAGGGGAAATGGGTGTCGCGCAGCATGGGCGGGCCACCCCGCGCGACACCTCCTTTGTCTTCGGCTAGGACGCGGCGAACTGCTGGCGGCCTTCGCGGTCGAGAGCCGCGAAATCCTCGTCCGACAGATCGATGCCGGCCGCCGCGACGTTTTCTTCCAGATGCGCCACGCTCGACGTGCCGGGGATCGGCAGCATCACCGGGCTGCGCTTCAGCACCCAGGCGAGAGCGACTTGGCTTGGCGCCGCGCCGTGCTTTTTGGCCACCTGGTCGAGGATGGTGCCCGGCTTGGCGAGGTTGCCGGCGGCGATCGGCGCCCAGGGAATGAAGCCGATGCCGTTGGCCTCGCAATGGGCGAGCACGTCCTCGCTCTTGCGGTCGACGAGATTGTAGCGGTTCTGCACGGTCGCCACCTTGAACACCTTCGAGGCGGCTTCGATCTCCTCGACGGAGACCTCGCTCAGGCCCAGTTCGCCAACGATGCCGTCGTCCTGCAGGCTCTTCATGGCGTCGAACTGCTCATCGCGCGGCACTTTGGAGTCGATCCTGTGGAGCTGCCACAGAGCGATCTTGTCCACCCCGAGATTGCGGCAGCTCTTCAATGCCTGCTGGCGCAGATATTCCGGCCGGCCGACCGGCAGCCATTGATTGGGCCCGACGCGGGTGAGGCCACCCTTGGTGGCGATCAGGGCGGCGCCATAGGGATGAAGCGCCTCGCGGATCAGCATTTCCGAGACGTCCGGCCCGTAGGAGTCGGCGGTGTCGATGAAATCGATGCCAAGGTCCGGCAGGCGCTTCAGAACCCGGATCGCCTCGTCGTGGTCCTTGGGCGGACCCCATATGCCTTGGCCGGTGATCCGCATGGCGCCGAAGCCGAGACGGTGGATCTCGGACGCACCAAGGCGGAAGGTGCCGCTGGCGGCTACATTTGCTGTGGTCATGGTGTGAAACTCCCCATCCAGCCGGCGAAACGGCATGGGCGCCGCGTCCCCGTCCGATCGCAAGCTCGCATGAACCAGACCGAAGAGATTCGCCGACAGCCAGCAATGTGGGGCATGCGAGCGGGCGTTGCCAGGGGCAGGGCCCACGCCGCTGACCCTCTCGGCCAGAAAATCCCGGCCGATCCTTAGGTGAGACCACAATCGTTTCGTCTAACGCATGAAGTTTATAAACGAAATCGCCGTAGGATCGCCGAGACGTGTCCGAAGGCGATCCATTGCGCAGGAGAGCGGCGTTTGCCTGTCAAATGGAAACTGATGCTGGCCTGCCTGGCGCTGGTCTTCGTCAATCTCCTCATCGCCAACTTTGCCGTGAGCTCGCAGGACACGATCGGACAGATCGCCGATCGCGTCTACGCTGAGGGAGCCTTGCCGCTGGACCGCCTGCGCTCGGCGCAGGTGACGCTGGCGGAGCTGCGTTCGGCGTTCGGCGAGGACGAGGCGCTGAAATCGGACGAAGCCGCACCGCTGCCGCAGGATCGGATCGCCACGCTGCTCGGCGGTCTCGCCAGCAT
This sequence comes from Consotaella aegiceratis, assembly GCF_036541425.1. Lineage (NCBI taxonomy): Bacteria > Pseudomonadati > Pseudomonadota > Alphaproteobacteria > Hyphomicrobiales > Aurantimonadaceae > Consotaella > Consotaella aegiceratis. The sequence goes on from NZ_JAZHFT010000010.1 coordinate 26,064, forward strand.
CGATTCCGACCTCGCGGCCATTGACGCGTCATCCACGTCGACCGAGGCAACGCGTCTCGTCGACCAGGCGCGGCGTTCGTTGAGCCGACTTCGTGCCGCCGACGGCGTGGTGAGCATGCGCAAGCTGCTCAGCGATCTCGACGCCGCCGACGCGACGATGTCGTCCCTCGCATCGATGTTGCTCGAGAACACGGCGGCGACCGCTCGCGGCATCCATCGTTTCCTCGATCATTTCCGGCTCAAGACCTGGCAGGCGGCGGGGATCGGCAGCCTGATCGTTTTGCTCGTCTTCATCGTTCTGACGCGCACCATCGTCGGGCCTCTGCGCCGCGCCACCGCTGTCGTCCGGTCGATCGCCGACGGCAACATGTCCACCGCCATTGTGGCCCGGGGATGGGGCGAGACGGCGCGGCTGATGCGAGCCCTCGATGCCATGCAGGCCACCATTGCAGGGAAGATCGCCAGCCTCGAGAAGCGCAGCAAGACGCAGGCGAGCAGCCTCAGCGGCACCATCGCCATCCAGAGCGCACGCTGGGAGGCTGCGCTCAACAACATGTCCCAGGGGCTCTGCCTGTTCGATCAGGACCTGAAGCTCGTGGTCCACAACAAGCGCTTCGAGCAGATGTTCGGGCCGCGGCGCTTCGGCATGACCTCGCGGGAGGTGCATGAGGACCCCTTCCTGTGCCACGTGCTCGCTCATCGCGAGGGCGCCTTCTTCAATGCCGAAATGCCCGATGGACGCGTCATCGCGATTTCGCGGCAATGGATCGAGGGCGGTGGCCTGGTCGTCACGCTCGAAGACATCACCGAACGGCACATCGCGGACCAGAAGCTCAAGCATCTCGCTCGGCACGACGCGCTGACCGATCTGCCGAACCGGCTGTGGTTTCGGGAAAAGCTCGAACGTGCGATCGCCACGCCCGGCGCGGCGATCCTCAGCCTCGACCTCGACGGCTTCAAGTCGGTCAACGATACCCTCGGTCACCCGATCGGTGATCATCTTTTGAAGTTGGTCGCCGAGCGGCTGAAAGAATGCACCGGCAAGAAGGACCTTATCGCCCGCACCGGCGGGGACGAGTTCGCCGTCATCCAGGTCGCTGGCTCTCAACCGGCGGCGGCGGAGGAACTGGCTCAGCGTTTCATCCAGACCCTGGCGAAGCCTTTTGAGATCGAGCATCAGCGTATTTCGATCGGCGTGAGCATCGGCATCGCGGTCGTCGGCAAAGGACGTGATGGCCCAACCGGTGCCGACGCTATTCTCAAGGACGTGGATCTGGCCCTCTATAGCGCCAAAGCGCGCGGACGCGGGGTCTATCGCTTCTTCGAGCCCGAAATGGGAGAGGCGCTCCAGCACCGCCGACAGACCGAGATCGATCTGCGCAAGGCGATGGACGATGAGGAACTCGAACTCTACTATCAGCCGTTCTTCGATGTCGAACGGAAGACGATCTCAGGCTTTGAGGCGCTGATCCGCTGGCGCCACCCCGAGCGTGGCATGGTCTCGCCGGGCGAATTCATTCCGCTGGCCGAGGAAATTGGACTGATCGACAGTGTCGGTCTCTGGGCCCTGAAGGCGGCTTGCCTTCAGGCCAGGGAATGGCCTTCTCAACTCAGTGTCTCGGTCAACTTGTCGCCGATCCAGTTCAAGGATCCAGCACTGTTCGACAACGTTTGGGCCATCTTGAAGACCACGGGTCTCGCGCCGAACCGGCTTCAGCTCGAAGTTACGGAATCGCTGATGCTGCAGGAGACCGAAACGACACTGTCCGTGCTCGAAGCGTTCCGCGCGATGGGCATCCGCATCTCGATGGATGATTTCGGAACCGGCTATTCGTCGCTCGGCTATCTGACGCGGTTCCCATTCGATAAGGTCAAGATCGACCAGTCCTTCATCCGCAATCTGACGGAAAGTCAGAATATCGCCGTGGTGCGGGCGGTGATCGGGCTCAGTCGTTCCATGGGGCTCTCGGTGATCGCCGAAGGCGTGGAAACCTTCGAGCACTACGACGTCCTGGAGCGCGAAGGCTGCAAGGAGATGCAGGGTTATCTATTTAGCCGGCCGGTGCCTGCCAGCGAGATCCCTCCGCTGCTTATGAAATTCCGCCCGATACCGCGCGGCGCGCATACGGCGGCGGAGACGACGCGAGCAATCGCCGGCTGAATGCTCGTCACATCCTCGGTGGACCTCCCACGGCCGGACGGTCGGAAAATCCGCCCCGTAAACAAAACAGCGGCCCGGGCCGAGGCCCGAACCGCTGCCGATTGTCGTCGTCGCCTTGTGAGGGGTGCCGCCTTGGAGGAGGTCAGCGCACCAGCTGGCAGAACCGGTCGACGTCCTCTTCACTGGTCGACCAACTGGTCACCAGGCGCACGAGCTGCTCGTTGTCGCCGAGCAGCGAGCCGCCGGTGTGCGGCGGGTTCCATTCGTAGAACACCGCGCCGGCTTGGCGCAGACGCGCGGCCGTTTCATCCTCGATGATGGCGAAGATCTCGTTGGTGGCGGTGACCCAGGCCAGGCGGGTATGCTCGCTCGCCTCCAGCGACATGCGCATGCGGTCGGCCATGGCGTTGGCATGGGCGGCGAGCTTCATCCACAGGCCGTCGGCGAAATACGCCTCGAACTGCGCGGCCACGAAGCGCGTCTTGGAGAAGAGCTGAGCGCCGCGCTTGCGGATATAGGGAAACTGCTTGGCCTTCTCCGGATCGAAGAAGACAACCGCTTCTGCGCACCAGCAGCCGTTCTTGGTCGCGCCGAAGGACATCACGTCGATCCCGCGCTTCCAGGTCATCTCGGCGGGCGTCGATCCGGTGGCGACCAGCGCATTGGCAAAGCGGGCGCCATCCATGTGGACCGACAGCTTGCGCTCGTGGGCGAGCGCGCAGATCGCCTCGACTTCCTCGGGCGAATAGATCGTTCCGGTCTCCGTGGGCTGGCTGATCGAGATCGCCATCGGCTGGCCGGCATGGACGAAGTTTGGTTTGAAGCGTTCCAGCTCCTTGGCCAGTCCGGCGACGCTGATCTTGCCGTTGTCGCCCTCGACCGCGGCAAGCCGCGCGCCATGGGTGAAGAACTCGGGCGCCCCGCACTCGTCCTCGATGATGTGCGCCTCGCGGTGGCACAGGACCACGCCGCCCGGCCGGTTCATCGCCGCGAGCGACAGGGAGTTCGCCGCGGTTCCGGTGCCGACGAAGAAGACGGCCACCTCGCGCTCGAAGATCTCGTTGAAACGACGCTCGATCGCCTTATCGAGGTCGCTGCCGCCATAAGCGACGGCCATGCCGCCGGCATTGCGGGCAAGCGATTCGTTGACGGCGGGATGGGCGCCGGAGAAGTTGTCGGAAGCGAAAATCATCGCGGCGAGTTACACCCGGGCACAAAGGCCGGCAAGTGGGCGCGATCCTTTCGGCCACGATTCCGGCGAAACCGCCGGTTCGCCGTCGGAGGCGAGCGCTGCCTCCGTCTCACGGCAGCCGTCACGCGGGGCAGCTCGGTGGAGTCGTGGTGGGATCGAAGCCGAGACCTTCGCCACAAGGCTGTTGTTCAATCAGGCGTCGATCAGGTCAGGCGGCTCCGAGCCCGATCTGCGCCGATGGCACTGCGGCAACCCGCTTTATGCGCCCGGGCAAGCTTCGGCAGGCTCGGGCAGGATGGTCTCCCCGAGCCTGCCTGCGTCATGATCCGAGTCTCGTGGTCGCTACTGTTTGACGCACTGGGGCTGGACCTTCATGCAGGTCCCGTCGGCCTCGCGCGGCGTGATCTTCGGTTCCGCGCCCGTCACGTCGACGGAGTAGTTGCAGCCCGCCGGGACCGAGCCCTGGGTCGACGATCCCATGGTGCAGCGGTAGCCGCTGACATCGACCGTGATCGTGTCGCCGCCCGGACCAAACCCAACCTCTTTTTCAACCGAAAGTGGCACCTTCTGGCCGCCGCCGGTATCGACATTCAGGTTGACGACCGCGCGAACCGAGTCCGCCGAAGCCGTACCAGCGCCCGCAACGATCGACAGCGCGACAAGCGCGAAACGCAAATGGTATGTCATGGCAAAACACCTCCCAGGCGTTAAAAGAATATTCTCGTAAAAGTAGTATTGTTACTAACCCATAGGTTGCAATATCGCCGTCCGATATTCGCGTCAATCGGGTAAAAAATCTTTTCCCGTGGGGGCCGGCGAGGCCTCATCAAGACGCTGATCGCGATCGGTTGTGCGGTTGGATTTGAGTTCGGTTGGCCGCTTGGGCTAGAGACAGGCGCTGTGAGGGCTCCGCGGGCGCCGCCGGCTGAGCTCTTGCCGCCGCAATCATAATCTGTCATGTTGCGACAGATAGGACAGCATTGCTGTCGTATCTTCGGTAACGGGCGAGCCGCCCGATGATGGGGTTAAACTCGAGACCGTTGACCCGCGGCCGAGTCTTGTTCCATCTGCGGCAACGGCGCCGCGCCGAGTACACCATAACGATATTTGATCGGCAGAGCGCGATGTGGCCTTCTATGACCCGCCGCGCGGTTTTTCATGCCGGCCAATGACAACAGTCGCCTTTCCCGGTAACGGGAGCGGGACGAGACGGGAGACGAAGCGATGACCGAGCTGACGCCATCCGCCCCTGTGGCCATGAGCCGTGATGCCAAAACGGCCGCGGCGGACGCCATCGAGATGTTCCGCGCCCCGGGCCGCATGGGCCTCTACGACCCGAAAAACGAGCACGACGCTTGTGGTGTTGGCTTCATCGCCAACATGAAGAACGTCAAGTCGCACGACATCGTCGCGAAGGGCCTGACGATTCTCCAGAACCTCACCCATCGCGGTGCCGTCGGCGCCGATCCGCTGATGGGCGACGGCGCGGGCATGCTCGTCCAGATCCCGCATCGCTTTTTCGCCGAAGAGATGGCGGCTCAGGGTGTCACGCTGCCCGAACCGGGCCAGTACGGCGTCGGCTTCCTGTTCATGCCGCAGGACGAGGACCGGCGGCGTCACCTGGAGACCATCGTCGAAGCCGCGGTCGCCGAAGAGGGGCAGGCGGTCATCGGCTGGCGCTCGGTGCCCGTCACCAACGACTCCCTGTCCAAGGCTCCGGAGATCGTGGCCACCGAGCCGGTGCACCGGCAGGTCTTCGTCGCGCGTTCGCCCTCGATCGCCAGCGAGGAGGAGTTCGAGCGCAAGCTCTACATCATCCGCAAGGTGATCTCGAACCGCGTCCAGGTGGAAAGCGGCGGCCGCGACATCGGCTTCTATGCCGTCTCGTTTTCGGCGCGCACCGTCGTCTACAAGGGTATGTTCCTGGCCTATCAGCTGGGCGCCTACTATCATGATCTGAGCGACCCGCGCTTCGAAAGCGCGCTGGCACTCGTGCACCAGCGGTTCTCGACCAACACCTTCCCGTCCTGGAAGCTGGCGCACCCCTATCGGATGATCGCCCACAACGGCGAGATCAACACGCTGCGCGGCAACGTCAACTGGATGGCTGCGCGCCAGGCTTCGGTCGATTCCGAATTGTTCGGCAACGACATTTCCAAGCTCTGGCCGATCTCCTACGAGGGCCAGTCGGACACCGCCTGCTTCGACAATGCGCTCGAGTTCCTGGCGCAGGGGGGCTACTCGCTCGCCCACGCCATGATGATGCTGATTCCCGAGGCTTGGGCCGGCAACAAGCAGATGTCGAAGGAGGCGCGCGCCTTCTACGAATATCACGCCGCGCTGATGGAGCCGTGGGACGGCCCGGCGGCGGTCGCCTTCACCGACGGCAAGCAGATCGGCGCGACGCTCGACCGCAACGGATTGCGGCCGGCGCGCTATGTCGTGACCGACGACGATCTGGTGGTGATGGCTTCGGAAGCCGGCACTCTCGATATCCCCGAGGAGCGCATCGTCCAGAAGTGGCGGCTGCAGCCCGGACGCATGCTGCTGATCGACCTCGAAAAGGGGCGCATCGTCGCCGACGAGGAGATCAAGCGCGAGATATCGTCCGCCAACCCCTATCAGGAGTGGCTGAAGAACAGTCAGCTCATCCTGGAGGATCTGAAGCCGGTGGCGCCGCGCGCCACGCGGTCCGACGTGGCGCTGCTCGATCGTCAGCAGACCTTCGGCTACACCATCGAGGACACGCGCATGCTGATGGCGCCGATGGCCACGACCGGCCAGGAGGCGATCGGCTCGATGGGCACCGACACCCCGATCTCGGCGATGTCGGAAAAGCCGAAGCTGCTCTACACCTACTTCAAGCAGAACTTCGCGCAGGTGACGAACCCGCCGATCGACCCGATCCGCGAGGAGATGGTGATGAGCCTCGTCTCCTTCATCGGGCCGCGGCCGAACATCTTCGACCTGGAGGGCACCTCGCGCCGCAAGCGGCTGGAGGTGCGCCAGCCGATCCTGACCAATGCGGATCTGGAGAAGATCCGCAACATCGGCCACACCGAAGACCGTTTCGACACCAAGACGCTCGACATGACCTATGCGGTCGAGGCCGGCGCGGCCGGCATGTCCGGCGCGCTGGAGCGTCTGTGCGAGCGCGCCGAGGCAGCGGTCGTCGGTGGCTACAACATCATCATCCTGTCCGACCGGCAGGTGGGGCCCGACCGGATTCCGATCCCGGCGCTGCTCGCCTGCGCGGCCGTGCACCATCACTTGATCCGCAAGGGCCTGCGCACCGCCGCCGGCCTGGTGGTCGAATCCGGCGAGCCGCGCGAAGTGCACCATTTCGCCTGTCTGGCCGGCTTCGGCGCCGAGGCGATCAACCCGTATCTCGCCTTCGACACGCTGATCGACATGCACCGGCAGGGCCAGTTCCCGCCCGAGGTCGACGAGACCGAGGTGGTCACCCGCTACATCAAGTCGATCGGCAAGGGCATGCTCAAGGTCATGTCCAAGATGGGCATCTCGACCTACCAGTCTTATTGCGGCGCGCAGATCTTCGATGCCGTCGGCCTGAAGAGCGAATTCGTCGACCGCTATTTCTCCGGCACCGCGACCACCATCGAGGGCGTCGGGCTGGAAGAGATCGCGCACGAGACGACGGTTCGTCACATGCTGGCCTTCTCCGACGATCCGGTGCTGGCACGCTCGCTGGAAGTCGGCGGCGAATACGCCTTCCGCATGCGCGGCGAGGCGCACATCTGGTCGCCAGACGCGATCGCCACGCTCCAGCACGCGGTTCGCGGCGAATCCTGGGAGAAGTACCAGGACTACGCGCGGATGGTGAACGAGAACGCCACCTCGCGCTCGACCATCCGGGGCCTGTTCCGCATCAAGACGGCCGAAGAGATGGGCCGCTCGCCGGTTCCGCTGGAAGAGGTCGAGCCGGCGCGCGAGATCGTCAAGCGGTTTGCCACCGGCGCGATGAGCTTCGGCTCGATCAGCCGCGAGGCGCATTCGACGCTGGCCGTGGCCATGAACCGCATCGGCGGCAAGTCGAACACCGGCGAGGGCGGCGAGGAGCCGGACCGCTTCATGCCACTGCCGGATGGTTCGCCAAACCCCGAGCGCTCCGCGATCAAGCAGGTGGCGTCTGGCCGCTTCGGCGTGACGACGGAGTATCTCGTCAACGCCGACATGCTGCAGATCAAGGTGGCGCAGGGGGCCAAGCCCGGCGAGGGCGGTCAGCTTCCCGGCCACAAGGTCGACGCGACCATCGCCAAGACCCGGCATTCGACGCCGGGCGTGGCGCTGATCTCGCCGCCGCCGCATCATGACATCTATTCGATCGAGGATCTGGCTCAGCTGATCTTCGATCTGAAGAACGTCAACCCGGCGGCCGACATCTCGGTCAAGCTCGTCTCCGAGGTGGGCGTCGGTACGGTCGCGGCGGGCGTCGCCAAGGCGCGCGCCGACCACATCATCGTGGCCGGCTACGACGGCGGCACCGGCGCCTCGCCGCTGACCTCGATCAAGCACGCCGGCAGCCCGTGGGAAATGGGCCTCGCCGAGACCCAGCAGACGCTGGTGGTCAACGGCCTGCGCTCGCGCGTCTGCCTGCAGGTGGACGGGGGCCTTCGGACCGGCCGCGACGTCATCGTCGGCGCGCTGCTCGGCGCCGACGAGTTCGGCTTCTCGACCGCGCCGCTGATCGCCGCCGGATGCCTGATGATGAGGAAGTGCCACCTCAACACCTGCCCGGTCGGCATCGCCACCCAGGACCCGGTGCTGCGCAAGCGCTTCAAGGGCCTGCCGGAGCATGTGATCAACTTCTTCTTCTACGTGGCCGAAGAGGTCCGCGAGCTGATGGCGTCGCTGGGCATCCGCCACTTCGAGGAGCTGATCGGCGCCAGCGAACATCTCGACAAGAAGGAGATGATCAACCACTGGAAGGCCCGGGGTCTCGACTTCTCCAAGGTGTTCTTCAAGCCGAGAGCGCCGGTGGAGGCGCTGTCCTGGACGACGCGTCAGGTGCATCCGATCGACGACGTGCTCGACCTCAAGCTGATCGAACAGGCGTCCCCCGCTTTGGAGGCGCGCCAGCAGGTGCGCATCGAGACGCCGATCTCCAACGTCGACCGCTCGGCCGGCGCGATGCTGTCGGGTGAACTCGCCAAGCGCTTCGGCATGAAGGGCCTGGCCGACGACACCGTCTCGGTCAAGCTGACCGGCACGGCGGGCCAGTCGTTCGGCGCGTTCCTGGCGCGCGGCATCACCTTCGACCTCGTCGGCGACGCCAACGACTATGTCGGCAAAGGCCTCTCCGGCGGACGGCTGATCGTGCGGCCGCGCGACGAGACGCGGATCGTGCCGGAAGAGTCGATCATCGTCGGCAACACCGTGCTCTACGGCGCGATTTCGGGCGAGTGCTACTTCCGGGGCGTCGCCGGCGAGCGCTTCGCCGTGCGCAACTCGGGCGCCATCGCCGTCGTCGAGGGCGTGGGCGACCACGGCTGCGAATACATGACCGGCGGCGTGGTCGTCATCCTCGGCAAGACCGGGCGCAACTTCGCGGCCGGCATGTCGGGCGGCATCGCCTATGTGCTCGACGAAGAGGGCAACTTCGCCGAGCGCTGCAACATGGCGATGGTCGAGCTGGAGCCGGTTCCGGAAGAGGACGACCTCCTGGAGAAGCTGCACCACCATGGCGGCGATCTTCAGTACAAGGGACGCGTCGACGTGACCGCCTCGATGACGGGCCATGACGAGGAGCGACTCTACAAGCTGATCTCCAGCCATCTCGACTACACGGGCTCGGCACGGGCTCGCACCATCCTTGCGGACTGGGACAGCTATCGCCCGAAATTCCTCAAGGTCATGCCGGTCGAGTATCGCCGCGCGCTTCTGGAGATGGAGCGGATGCGCATGGGCGTGGCGGCCGAATAATCCGGCGGCTGGTCAATCCACCCCAATCCGGTGGCGGCAACCTAGGCGACGAGCGCTCCGCGCGCTCGTCGTGATCTCACTCGCACCGGCAGAATTGCTTTCGAGTGCCGAGATGATAAACGGTCGGCACGGCCGGGCACGAATGAAGTTGGAACAAGTATGGGTAAGGTCACAGGCTTTCTCGAGATCGACCGCCAGACGCCGAAGTATCAGCCGGCGTCCGACCGCATTCGGCATTTCCGCGAATTCACGCTGCCGATGTCGGACGAGGAGGTCGGCAAACAGGCGGCCCGCTGCATGGACTGCGGCATTCCCTATTGCCACGGACCCACGGGCTGCCCGGTGCACAACCAGATCCCGGACTGGAACGACCTCGTCTATTCCGGCGACTGGGAAACGGCGATCCGCAACCTGCATTCGACCAACAACTTCCCGGAGTTCACCGGCAAGATCTGTCCGGCGCCCTGCGAGGAAGCCTGTACGCTGAACCTCGAAGACACGCCGGTGGCGATCAAGACGGTCGAGGAGGCGCTCGCCGAAAAGGCCTACAAGCTCGGCCTGATCAAGCCGCAGCCGCCGTCCAGCAAGACCGGCAAGCGCGTCGCCATCATCGGCTCGGGTCCGGCCGGCATGGCCGCCGCACAGCAGCTCGGCCGCGCCGGCCACGACGTCGACGTCTACGAGCGCGAGTCGAAGCCCGGCGGGCTGCTGCGCTACGGCATCCCCGACTTCAAGATGGAAAAGCACTGGATCGACCGGCGCGTCGAGCAGATGCAGGGGGAGGGGGTGACCTTCCACTGCGGCGTCAATATCGGCAAGGACAAGCCGGCGGCCGAGCTCCTGGCCGAGTACGACGCCGTGCTCTACTGCGGCGGATCGGAGCGTCCGCGCGAGGCCGGCATCCCGCACGAGGGAATCAAGGGCGTCTATGACGCCATGCCCTATCTGGTCCAGCAGAACCGCCGCGTGGCGCAAGACAACATCCAGAGCGTCGCCTGGGTGTCGGAAGAAATCTGGGCCGGCGGCAAGCACGTGGTCGTCGTCGGCGGCGGCGACACCGCGTCGGACTGCGTCGGCACGGCTTTTCGCCAGGGCGCGGTGAAGGTGACGCAGCTCGACATCCGGCCGCAGCCGCCGGCCATGGAGAACAAGCTGCTGGTGTGGCCCTACTGGGCGACCAAGATGCGCACCTCGTCGAGCCAGGCAGAGGGCGCGATCCGCGAGTTCCAGATCGCCACCCTGGGCTTCGTCGAGGAAGACGGGCAGCTCGTCGGCGTGCGTTGCGCCGAGGTGAACGCGAAGCGCGAGCCGGTCGAGGGCACGGAATTCATCATCAAGGCCGATCTCGCCTTCATCGCGATCGGCTTTTCCGGGCCGCTCGCCGACGGCGTGATGTCCGAACTGGGCGACGGCCTGACGATCAAGACGAACGCGCGCGGCGCGGTCTCGATCTCCGCCGACGATCGCAACTACCGCACCTCGGTCTCCAAGCTCTACGCGGCGGGCGATGCGCGGCGCGGCCAGTCGCTGGTGGTCTGGGCGATCCGCGAGGGCCGGCAGGCCGCGCGCTCCATCGATCTCGACCTGATGGGCCGCACCACTTTGCCGCTATAGGCGGTCGAAAACCGGCTTCGTAAAAGTTAAAGGGCGCTCTGCCGCAGGCCGGGCGTCCTTTTTTGTCAGTTGGCCGGCCCCGCCGCGTTGGGCTCGGCGGTTTCGGCGTCGCTTTCCGATTGCTTGGCCCAATCCTCGATGATCGCGTCCTGAAGCGACGGCATGGGCGGCAGCGCGGTCTTGCGGTTCAGGTCGCCCAGGTCGACGCTGCCGCGCGCCACGACCGCTTCCTCGCTCAGGCGGGGGGAGACGGCATCGTCCTTTTCGTTCCAGGCGAAATCATCGGCGCGGCCTTCGACGCTGTCGATGGTTGCACCCAGAACGACCAGACGCTCGCGCGGTGACGGTTCGATCGACAGCGTCGGCGTGGCCTGGCCGCCGAGAAGTTCGTCGCCGCCGTCGAGCGCCGGATCGTTCAGCGCGATCGACGGCTTCGACGTGGCGTTCGCGGCGCTGCCGAGCGGCGGCAGCCGCAGCGACGGCAGCGTTTCGGGAGAAAGCGTGATCGATGCATCCGACGAGGCGATCGACGCGTCCATGTCCAGCCGCTTGAGGATCGGCCTCTCGGCAAAGAACGCCAGCTTTTCTCTACCCGCGCCGGTCATGGTGATGCCGTCGGAATTGCGCAGCCGGACCGATTGTCCGGAAATGTCCGGCCCGTTGTAGACGAAGGCGCCCTGGGCATCGACGAAACCGTCCCAGATGTCGACGAAGTCGCCGCTGACGGACGCCGCGGCCTTGCCGTAGATGCCGTTGAAGAAGACCATGTCCTCGCTCATCCGCTCGAACTTGAAGGCGGGCACACCCACCCAGACCAGCGGGACGTTCTTTTGAGCGATGGCTTGGGCGAGCGCCGTGGCGCGCCGTTCGTATTCGGCGGTCCACTGCTCGCTACGCAGCGCCAGCGAGCCGGAGGGAGCGGCGATGGCCTGCCGATCGTTCGATCCGAGCATGACGACGACCACGGCCGGCTTTGCCTCGTCGAGAATCGGGCCGATGTTCTGAAGCCAGTCGTAATGGTCGTCGCGAACGAGGCCCGAAGAGCCGTTGACGTGGCCGACGACCTTGATCCGGGGATTGTCCGCAAACGTCTCTTCCAGGCCATCGGCCAGAGAATCGGCCATGAAATCGCCGACGACCAGGACGGTGCGGGCATCACCGGCCTTTTCCGTCGGCGCGCTGGCCGCGGCGGCTTGCGGGCGGGCCGGGCTCGGGGCCGCGCGGGCGGGCGCCGAACGCCGAACGGTGGTCTTCTTCTTTTTCGCAGGCGCCGGTCGGCTGATCTGCCGCTCGGGCTGGCGCGACTGGCCGCCGAACAGCATCTCGATGATCGTCCGCGGCCGCTCCTGCGCCGCCGCGGACGAGTGACCGAGGGTGGCCACCATGGCGAAGGCGATGAGGCTCAGGCAGGCGGTCGCCAGGATTCGCCCGCATCTGCCTCGCTTCGACCCGGCGACTGCCATGCCTTACTCTCCCCGCAGCGCGTCCAGCAGGGCCTTCGAGGCATTGCCGTCGGCGGCCAGACCGTTCTGTCGCTGATATGCCATGATCGCCGCCTTCGAGCCCGAGCCGATCTTGCCGTCGATCTTGCCCTCGTAATGGCCCTGCGCCGACAAACGTTCCTGCAGCTCGTAGCGCTCGCCGACCGACAACGGCTTGTAGCCGCGCGGCCAATCCGCGTAGAGCGGGCCATAACCGCCGATCTGATCGGCGAGGTGGCCGACCGCGAGGGCGTATTTGTCGGCGTTGTTATAGCGCTTCAGGACGAAGAAGTTCTTCGTCATCAGGAAGGCAGGTCCGCTCGGGCCGGCCGGCATGACGAGGTTGGCGCGATCGGACGGGAAGGGGAAAGCCTTGCCGTTGGCCCGCTTGAAGCCGAGGTTCGCCCACTCGGCGATCGTCTTGTTGGCGCGCTCAAGTTTCGCTGCCGTCGAGGTCGACGGCACGAACACCTCATAGCCCCAGGTCTTGCCGGACTGCCAACCGTTTTTGTGCAGCAGGCTGGCGGCGGAGGCCAGTGCGTCGGGCACCGATGTCCAGATGTTGGGGTGCCCGTCGCCGTCCATGTCGACGGCAAACGCCTGATAGCTGGTCGGAATGAATTGGGTGTGGCCCATCGCGCCTGCCCAGGAGCCGGTCAGCGCGCTCGGCGTCACATGGCCGGCCTGGACGATCTTCAGCGCCGCGATGAGCTGCTGGCGCGCGAACTTCGCCCGCCGCGAGTCCATGTAGGCCAGCGTGGCGAGCGAGCGCGGCACGCTCTTCATCACGTCGTCGCGCTCCAGGATCGCACCGTAGTTCGATTCCATCGACCAGATGGCGAGCAGGATGTCGCGATCCACGCCGAACCGCTTCTCGATGCGGTCGAGCCAGGAGGCCCACTGCTTGCGCATCATCTGGCCCTTGGCGATGGACTCCTCGTTCACGCGATTGTCGAGGTACTCCCAGACCTTGTCCTGGAACTCGGGCTGGAAGCGCGCCTTGCGCACGACATCCGGGTCGGGCTCGTCGACGCCGGCAAAGGCGGCGCGATAGACGCTGCGGTTGATGCCTTGGCTGACGGCGACGCTTTCGAAATCGGATATCCATTTGCGAAAGCCGGCGTCGGCTCTAGCCGGTCCCGTCGCGATGGCGATGGACGCGACGAAAAGGACCATCGACAAAGCGACGGGTAAACGTGCGAAGAGGGCTCGATGCATGGATCTACTCCTGGCAGGATAGGTCGTGCTGAGCGTTCGACGATAGCGACCGGAAGTTTAAACTTTCTTCACCGCGGTAACCATCGCATTAACGATGACCACCTTGGCCGATGGTAATTCTCTCGCTATTTCACGGCGAAAGCGGGGCGCCGAAGCGCGTCTGCCGTAATTTTGTCGGCGCGGATCGATAGGCAGGGTAGCAAACGTTCGAAGGAGTGCTCGAGATATGAAAAGAGTCCGCAAAGCGGTGTTTCCGGTGGCGGGATTGGGAACCCGGTTCCTGCCCGCAACCAAGGCGATCCCCAAGGAGATGCTGACGGTCGTCGATCGTCCGGTGATCCAGTACGTGGTCGACGAAGCCCGCGAAGCCGGTATCGAGCATCTCATTTTCGTCACCGGACGCAACAAGGCGGTGATCGAGGATTATTTCGACCTTCAGGTCGAACTGTCGAACACGCTCGCCGAACGCGGCAAGATGGCCGAGCTCTCTTTGCTCGACGATCTGCAGCCGAAGCCCGGTACGGCGAGCTTCACGCGCCAGCAGGCGCCGCTCGGCCTCGGCCATGCGGTGTGGTGCGCGCGCGACCTCGTCGGCAACGAGCCGTTCGCGCTGCTGCTGCCGGACATGATCATGCAGGACAAGCGAAGCTGCCTGGCCCACATGGTCGATCTCTATAAGGAATCCGGCGGCAACATCATCTCGGTCGAGCAGTGCGATCCGAAGGACACCGCCAAATACGGCATCGTCGGCCGCGGCGAAGAGGTCGGCGACGGCTTTCGCGTCGACGGCATGGTCGAAAAGCCCGATCCGAAGGACGCGCCGTCCAACTACATCATCTCCGGGCGCTACATCCTTCAGCCCGAGATCTTCGACATTCTGGAGACCCAGGAGCGCGGCGCGGGCAATGAGATCCAGCTCACCGACGCCATGCTGAAGCTCGCGCAGCAGCAGGAGTTCTTCGCCTATCCCTTCACCGGACGGACGTTCGACTGCGGCTCCAAGGAAGGCTTCATCCAGGCTAACGTGGCGTTCGCGCTGTGGCGTCCGGACATTCGCGATCGCGTGCTGGACGATCTGGAAGAACTGATCGAGACGGTCGAGCCGCATCATCATCCCCGTCAGGGCATGGCGTGAGGTGGAGGACCTGTCGAGCCGGACATGACCGGCTCGACATCGAAGGCGTCGTTCAGCGCTGAAGCTTGATACCGAGGCGTGCCGAGGTCGCGGTGTAGTCGTCGTCAGGCGCTTCGGAATCCTCGCCTTCGTGACGAACCAGGCCGGTCAGGGCCAGCGTCCGGTTCACCCAATAGAGGAAGCCGGCCTGGGCCGAATAGGTCGTCTCCTGATCCTCCGGCCGGTCACCTTCGCGGCGGCCGGCGCTGAGTTGGGCATTCAGTTCCACGCGCTCGGTGGCGCGGTGGCGGGCGGACAGGATCGCCTGGTAGAGGGACGACGACGAGAGATTATCGTCGTTGGGTTCGAATGTCGTGGCGGCGGTCAGCGTGATGTCGGTGCCCCGGCGCGGTGACCAGTCCAGCGTCGCGTCGACGGTCGGCGCGCTGTCGACGGGAATGCTGTCCGCGTCGGGGATGTTCCAGGCATAGCCGGCCGCCACTTCGCCGGTCAGCTTTTCGCCGAGGTCGAAGGCAACGCCGCCCTTCAGCGAGTCGATCTGCGAATCTCTCTTGCAACACTGCGCCACCGGCTCGTCGAAGCGGCGCAGGCCGAGGCTGCCCTCGACGAACGGCTGCAGGGCCGGCGAGATCTGATATCCGGCTCTGAGCGAGGCGGTATAGGTGTTGTAGTCCTGGCTGAAGCTTTCGTCCTCGGTCTCGGCGTGCCGTTGCACGCCACCGGTGGCCGAAAGGCTGGCAAGGCCGAAGAGGCGCTCCAACGTGGCCGAGGCCGCCATGTCCAGAACGTCGGCGCGGTCGTCCGAGGCGGCATCCGATGCCTCGGGATCGTCCTGGCTGTAGGCGATCGATCCGCGCAGGGTTGCGGTCGTTTCGTGGTCGATGTCGAGGCGCAGGCGTCCGTCCGCGTCGAAGGTCGGATCATCCTCGGTGTCGCCGGCGAAATTGCGCCGATAGGACGTGGAGGCGTTGATCTCCATCTCGTGCAGCAGCCAGTCCGACAGGAGTTGCACCCCGAGCGAGGTCTCGGAAAAGGCGCCGCTTTCGCCATCGGCACTGTTGCTGAGATTGGACGACACGCCGACGCCCTGTTCGAGTGTCGGATAGAGGACGAAACTGCCGGCGCGCAATCCGACCGGTGCGAAGGGATCCGTCCACTCCTTCAGCCGTTCGGCGTTGGCCCTGTGTTCCGGGTCGATGTCGAGCCGTTCGGTCCGCTCGTTCTGCCGGATGTCGAGCTCCGACGTGCCGGTGCGTAGCCCGACCGTTCCGGTGGTCGTCGCATCCAGGTTCGCCGCTGCCGCGACATCACCGCTGTCCGGGTCCGTGCCATCGTCGGCGCTGTCGGTCGTCGAAACGCCCGACGAACTGCCGTCGGACGACGGGGTTGCCGGCAACAGCGTTGCGGACCGGCCCTCGGCATCGGTGAAGAGATCGAAGCTCTGGACCTGGGGTGAGGGGGGCTCTGCCGCCTCGTCGCCGTCGAGATCGCTCAGGAAGTCGCTGGCGTCGGAGGTCTGTGGATCGTCGGAGGAGAGGAGATCGCTCAACGCCGGATCGGTGAGGTCGTCGGCGTCAGAGCCGGCCGACAGCATCCGAAGCAAATCCGCACCGGAGGCGGCGAGCGGCTCGGAAATTCTGAGATCGGACGTGTCGAGGCTTTGGGCGAGGGCCGGGCCGCACGGGGCGAGCCACGCCGCCCCGAGGGCGATCGCAGCCGTTCTTCCCACCGCGGCATTCGCCCGATGTCGCATTGGTTCGGCTCTCCTGACGAATCCGATTCGGCCCGACATTAAGTCGATGATCAGTACCCCTGCAGGATTGACCGAAGCTTGCCCGCAGCGGCCTCCGGCGCCGTTGAAACGCCGGGCGCGATCCTGCATAAGGTCGCCGATGCCCAACCAGCATGGTTTTTGTCGGCAGCGGCGGCCGAGCCCCTCAAGCGACCGCGCGACATCGGTTTGGAATGGCGGAATGACGGCAGTTGCACCCACCACTATGACGGCCACACTTTCGGCGATCCGCACGATCGAGACGGAAGCGGCCGGCTTGCGATCCCTGGCCAAGGCCCTGTCGGGAGAGACCGGGGCGTCGTTCGAACGAACGGTGCAGTGGATATCCGAGGTGTCCGGCCGGGTGATCGTGACGGGCATCGGCAAGAGCGGCCACGTCGCCGCCAAGATCGCGGCCACCCTGGCCTCGACCGGCACGCCGGCCTTCTTCGTGCATCCGGTCGAAGCCATTCACGGCGATCTCGGCATGATCGGCGTCGGCGATCTTGTGCTGGCTCTGTCCTGGTCGGGCGAGTCGGCGGAGCTGCGCGGCATCGTCGACTATACTAGGCGCTTCAAGATTCCGTTGGTCGCGATGACAGCAGGCGCCACCTCGGCGCTCGCCGGCGCCGCCGACGAGGCGCTCCTGCTGCCCCGCGCCACCGAGGCCTGTCCGCACGGACTGGCGCCGACCACCTCGACCACGCTGCAGCTGGCGCTTGGCGATGCGCTGGCGGTGGCGCTGCTCGAGCGGCGCGGCTTTACGCCCGGCGACTTCCGCATCTTCCATCCGGGCGGGCAGCTCGGCGCCAGCCTGACGCGGGTCGGCGACATCATGCACACGGGAGAGGCCCTGCCGCTGGTGGCCAGCGGCACGCCGATGGCCGAGGCGGTCGTGACGATGTCGAGCAAGGGGTTCGGCTGCGTCGCGGTGGTAGACGGCGAGCGGCTGGTGGGGATCGTCACCGACGGCGATTTGCGGCGCCATCTCGGCGAGAATCTTCTGGTGCGGACCGTCGATCAGGTGATGACGCGCCAACCGAAGACCATCGGTCCCGACACCCTGGCGGCCAAGGCGATGGAAGCGCTGAATTCCGCGAACATCACGACGCTGATGGTGGTGGTCGGCGATCGTCCCGTCGGCCTCCTGCACATGCACGACCTGCTGCGGATCGGCGTGGCGTAATTTTTACCCGGTCGACGAAGCTCGGCCACCTCGCGCCCCAAGGCCGTCATCAGCTCTGCCGAGATTCTCGCGCGATGGCACGATGTTGCCCACGAGGCGGCCGGCGCGCGCCATCTCGGGCCGTTCCGTCGCTCCGAAATCGGGTCGTGGCAACCTTTTATTGACCCCACATAATATTTGTGGGTGCGACTTTAAGTCTTGTAAGCTTCATCCGTGCGACGCTCGGGTATGTCGAACCGCACCTATCTTCCCGATCCGGGTCGCTGGCTGGCTGTGGCCGTTCCCGCCGGCTTGGCGATTCTGTTGATCGGCGGGCTGGCCTGCCTGCTCCTGGCAGTGGCCGTGCGGGAGGCCGATGATCTCGTTATCCAGAGAGACCGCAGTCTGGCGGCGTCGGTCCTTGGGCAGGCCGTGCAAAGCATCGCCCGCGATCAGGAGAGCGTGACCTATTGGGACGAAGCCGTCCTTCACCTTCGCGGGCCCCTCGACCCGGATTGGATCGACGACAATTTCGGCCTCTGGATGAACATGTATTTCGGGCATGAGCGGATCGTCGTGCTCGATCCGCAGGATCGCCCCATCTACGCGACGATGGGGACCCGCCGCGTCGACCCTTCCGCCTACAGCAAATTCGCTTCGGTCGCGCGCCCGATGGTCGCCGAGGTCCGCCGGGCGCTGATCGCCGGGACTTGGCACAACCCGGATCCCGCGACCAAGAGTCCTGGCGCCGAAGACATCGTCGTGGTCGACGGGCATCCTGCGATGCTGAGCGTCAAACCGATCGTGCCGTCGACCGACAAGATCGAGCAGGCGCCGGAGGATGCCTTCGTTCATCTGGCGGTGCACTATCTGGACGGCAGCTTTCTCAAGGACCTGCAGCAGCACTATCTGTTCGAGAAGGCACGGTTCTCCTGGCAGGACCGGCCGGGACCCGACGAATTGTCGCTCGCTCTACGAAACAATTCGGGTCGGCCGGTCGGATATCTGATCTGGACGGTGCATTTGCCGGGTCAGGTGCTGGCCGAACGCATGACGCCGGCGCTGCTCGCCACCCTGTGCGCGATCCTGGTCGTCGTGGCCGTGCTGGTCGCCGGGCTGAGGAGGGGAGCGCGCGCTTTGCGGGCCAGCGAGGCCCGAGCCCGCTATCTCGCTTTTCACGACGTTCTTACGGACCTGCCGAACCGCGCATACTTCAACGAAAGGTTGGAAGCCACCTGCAAGGCCGGCCATCGCGGCACCAGCCTTCTTCTGCTCGACCTCGACCGGTTCAAGCAGGTGAACGACACGCTGGGCCACCCCGCAGGCGACGAGCTGATCCGGGCCGTCGGATCGAGGTTGAACCGTGCGGCACCGCAAGGCGCAACCGTCGCTCGCCTCGGCGGCGACGAGTTCGCCATCCTGCTGCCGAGTACGAGACAAGCCGATGCCGTGCGGCTGTGCGAGGCGATCATCGGAGCGATCGACGAGCCGTTTCTGGTCCAAGGCGCACAGACAGAGGTCGGCGTGAGCATCGGCCTCGCGTCCGAAGACGAAAATTCCACTCCGGAAGCTCTGATCCATCGCGCCGATCAAGCCCTCTACCGGGCGAAACGATCGGGCGGCGGCCTGTCAATCGCCGGGGGCGACACCTCCGCAAGCGAAGTCGCACGGCAC
Source organism: Consotaella aegiceratis (assembly GCF_036541425.1). Classification (NCBI taxonomy): domain Bacteria; kingdom Pseudomonadati; phylum Pseudomonadota; class Alphaproteobacteria; order Hyphomicrobiales; family Aurantimonadaceae; genus Consotaella; species Consotaella aegiceratis. Next base: position 45,418 of record NZ_JAZHFT010000010.1, read on the forward strand.
ATCGCGGCCTGAGCAACAAGCTGCCTCACGGCCCACCAAGCGGCATCGCTTGGCTTACGCCACCAAAACGCGATCACGTGCCGTCGGCGTATCTCTGGGCAGTCGCGCGAATTCGGTCCGTATACTCATAGATGTGATCCAGCGTCTCAATCTTGATGCGATCCTCCTTCTCCCCATCGAACAAACTCAGATATTTGGTTGCACGGTTGAACCACAGCCTCGCCAGGGGCTTTCGGTTGTTGTTGTCGATCAGAATGCCGCAATAGGTTTTCTGGTCGCGCATGACGATCCTTTTCGTGGGGATGACCTCGCGGGCGATGGCACGAACGATCATGAAACCTTCTTTCTCTTCGTCCGTGGTGACGACTTCGGGTTCCGGAGTGGAGAGGTCTTCGAGCGCAGGATCCTCGGCGTTTGATGTTTCCAGGGCTGAGGTTATCCGGTTCTGTACCATGTCGCGGACAATTTCACGAAAGGCGCTTTTCACCAGGGGAGTGAACTGGTCGCGGACAGCGGCGGTAAAGTGGCCGTCGCGTAGATCGGCCGTGACGAGGCGGACGAAGTCATCGGAAGGGTCCTCCATCAAATCGGAGATCCTCCGCTTGAGCGCAGAGGTGTATTTCAGTCGGTTCGCGGACTGGAGAACACCGACGACGTCGAAGCCGTCCTTGGCGAACTTCTTCAGTTCCGGCATCAGATTGGCATTCAATTCCGAGAGATCGAACGTCAGGAATGGGCGATCGTCGAGCTTGTTGGGGGCCTCGAGATCGGTATGGAACTGAAATGTCCGACCGTTCGTCAGGATCGCGAATTTCGCATCCGTGACCGAAAAGTAACGATAGAGCTGGGCCAGATGTTGCTTTTCGAGAACGCAGGTTATCGGCTTGCATTCGACGAGAATACGGATCGCCCCGTCGATCTGGATTGCGTAGTCGACGCGCTCGCCTTTCTTACCAACAGCATCCGCCGTAAACTCCGGGATCACCTCGGCCGGATTGAACACATCATATCCGAGCGCCGAGAGGAAGGGTAAGACGACCGCTGTCTTCACCGCCTCTTCAGTGATCATAGAACTGGAATGGCTACGAACGCGCTCGGAAATCGTGCGCAATTGATCATCGATTCCCATGATCTCCCCCTGTTTGGCGGGCAAAAGAAGATCACAATTGCACGCGCCGCGCGAGTGCAATTTCGAGTTTAAAAGCGTTTGCTTCAGTGAGGCCGCCGCAATGGACAAATTGCTGCGGCGATCGTGAAGTCACTGCCCCGACAGGAGCAATGGCCAACACTCGAATTTTGCGGCAGAGGAACGAAGTCAGGAGCTGGACAGAAAAAGAGCCCGAAGCCGCGCAAGCTTCAGGCTCTCATTATTAACTGGCTCCCCGGGCCGGATTCGAACCAGCGACCAACCGGTTAACAGCCGGTTGCTCTACCGCTGAGCTACCGGGGAAGGGCGCGTCAGCAACGCGAGCGAGCCTATAGCAAAGCCGATGGCCACTTGCCAAGGCTCGGAATGCAAAATCCAGAATTCCGCTGATCGGGCTTTCGGTTCGCCGCGGCCCACCCCATTTGCGCTGGCGGAAACCGCGAACGGTGAACGAACGATGACGGCAGATGACGAAGGGCTGAAGATGCCCCTACCGACGCGCCACAGCCTGAAGCTCTTCGGGCGCTCCGTGCCGCTGCCGGCCTCGCGGCTGTTTCGGCTGATCATCGGCGGCTTGCTGGTCTTTTTCGGTTTCCTCGGCTTCCTGCCGATCCTCGGCTTCTGGATGGCGCCGCTCGGGCTGATGGTCCTGTCGATCGACCTGCCGATGGTGCGCCGCTGGCGCCGGCGATTCGTCGTCTGGTGGCAGCGCCGTTTCGGCAACGGGGTCGTCCGCACGAACGGCCGCGACCCGGCATAGGCGCCGGCGCCGCCTGTTCAGGTGAACAGGTCGAGCTGATCGCGCCTGTCGGCGCGCAGCAGGACGCCTTCGCGTTCGAGCAGTTTCGTTTTCGTCAGCCAGCCGCCGTAGGCCGAGAAACCGCCGATGCGGTTGCCCGCCGCGAGCACGCGGTGGCAGGGGATGATCAGCGGGCAGGGATTGCGCCCCATCGCATTGCCGACGGCCTGCGCCAGACCGGCATGCCCCGCAGCCTCCGCCAACGCGCCATAGGTCGTGGTCTGCCCCCATCGAACCTCGCGGAGCGCAGCGTAGACGTCGGCCTCGAAGCCCGAAACGCCGGTGAGATCGAGCGCGACGGCCTCGAAGGATTGGGGCTCACCAGCCAGAAAGGCCGACACCGCGTCGACGGCTTGCCGGATCGCCTGAGGCAGGATGTCGTCGTGCCATGGCTGCCCGAGCCGGGCGATCCGCTCCTGCGTCGCCGTCTCGGTGCGCTCCGGAAGCTGAACCCGGCAGACGCCGGCCGGCGACCATGCGAGCCCGCACCGGCCGATGGCCGTGTCGAACATCTCATAGCGGTGCGGTCGGCTGTGGCTCATCGCATCATCCTTGCCGGGAATCGACACCGGAGTGAAGAGGCCGCCGACGCCACTTCGAGCCATCGACGCGCCTCATCGCGGGTTGACCCCGATTCGTTTCCGGTTTACTTCTTGCTCATGAGCAAGATTCTTCTCGTACGGTGGCGCACACGCGTGGCGGTTTAACGACCGCCCGGCGAACAGCCACGTGTGCGCATTCCAGGCCCCTCGAGGGCCTTTTTTATTGCCCGCTTTTACCCGAAAGACCATGCCAGAGCCGCCTGCAAGCGGACCCGCAGAGGAAACGAGATCGGAACATCACGATGGACACCAGTTCGACAATCGCGCCGCAGCCCAAGGCGGATACGCTGCAGGAAGAGATGACCGGCGCCGAGATGGTGGTTCGGGCGCTGAAGGACAACGGCGTCGAGCATCTGTTCGGCTATCCCGGCGGCGCGGTGCTCCCGATTTACGACGCGCTGTTCCAGCAGGAGGATGTCCAGCACATCCTGGTGCGCCATGAACAGGGCGCCGGCCACGCCGCGGAAGGCTATGCCCGCTCGACCGGCCGGGCCGGCGTCATGCTGGTGACCTCCGGTCCGGGCGCGACCAATGCGGTGACGCCGCTGCAGGACGCGCTGATGGATTCGATCCCGCTGGTGTGCATTTCGGGCCAGGTTCCGACCACGCTGATCGGCACGGACGCCTTCCAGGAAGCCGACACGGTCGGCATCACCCGGCCCTGCACCAAGCACAACTGGCTGGTCAAATCGATCGAGGAGCTGCCGCGCATCCTGCACGAGGCGTTCTATGTCGCGACCTCCGGTCGGCCCGGCCCGGTGCTGGTCGACGTTCCGAAGGACATCCAGTTCGCCACCGGCGTCTATACGCCGCCGCCGCCCACGCTCCGCCATCAAAGCTATCAGCCGCGCCTGTCGCCTGAGATCGAGCGCGTCCGCGCGGCCGTCGAGATGATCGCGGGCGCCAAGCGGCCGATCTTCTATACCGGCGGCGGCGTCGTCAATTCCGGCCCCGAGGCGAGCCGGCTGCTGCGCGAGCTGGTCGGCTTGACGGGCGTGCCCATCACCTCGACCCTGATGGGGCTGGGCGCCTATCCGGCCTCCGGCGACGCCTGGCTGGGCATGCTGGGCATGCACGGAACCTACGAGGCGAACATGGCGATGCACCAGTGCGACGTCATGATCTGCATCGGCGCCCGCTTCGACGACCGCATCACCGGCCGGCTCGACGCATTCTCGCCGGGCTCGCGCAAGATCCACATCGACATCGACCCTTCGTCGATCAACAAGACCGTGCATGTCGATCTGCCGATCATCGGCGACGTCGCACACGTCCTGGCGGACCTCGTGCGGATCTGGAAGGAGGAGAAGCGTCAAACTGACCGCCGGGCGCTGGAGGACTGGTGGGAGCAGATCGAGCGCTGGCGGGCGCGCAACTGTCTGGCCTATCGGTCGAACGGCGACGTCATCATGCCGCAATACGCGATCCAGCGGCTCTATGCGCTGACCAAGGGCCGCGACACCTACATCACCACCGAGGTGGGCCAGCATCAGATGTGGGCGGCGCAGTTCTTCGGCTTCGAGGAGCCGAACCGCTGGATGACCTCGGGCGGCGCCGGCACGATGGGCTACGGCCTGCCTGCAGCGTTGGGCGTGCAGATCGCGCATCCGGACGCGCTGGTCATCGATATCGCCGGGGATGCCTCCGTGCAGATGACGATCCAGGAGATGTCGGCCGCGGTGCAGCACAACGCGCCGATCAAGATCTTCATCCTGAACAACCAGTATATGGGTATGGTGCGCCAGTGGCAGCAGCTGTTGCACGGCAACCGCCTGTCGCATTCCTATTGCGAGGCGCTGCCGGACTTCGTGAAGCTGGCGGAGGCCTTCGGCGGCGTCGGCATTCGCGCCCACAAGCCCGACAAACTGGACGACGCGATCGAGGAGATGATCTCGGTCGACAAGCCGGTGCTGTTCGACTGCCACGTGGCCAATCTGGCGAACTGCTTCCCGATGATCCCGTCCGGCAAGGCGCATAACGAGATCCTGCTGCCCGACGAGGCGACGGACGAGGCGGTCGCCAACGCCATCGACGCCAAGGGCCGCCTGTTGGTGTAGGGGCCAGCGCCCGCCCTGCTTCGTCATCCCAGCTCAAGGCCGGGATGACGAGCGTCAGTGCTGACCTCTTGCTACCTGTTAGGATTCACCTATGAACACCCAACTTCAACCGCCGGCCTCGGCCTATTTCATCACCGACGAGAAAGAGCAGAGCGAGCGGCGCACGCTTGCGGTGCTGGTCGACAACGAGCCGGGCGTCCTGGCCCGCGTCATCGGCCTGTTCTCGGGGCGCGGCTACAACATCGAAAGCCTGACGGTCACCGAGACCGAGCACGAGAAGCATCTGTCGCGTATCACCGTGGTCACCAACGGCACGCCGCATGTGATCGAGCAGATCAAGAGCCAGCTTGAGCGGATCGTGCCGGTGCATCGCGTGGTGGACCTGACCATCGCGGCGCGCGCCCTCGGCCAGGAGGCCTCGCTGGAGCGCGAACTGGCGCTGATCAAGGTGGTGGGAGCCGGCGCCGACCGGCTGGAGGCGCTGCGTCTCGCCGATGCGTTCAAGGCCGAGGTGGTCGACGCGACGACCGAACATTTCGTCTTCCAGATCACCGGGCGCGTCTCGAAGGTGGACCAGTTCATTGCCATCATGGCGCCGCTGGGTCTGGTCGAACTCTGCCGCACCGGCGTCGCCGCGCTCACTCGCGGCAAGGACGGCATGTAGAGGGCGCCACGACGTCGCTTTTCCCGACCTGAAAAGAGGTCCGATACGCCCCGGCCTGCCCGGTCGGGAGTGCTGCCGGTTTGGCAAGTAAGGAGTCCGATGACAGCCGACGCCCTTCTCGGCGTGTTTCTCTTCGCGCTCGCGGTGTCGATGACGCCCGGACCCAACAACGTCATGCTGATGACCTCCGGCGTCAATTTCGGCTTCGTTCGCACGGTTCCCCACATGGCGGGCATCGTCGCCGGCTTTGCCATGATGATGCTGGCCGTCGGGCTCGGCCTCGGCGCGCTCCTTCATACGATGCCGACGCTGGCGCTGGCGCTGAAGATCGCGGCCGGGCTCTATATGCTCTATCTCGCTTGGCGGATCGCCTTCTCGGGCGCCATCGGCGAAGCGGATCAGATGGCGCGACCCCTGACGTTCTGGCAGGCCGCGGCGTTCCAATGGATCAATCCGAAGGCGATCGGCGCCGGGCTGGCGGTGACGGCGGCCCACGCCGACGTCCTTCATCCGCTGGCCTCGGCAGTCTCGATCGCCGGCGTCTTCGCCGTGATCTCCTGCCTCAGCGTCACGACCTGGACCGGCTTCGGCCTGGCGGTGCGGCGGTTTCTCAGCAATCCCGGGCGCCTGAGGATCTTCAACGCCGTCATGGGGCTGCTGCTCGTCGCCACCATCCTGCCGATGCTGCGCTGAGCGATCCGCCTAGCGGAGATGCTGCTGGCGCGGGATCAGGCGCCGGGCTCTGACGATGTTGAAGGCCCAGCCCGCCAGGACGCCCGCGAGCGCGCCGCAGGCCTTGACGACCGCATCGTCGAGATGGGCATGGCGTGTCGGGGACAGAAACTGCAGGAGCTCGATCGAGCCCGCCCCGAGGATCAGCGCGATGGCGCACCGGACCACGTGGCGAGGATAGGCGACGGTGAACAGCACCGCCATGACGGCGAAGGCCGCCGCGCGATCGAGGTTGACCGGCAGGGGATCGGGCGGCCGAAGGCCGATCGGCGAGATCGTGACGAACACGATGGCCAGAAGGGATGTCCAGGCCAGGGGCTTCAGTAGGCGATTGAGCATCGGTGCAAGGTAGCGGCCTTTTCTCGTGGTGCAACTGCATCCGTGTTTCGTCTTCCGTCGGGCGCCTGGGTGGTCGTCGGTGGGTGGCGTTTTGGCCGCTGACGTGGCAGGACAGATGTTCACCTTTTGCCCCGAGTCGCGGCGTGCGGCCGTGCCGTCTGGAGACGAGAGCGAGTGAAGTTTTCTCCGCAACAGGACGAGGCGTTGAAGGCCGTCGCAGGCTGGCTGAAGCGCCGCGATCGGTTGATCTTCCGTCTGTTCGGCTATGCCGGCACCGGCAAGACCACATTGGCGCGGCACTTCGCCGAGGATCTCGACGGGCCGGTGCAGTTTGCCGCCTTCACCGGCAAGGCGGCGCAAGTGCTGCGGTCGCGCGGCGCCAAGAACGCCCGCACGCTGCATTCGCTGATCTACCGCCCGCGTGGCGAGGAGACGGTGGAAGACGAGACGACCGGCACCTCGCGCGTCTCTCCAACCTTCTCGCTCAACCGCCAGAGCCCGGTGGCCAAAGCCGACCTGATCATCGTCGACGAATGCTCGATGGTCGACGAGGCGCTGGGGCGCGACCTGCTGTCTTTCGGCACCCCCGTGTTGGTGCTGGGCGATCCCGGCCAGCTGCCGCCGGTCTCCGGCGGAGGCTTCTTCACCGATGCCGAGCCCGACATCCTGCTCACCGAGATTCATCGTCAGGCGCTCGACAATCCGATCGTCGAACTGGCGCGCCAGGTGCGCGAGGGCGGCGAACTGAGCTACGGCGACTGGGGCAGGGCGCGGGTGATCGGCCGCCGCGACGTGGAGACGGAAGAGGTCGTGGCCGCCGACCAGGTGCTGGTCGGCACCAACCGCACCCGGCGGCGCTACAACGCGCGGCTGCGCGAGCTGAAGGGTTTTGAGAGCGTCCTGCCGCAGTCGGGCGACAAGCTGGTGTGCTTGCGCAACGATCCGGCCAAGGGCCTGCTCAACGGCTCGCTGTGGAAGGTGATGACCGCCTCGCGCGAGACGACCAAGCCGGGCGTCAATCTGATCGTCTCGCCGGACGACGACGACATCGACCAAGGCGCGGCCAAGGTGCGGCTGCTGAAGGCGGCGTTCGAAGACCCGGACGCGGAAATCCCTTGGGCCACCAAGAAGCGCTTCGACGATTTCGACTTCGGCTATGCGCTGACGGTGCACAAGGCGCAGGGCTCCCAGTGGTCGAACGTCATGCTGTTCGACGAGAGCTGGGCGTTCAAGGATATGCGCGAGCGCTGGCTCTATACCGCGATCACCCGCGCCGCCGAACAGCTGACCATCGTGCGGTAGAGATCCGAGGACGGAATTGTCCTGGCGGGTGCGGCCCAGGCAAAGGGCTTCACTGCTTCACCTTATGCCGCCCTGACGCTCCGGGTGCTGCGGTCGAAACTGCGTCATTCCCGGCCGCGGTGCCGGGAATCCAGCGCACTGGAAGTGCGGTATAAGCCCCAGGCGCGACTCCGCTGTTTCGGGGCAGCATGGAGCAGACTGCCTCGAAATCTGGATCCTCGGGACGGGGCCCGAGGATGACGAAGCGGAAGCGGTGGGCGGATCAGACTGGCCCCGCTTCGAGCAGATTGCTAAGACGTGCCTCTCTTACCCAGAACCGACTCCGCTTTTCGCCGCCGAGGGTCCCATGCCGACACAGCTTTCGGTCAATCTCAACGCCGTCGCGTTGCTGCGCAACCGCCGCGATTTGCCGTGGCCGAGCGTCGTCGGCCTCGGGCGCATCGCTCTTGCCGCCGGTGCCCACGGCCTGACCGTGCATCCGCGGCCCGATCAGCGCCACATCCGCTTTTCCGACCTGGCCGATCTCCGCCGGCTGATCGACGAGGAGTTTCCGCACGCGGAGTTCAACATCGAGGGCAACCCGACCGAGGATTTTCTCGCCCTGGTCGCCGAGGCGAAGCCGGAGCAGGTGACGCTGGTGCCCGACGATCCATCCCAGCCCACATCGGATCATGGATGGGATTTCGCAAGCCGGATGAAGGATTTGAAGCCGATCGTTCAGCGCCTTCGCGAGCAAGGCGCGCGGGTCTCGCTATTCGCCGATCCCGAACCGGAGGCGATGGAGGCGGCCGCAGCGACGGGCGCCGACCGCGTCGAATTCTACACCGGCCCCTATGGCGGCACGCACGACGATCCGGCAGCCGCGCAACGCGAACTGGTCCGGCTTCAGGCGGCAGCCGACGCGGCGCGCGCAACGGGCCTTGCCGTCAACGCCGGCCACGACCTGACCGTCGCCAATCTCCCGGCGCTGATCGCGCGCATTGCCGACTTGGCCGAGGTCTCGATCGGCCACGGCCTGACCGCCGACGCGCTGGAATACGGCATGGCCGAGACGGTGCGCCGCTTCAGAAGGGCGTGCGGGCAGGCGGTGTGAGAAAGGGAGTTCACACGTTGCCGACGGCTGAGTGGAATCTCAAGGACTGATATAGTCAGTCAAATTTAGAAATGCTTTGACGGTTACTGGCGTATTCAATAGCAGAATTTGGTACGACGTATAGTCTCAATTTTTCTTCTTCCGATAAAATACTGGAGCTAAAGAAGTATATAGCCTATCGAATCCAGTATTTTTGATATATATCCTGATAATATATTTCGGTCTTGATTTTAAGGTGAGGCTTGTCTTCTTTTTTCAAATCTATCAAGCTGATGTCAGGAAGCTCCACTATACCTGGCGGGGCAGCGCCGGGATCGATGATGCCGAAACCATGTGAGTGGAAATTAGGTGTTATCGGTTCGCCATCGAAGATAGGTTGGGATCTGACTGTGACCGAATAGGCGGGCGTTTGCCCAAAATTCCTGACCGGCATTCGTACGTAGGGGCCATTCAGGCCACCGGCTATGAGCTCAATTTCGTCGCAACCGAGATATGCTCGTAGCTGTTTGTGACCATTGTTTTTGGCGATCCAATTGGCCCACCAAGCAGGTACGAGAGCCAACGCAAAGAGTGCTGCGCTCACCACCGACCACCATGCATATTTAGCCGATTGCTTAGCTGCGTCCGCGGCGCGCCACTGAGCGCAAAGGCTGGCATCCCGCCGCGTCGGCGTTTCGGTACAACTGAGGGGATCGAAGCGAACAGGCCGAGCCGGTATGTGTGGAGGTTGAGGACCCCGTGGTTGCGCTGACGTCTCCCTCGGGCGGATTACCTCTTGCTGCTGATGTTGATCTGCTCTTTCCTCCCCCGAAGAGGAACCGGATCCTTCCTGCGACATCGCTGCAACGACATTCAATCCGACTGCAATGGCGGCGATCGACATGCGGGCGAGCATTGCTGTAGATCCTTGCTTGACCTTTTCCAGTTCCCTATTCCACAAGCATATTCATCATCGTCAACTCGGTCTGTGCAAATAACGACGTCAACGCGAATAGGCTAGCGCGGCCTAGTCGTCCTCATTCCACCTTCGCATCGGCCCCGTGCGGCGTCTTTTCCCAATGGTGCGGGGCGTGGAAGAGCTGGCCGAGGGCGCGGAAGGCGGTGAAGCTGATCGCCAGCCAATAGGCGTGGACCAGCCACAGCCATTTCGGCAGGATGCGGCGCTCCTCCGGGGTGAGAGCCTTCAGCGCCAGGGCCGCGAAGGCCGCGACCCCAAAAACGATGTTGATCGAGTCGACCGTAAGCAGGACGATCGTGAACGGCGGCAGCCCGGCATCGCGCGTGAGCGACCAGGCCGTGAGCGCCAGAAACGCGAAAAAGAACGGCTGGGCGATCGTCGAGGCGATCATGCCGAAGAACAGCACCTGGAAGCAGAGGAAGCCGATCGGGCCCAAGTCCTGGAACAATCGGGCGGGATTGCGCATGTGCACCAGCCAGGTGACCATCCAGCCCTTCATCCAGCGGGTGCGCTGATTGCGCCAGTCGACCCAGCGCTCCGGCGCCTCTTCGCTCGTGCCGGCCTCGATGATGCCGATGCGATAGCCGTGACGGCACAGCCGCATGCCGAGATCGGCGTCCTCGGTCACGTTGTGGCTGTCCCAGGCGCCGACTTCGACCAGCCGGTCGCGGCGGAAGTGATTGGACGTGCCGCCCAGCGTGATCGGCAGGCCGTGGTCGGCGAGCCAAGGCAGCAGGCCGCGAAACAGTGCCGCATATTCCAGCGCGAACAGCCCCGTGCGCCAGTTCTTCTCGCCGTTTCGAATGACGAGCGGCGCCTGGACGCAGGCGAGTTCGGAGCCGCCGCGCAGGAAGGCGGCATGGGCCTGCCGCAACTGGCAGGGATCGGGGCGGTCTTCCGCATCGTAAAGCACCACATAGTCGCCGGTGCACAGGGGAAGAGCAAAATTCAGAGCCTTTGGCTTCGTCCGGGGCTGCGACGGCGGTACGCGCACGATCACGAAGCCCGGCCGGCCAGCGATGGCGCGTTCGGCGGCCGCGATCGTGGCGATGTCGTCGGCCTCGCAGACGAGCATGACCTCCAGCTTCGGGCGCGGCCAGTCGAGCCGGTCGAGCGCCTGGACGAGCTGGCCCACCACGGTGCGTTCCCGGTGCAGCGCCACCAGCACCGAATAAACGGGCAGGGTCCCGCCGGGAGCACGAGCGGCGTCGGCCTCCGCACGGCCCGATCTACGGGAGCGGTGCATCAGCGCCAGCACTCGGATCAGGACGCACCCGAAGTAGAGGAGTGCCGAAGCCGTATGCAAAGTCCGCAACAGGGCGAAGGGCGCCAAAATCACGGCGGCGAGCATCGCCCATACGATGGTTGCCGCACAGAAGCCCTGCGAGGGGGTCATCACCTGGCGCGCGGACCACTCGGGCCGGTCCAAGGCGAGGCTGAGGCGGGCTTGATCGGCTCGCGTCGCGGCGCTTCGCTCCGCCAGGCACGCGTCGATCTCGGAAGCCTGTCCGATCCTGACCAGCCGCGCCGCACTGGGCATTCCTTCGATGAAAGCGCCGACCGCCGCAAGGTTTTCCAGTCCGGCCGGGACCACGAACTTGGCTTCCATGGCCGCATTGCAGGTCTGGACGATCCTGACCGGTCCGTGGCGCGTCAGCCGCAGCCCGTCTTCTACGATCAGGTCGACGGGTTCGATGCCGCCGACCCTCACACCAAGGCAATCGGCCATCGCCCGTGCCAGGTCGGCCTCACGTACCACACGGCCGCCGATCAACTCGCGCGTCGCAGCGGTGCCCCGCAACCGGGCAAGAGTGACGGCGATGTCGTACGCGGCTTGGGGAATCCGGGCAGCCGTCAGAACGTCATGGATGGAGACCGGACGGCGGGCCGGACCGGCGGGCAGAGCATTGCCGGGCGGGGTGTGTGAACGGCTTCGCGGCGGCGCGGGAAAGTCGACGGAGATGATAACCGCTTGACCTGACGGCGCGGCGTGGTCAGACCGGGGCAAAGAGAAATCGACGGACACCCACGACACCCTATGAATACAATCGGTGTTTCCGGTCCGCCGGCCGGTTTCAATCTATCGTTGGGTAGAATGATGGTAAGGAAAACTAACCAAAGGGAGAATTTCTCGCGTTGAGATTGTATCGATGCATCCTTTTGGCGATTTCTGTCTTGCTGGCCGTGCCCCCCGCGATCGCGGAGAGCGTGGCGATACCGAATTTCTGGGATCAGCATCAGCGCCGTGTAGCGCCCTCGCTGGCTGATCGCACGCGCCTGCGCTTCCTGACCAGCGTCGATTTTCCGCCGTTCAACTTCCTCGACGAGCGGGGCCGGCTGGCGGGATTCCATGTCGATCTGGTGCGCGCGATCTGCGCCGAACTGGACATTGCCGACCGGTGCCAGATCGAGGCGATGCCGTTTCGTGATCTCGTGCCGTCGATCCAGGAGCGGGAAGGCGATGCGATCATCGCCGGCTTGGCGATCACGCCTGACAATCGCCGCAGCTTCGCTTTCACCGAGCCCTATTTCCGGTTTCCTGCGCGCTTCGTAACGCGAAAGGACGAGAGCTTCGCCGAGCCACTGGGTCAGTCGCTGCAGGGGCACAAGGTGGCCGTGGTGCGCAACAGCGCTCACGAGGCCATGGCGGCGGCCTTCTTCCCGCAATTGACCCGGCAGCCTTACGCCTCGCGGGGGCTGGCGCTCGCCGCGTTGAAGTCAGGCGAGGCCGATGCCTTCTTCGGCGACGGCGTGGACCTCTCCTTCTGGCTGTCCAGCAACGACGCGGACGATTGCTGTACGTTTGCCGGCGGCCCGTATCTGTCGGATCGTTATCTCGGGGAAGGGCTGGCGATCGCGGTTCCGCTCGGCGACGCGGCCCTGGTGGACGCTCTCGACTATGCGATCGGCCGCGTGGTGGCGAGCGGCCGATTTTCCGAGCTGATGCTGCGCTATTTCCCCGTCAGCGCATTCTAGACACGAACGCGCCCGATTGCTGCGGCCGATACTCGCCTACGGCCGCCGATAGCGGAGGCGAGCGCTGCGCTCGATCGCGGCAGTGACCAAAGGATCGAGATCGAGCGCGTCGCGGACCATCTGCAGGAAGCGCAGTTCGCTCTGATGGGCGAAAAGGTCCGAAGCGGCGATCTCGACCGCAAGCGCATAGGCCGTTTCGTGGAACTTCGGCGGCACGACGGTGCGCACGTGCTCAATGACCGTGTCGATACCGTCCTCGGTGTCGAGGATCCGGGTGATGTCGGCGGCGATGGTTTTGATCCGCGCCAGGTCGAAGCCATCGAAGACCGGCAGCGTCTGCAGGATCAGGCCGATCTGGCGCAGCTCGCTGTCGCGAATGGCCTCGTCGGCCGCCGCCATCGCCGCCATGAGATGGATCAGGGCTTCCTGAGGGCTGATCTCGACCGTCGTCGGGGTGGTCATCGTGCGCGGGTCCTTCCTGCCTTGTCGCTGGGCTTTTCCGTGTTGCCTGGCAGCAAGCTAGGGACGGGCGGCGGCCGTCACAAGACCGCCTCGGCCCACACGGCGACTTTCCTCGGCAACCACCTCTTGCCCCAAAAGCGTTGATAGCGAGATGTCTGTCGAAACGCGTGCGGGAAGAGCCATGAACTACAGTAAGAAATTCCTCGTGAAGCCGGGATCGAAACTGCATCTGCCGGAGATCGATTCCGGCTTCAAGGACGAGCACCACTCGCGCGACAAGGCGGCCGCCGCGACCGCCGAACAGGTCGAGCGCATGGCGCGGCTGCAATATCTGCTCTACGCAGACGGTCGCCGCTCGCTCCTCGTAGTGCTGCAGGCGCTCGATGCCGGCGGCAAGGACGGCACCATCCGCCATCTGTTCGGCAGCATGAATCCTCAGGGCACCGTCGTCGTCCCGTTCAAGCAGCCGAGCGCCGTCGAACTCGCGCACGACTTTCTCTGGCGCGCCCATATGAGGGCGCCGGCGCGCGGCGAGGTGGTGATCTTCAACCGCTCGCACTACGAGGACGTTCTCGTCGTGCGGGTCCGCAATCTGGCGCCAGCCGAGGTCTGGTCCAAGCGGTTCGACCAGATCAACGCGTTCGAGAAGCTGCTGGCCGAGAACGGGACGCGGATCTTGAAATTCTACCTCCACATCAGTCCCGACGAGCAGCTGCATCGGTTCGAGAAGCGGCTGGAGGAGGCGGACAAGCATTGGAAGATCAGCGAGAGCGACTATTCGGAGCGCCAGTTCTGGCCGCAATATATCGAGGCCTACGAGGAGGCGATCGAGCGCACGAGCACCGAGTGGGCGCCGTGGTTCGTCATCCCGTCCGATCACAAGTGGTTTCGCAATCTGGCGATTTCGCACATCATCGCCGATGCCATGGACGAGATGGGGATGAGCCTGCCGCCCGCGCGCGTGGACATCGCCGCGATCCGCCAGATGTATGAGAACGCCAGACGACATCCGATCGAGCTGAAGGGCAAGAAGGGCGACTAGTTCGAAGCGGAAGGGAGGCGCGATGGCTATCGATGTTGACGGATCCCGCCGGGCACCCTAGACGAACTCCACCGCGCTTTGCGGATCCCCGCACCATAGGATCGCAGGGACCGGCAGGGATTACGCCTCGCCGGACGTCACAACCCTTTCGAAGCAGAGGACGACATGGCCGCTGACCGGCACGCGCCGCTCGATATCACTCCGGAGATGCTGGCGGAGGCTCGCCAGTCGAACGCCTGGCCGTTCGAGGAGGCGCGAAAACTGGTGGCGCGGCTGGAGAAGGGCGCGACTGGCAGAGAGATCCTGTTCGAGACCGGCTATGGCCCGTCGGGCCTGCCCCACATCGGCACGTTCGGCGAGGTAGCGCGCACCTCCATGGTGCGCCACGCCTTTCGCGTCCTCACCGAGGACACAGTGCCGACGCGGCTCCTGTGCTTCTCCGACGACATGGACGGGTTGCGCAAGGTGCCGGACAACGTGCCGAACCGCGAGATGATGATGAGCCATCTCGGCAAGCCGCTGTCGCGCATTCCCGACCCGTTCTCCAACGAGTATCCCTCGTTCGGCGCGGCCAACAACGCGCGGCTGCGCGCCTTCCTGGATCGCTTCGGCTTCGACTACGAGTTCGCCTCCTCGACCGACTACTATCTAGCCGGTCGCTTCGACGAGACGTTGTTGAAGATGCTGGCGGTCTACGACGAAGTGATGGAGATCATCCTGCCGACGCTCGGGCCCGATCGGCGCGCGACCTATTCGCCATTCCTGCCAATCTCGCCGCGCACCGGCATCGTCCTGCAGGTGCCGATGGTCGACCGCGACGTGTCGCGGGGCATGATCGCCTATATCGACCCCGACACCGGCGAGCGGGTGGAGACGGAGATCACCGGCGGCCAAGTCAAATGCCAGTGGAAGGCGGACTGGGCCATGCGCTGGGCGGCGTTGGGCGTGGACTACGAGATGTCGGGCAAGGACCTGATCGACTCCGTCATGCTGTCGTCGAAGATCTGCCGCGTCCTCGGCGAGACGCCGCCGGAGGGCTTCAACTATGAGCTGTTCCTCGACGACAAGGGACAGAAGATCTCGAAGTCCAAGGGCAATGGTCTGACCATCGACGAATGGCTGACCTACGCCTCGCCGGAGAGCCTGTCGCTCTACATGTTCCAGAAGCCGAAGACGGCAAAGAAGCTCTATTTCGACGTCATCCCGAAGGCGGTGGACGACTATTATGCGTTCGTCTCGGCCTATCAGCGTCAGGATGCGCGGCAGCGGCTGCAGAATCCGGTCTGGCACATCCACGACGGACAGCCGCCGGAACATGGGCTGGCCGTGCCTTTCGCCATGCTGCTCAATCTCGTCTCGGCCTCCAATGCCGGCGACAAGGGCACGCTGTGGGGTTTCATCAGCCGTTATGCGCCGGGCGTCACCGCGCAGACCGATCCGGAGCTCGATCGGCTGGTCGGCTACGCGCTGCGCTACTTCGAGGATTTCGTCAAGCCGAACAAGACCTTCCGGGCCCCGGACGCGGTCGAGCGGGAGGCCCTGGCGGCACTCGACGCCAAGCTCGCATCGCTGCCCGATGGTGCCGATGGCGAAGCGGTCCAGAACGCGGTGCTCGACGTCGCACGGCCGATCGAGCGCTACCAGGACGTGAAGAAAAAGGGGCCGGGCGGCGGCCCCGGCGTTTCAGTGGAGTGGTTCCAGGCGCTCTACCAGATCCTGATCGGGCAGGAGAGGGGGCCGCGCTTCGGTTCCTTCGTGGCGCTCTACGGGATCGGCGAGACGCGTGCGCTGATCCAGATGGCGCTCGACGGAAAGCTGGTCGCCGCGAGCTGAGCTCAGCAAAGCTGACGCCATAAGACGACCGCAAAAGGGCCCGCGCGACGCCGCGCGGGCCCTTTGCATGACACTTCCGTTTTCTACTGCTCCGATCCCAGGCAATCGGAGAGCGACGTCGCGAGATTGCGGATCAACTCGGCGTACAGATCCGGGCCAGGCTCGAGATCGGCGCCGAGCGGATCGAGCACACCGCTGTGCGCCGAGGTCCCGTCGGTGATGGTGGTGACGATTGCCGGTTCGAATTGCGGCTCGGCGAAGACGCAGACGGCGCCCAGATCCTCGACCTTGGCGCGGATCTCGGAAATCCGCTTGGCCCCCGGCTCCGTTTCCGGGTTGACCGTGATCGAACCCACCGCCTCGACGCCGAAGCGGTTCTCGAACGAATGATACGCGTCGTGGAAGACGATGAACGGCTTGTCGGCGACCGGCGCGAGCTTGGTCTCCGTCTCGGCGATGAGCGCGTCGAGCTCTTTGACCTCGCCCTGGGCGTTGGCTTCATAGGTCGTCGCGTGGGCCGGATCCACGGTGGCGAGCGTTTCGGCGATCCGCTCCACCATCACCTTGGCGTTGGCCGGGTCGAGCCAGAGATGGACGTCGGCCTCATGATGATCGTGGTCTTCGTCATGATCGTCATGATCCGCGTCGTGATGCTCTTCGTGTTCGTCTTCGTCGGCCTCGCCTTCGTGATGATGCTCGTGCGGCTCGAAGGCGCCGCCTTCGCGCGCTGGCAGTTTGGTGAGGCCGGGCGTATCCTCCAGCGGAACGGATCGGGCGCCTGACGCCAGGCTCTCGAGCGGCCGGATCAGAAACGTCTCCAGGTCAGGCCCCATCCAGAAGATGACATCCGCGGCTTCAAGCGCGCTGGCATTCGACGGTTTCAAGGCGTAGCCGTGCGGCGAGCCGGCGCCTTCGATGACGAGGTCGGGCGTGCCGACCCCTTGCATGACGGCGGCGACCAACGAATGGATCGGCTTGATCGAGGCCACGACATGCGGGCCATCCTCCGCGCGAACGGGTGCCACGCCGACAAGGAGAGCAGCCGTCAGGGCCAAGAGGGACGTCTTCATCTGGAAACTCCGATGCGAAATGTTATTTAGTAACACATGTTGTGTAACCCTATAACGTCTGGCATAGGAGGAGGTCAAGGGGCGTCGCCGACGTCCATGGACGCAGCCGCCGTGCGGCGACGGCGCACCGACGGTGCCGGGGCGCTGTGTCCAGCCGCAGGCCGGTGGGTTGCTGTTGGCAGGTTGAGGCAGGAAGTGCGAATAGTGCCATGATGGGGCCTGAAAACCTGGTGGAGCTTGCGGGCGTCGGCGTCGAAAGAAGCGGACGCTGGCTGGTGCGCGGCGTCGACCTTCACATCGAACGTGGCGAGATCGTCACGCTGATCGGCCCCAACGGCTCGGGCAAGAGCACCACGGCGAAGGTCACGCTGGGTGTCGTCGCGGCCAGCGAGGGCAGGGTCGAGCGCGCTCGGAACCTGCGCGTCGGCTACGTGCCGCAGAAGCTCGCGATCGACTGGACGTTGCCGCTGAGCGTCGAGCGGCTTCTGACGCTGACCAGCCGGCATTCCAGCCGGGAGGTGGCGGAGGCGCTGGAGGCGGTGGGAATCCCGCATCTCGCCAAGGCCGAAGTGCAGCGGCTGTCGGGCGGCGAATTCCAGCGCGCGCTCCTGGCGCGGGCGATGATCCGCCGACCGGATCTGCTGGTGCTCGATGAGCCGGTGCAGGGCGTCGACGTGATCGGGGAGGCGGCGCTCTACGATCTGATCAAGACGATCCGCGATCGCACGGGCTGCGGCGTGCTCCTGATCTCCCACGACCTCCATCTGGTCATGGCGGCGACCGATACGGTGATCTGCCTGAACGGGCATATCTGCTGCCGCGGCACGCCGCAGGCCGTTGCCTCCAGTCCGGAATATGCGCGCCTCTTCGGCAGCCGCGTGGCGGAAACGCTGGCGGTCTATCACCATCATCACGATCACACTCATCTCGACGACGGTCGGGTGCTCGACGCCGCGGAGGACACCGAACGCCATGTCCATGACGATGGCCACGATCATCGTCCCGCCACGGAGCATGGCCGGACGCGCGAAAGCGAGGCAAGCGATGCTTGACGACTTCTTCATTCGCGCGATGGTCGCCGGCGCTGGCGTGGCCCTGATCGCGGGGCCTCTCGGCTGCTTCGTCGTGTGGCGCAAGATGGCCTATTTCGGCGACACCATGGCCCATTCGGCGCTGCTCGGCATCGCGCTCGGCTTTCTCTTCGACATCGACCTGATGCTCTGCGTCTTCGTCGTCGCCGCGCTGGTGTCCGTGTGCCTCATCGTCCTGCAGCGGCAGGGTTCGCTGTCGACCGACTCGCTGCTTGGCATCCTCGCCCATTCGAGCCTGGCGCTCGGCCTCGTCACGCTGGCG
This sequence comes from Consotaella aegiceratis, assembly GCF_036541425.1. Taxonomy (NCBI): domain Bacteria; kingdom Pseudomonadati; phylum Pseudomonadota; class Alphaproteobacteria; order Hyphomicrobiales; family Aurantimonadaceae; genus Consotaella; species Consotaella aegiceratis. The sequence continues at coordinate 63,847 of NZ_JAZHFT010000010.1, forward strand.
TTCATGAGCTGGGTGCGGGTCGATCTCATGGGCTATCTGTTCGGCGACATCCTGGCGGTCTCGCGCACCGACATCGTGGCTATTTACGGCGGCGGCCTGCTGGTGATCGCCGGCATCGTCTGGCTGTGGAGACCGCTCCTGGCCTCGACGGTCGATGCCGAACTGGCTGAGGCGGAAGGGCTGAAGCCGGAGCGGGCGCGCATCCTCTTCATGTTGCTGATGGCCTTCGTCATCGCCATCGCCATGAAGATCGTCGGCATCCTGCTCATCACCTCGCTGCTGATCATTCCGGCGGCGACGGCGCGTCGCTTCTCGGCGACGCCGGAGGCCATGGCGATCATGGCCGCGCTGATCGGAGCCGTCGCGGCGATCGCCGGCCTGTTCGGCTCGCTGCAGTTCGACACGCCGTCGGGTCCCTCGATTGTCGTGGCGGCACTCGCTATGTTCCTGCTGAGCCTGGTGCCTCGCGCCTCGCTCAAACGGCATATGACAGGAAGACAGGCATGACCGAGCCGCATCCGCACCTGACCAAGAACCAAGCCTTGGTGCTGGACGCGCTGGCCAAGGAGGGCGTGCCGCTGAGCGCCTATGCCATCCTCGACCGGCTGCGCGACGACGGGCTGCGCGCGCCGCTTCAGGTCTATCGGGCGCTCGACAAGCTGCTCGACTACGAGCTGGTGCATCGGCTGGAGAGCCTCAACGCCTTCGTCGCCTGCGCGCATCCGCACTGCCACGCCTCGCGGATGATCGCTTTCGGCATCTGCGAGACCTGCGGCCAGGTCTGGGAGTTCTCGGACGACGTGGTGCGCGATCGGCTGATGGCCTGGGCCGAGAGCAACCAATTCCGGCCGTCGAAGACCACGGTGGAGATCAAGGGCACCTGCGCGTCCTGCGCCGAAGCCGCCGCCGGATGACGAAAATCGCGCCGGCCATGGTTTTCCGTGGGTGACTACGCTTTCGATCCGCCGGAGACGCGCTCGAGGATCCGGTCCAGTCCGGCATCCACATGGTCGAACAGCCCGGCGTCCTGCAGGAACGCTCGGAACTGCTCGTTCAGTCCGCCGGGTGTCGCGTGGTCGCCGGCGAGAGCCGCAAAGTCCGGCGTGTCGCCTTTGAGCGCTTCGGAGAGCCCGGCAAAGATCGACGCCACGTAACGCCGAGCCTGATCCTCCGGCAGACCGTGGTCGGCGAGCCATCCGCTGACGGCCTGCAGATAGGCGAAATGAGCGGCAACCGTCGAGGAGGCCGCCGAGAGCGCGTCGAAAGCGGCTTCGTCGGCGACCTCGATCGTGCAGCCCAGACGGTCGAACAATGATCGGGCGCCATCGTGCGGCGGATGGATCGGCGTCGTGCCCTGGCGGTCGGCAACGGTCGGTAGGGGGATCGAACGGACGATGTCTGTGGCTGGCGCGACCAGCGATGCGAGCGTGGCGACCGACATCGCCGCGATGACGCTGAGAACGGTCTGATCGGCGCGGAAGCGCAGGGTCGAGAGTACCTCTGGAGCGTCCTGCGGCCGGACGGCCAGGATCGCCACCGTCGCAGCGTCGATGACGCTCTGATTGTCGGGCGCGACGCTGACCGTTGGAAAGCGAGCGGCAAGACCGGCGGCGACGCGGGCATTGCGCGGCGACAGCACGATCGAGGGAGCGTCGCCCTCCCGACAAAGGCCGGTGACGATGGCCGAGGCGATCGCCCCGACTCCGATGATGCCATAGGTCATGATGGTTCCCGATATCTGCCCATTCGGTCGTTGCTGGGCGGCATCGGCCAAACACGGCCCATCGTCAACCTCCCGGGGATCGCAATCGCGGGGAGGCGGGCCGATCGTGGCGTCGATGGTGGGAAATTGGATGCTGAGGAGGACCGAGCGCTGTCGGGCAGCGCTCGGGGATTCGCGATCAGTTCACGGCGTTGAGGGTCACCGACGTGCCAGTGGCCGCCGCGTTCAGGCCGACCTGACCGGTGAGGCTGACGGTCTGGAGCTGGATCGAGCCGGACGTGCCGCCGACCAGGACGTTGGCCCCCGCGCCGGCGCCGAGAGTGGCTTCCACCGTGGCGCCTTCATAAACCCCGCCGAGCGAACCGCTGTGGTAGCCGGCCGTCGGCGCGAAGACCGCCCAGACCAGCTTGCCGCCCGTGGTGAAGCCGACATCGATACCCATCTTGCGGATCGTGCCGGTGTAGCTTTCCGCAGTGTCGGCTCCAACCGTCGGCTGAAACACGCAGTCGAGGCTCTTGGCCGAGCCGAGCACGTAGCCGACGCCGCCGCCGACGTCGCAGGACAGATAGCCGAGCCGGACGCCGCCGGAGTCCTGCGTGGCCTGGGGATAGGGTTCCGTCGGCTGGTAGGTCGGCAGGTCGGCCGCCTGGACGGCCGTGGCGCCAGCCAGGACGGAGGGGACGAGTATCGCGGCGGCAAGAACTCGTTTCATGGATTTGCTCCTTCGAATGCACTCGATTACGCTCCGCGCCGTCGGCATCCGATGGCGCGGGATCGGGGGTGGTAACGATGCAGCGGCGACAACGATCCGGCGATACCGGATGAATCTCGAGCTAGGTCGAAAAGCGGGAAGCAGTGTGACTTTTTGGCCTCGCGGACGTCCGCTCCCTGTCTCGCTGAGGCGAGTTAGGACATGATTTGAGGAAACGCTGCGCCAGGCCATCCAAGCGGTAGAATAGGGCCCTAGATTCGCGTCCGAAATGATGGAAAGGCAGTGGTAGACGGGGCTTAAGCACCGAACGGGGCGACGTATGGACAGCCTGAAGCTCGCAGCCGGGACACTCGCGGTCGTTGTGGCCATCAATGTCGGACGATATCTGCCCGGCGATGAACGACATCCTTCAATTTCGGATGAACCCGCAAGCGTCCAGGCGGCCGAAACCTCACACAAGCGCATTTTCGTGGGCGAAGACGGGACCAGGATCGCGATCGAAACGCCGTTGATCGACAGCTTTCCCTATGTCGGGGACGAGGCGGCCTGCGACGACGTCGTAAGATTCCTGAAAGAGAATGGAGAGGCGGGCTGGGAAGACGATTCCTTTTGCCGGACCATGCCGCCGCCAGGTTCTCCTGAGCGGGATCAGCAGCTTGACATCCTCTCCGGTCTGGCGACCGATCTGGAGGAGGCACAAAACGATATCTCTCAGACGCAGATGGATGAACGCATCCGTTTCGCATTGGGCGTACTCCATGAGCGGCTCGACGATCTTGGCGACCGTGATGCCCAGACGGCTTATTCCGCTCTCCTCGGAAGCAATGTCAGCTATCAGGCGTCGGACGATTTTTATCCGGGGGAGACGGAGGAAACTTTTCCACTTCGAGCCTCTGTCGAAGCCGGCGAAGCGCGGCTTGCGCTCTGCCCCATTGTCCGGCCGACGTGGAGCGACGACTGCTTTGAGGAAGCCGTTTCGCTGTTTGTCGATGACCTCGTCCAGTACGGCCGTCTGAAATCCGACGAGACGATGCTGCTCCATGCCGCGGACCTGATTGAGCAGCGCTATCACAGAATCAAAGCCCCCGATCTCGACCAGGAGACCGATTTCGTCGACAGCTTTACATCCGCCCTCGGCTATGCCGGGGAACTGCAGCCTGACGACCGACAAGCAGTCCGGCAGTTCCGCCGCTCCGTCAGGGCGGCCCTGAACTGGCTGGCGCATCATGAAACGACTGCCGACAAGGAAGATGTCATAGCCATCTATGATGGCCTTGCCGCCGACTACGGCCGGATCGCCGGGCGCAGCCACACCCAGGAGGACGCCCGTATCGCGATCGACTACAGCCAAAAGACGCGGGACCTGATGCTGGAACGAGGCGAGGGAGAAAAAGGGGCCTGGACTGGGACGTCAAATCTGGCCGACGCCTATATCGATCTCGGCGACTTGGATCACGTTCGAGCGAACTACGACAAGGCCCTTGCTCTGCATCGAACGGTGCTCGCTGCGATCGCCCCGGAGGAGGGCCGCTGGCCGATCGACGCGGCCGACGTGAATTATGCTCGCTTCAAGTTGGCGCGGACGTTGCTCCACTACGAATGGGCCGATCTCGATGGCATCGATGCCGCAGACCATCGGGCCATGCTGGGGGAGGCCCAGGATCTCGCGACAACGGCGCGAACCTATTTCAGCCGAGCTGGGACGGCCAAATACGTCGGAATGCTGGATGATATCCTCGCCCAAATCGATATGCGGCTCGCACGACTCTGATCGAACCGTTCGATCCGAATGCGAAACGGTCGGTCCCGGCTTGCCGTCCGCGGCAACAGATCAGCATTGGCCCTCTATGCCAGGATTTTGCTCGGCGTTTTTCGTCTTTGGGCGATTTCCAAGCCACCTCTTCACCGTGCCGAAGCGAGCGGATATGCTCTTTGACGAATCCGGGAACCCATAATCGGCGGGATAAGCCGAAACGCTTCCTTGGTTCGTCTCGATCGGGAGGAACGACGAGGCGTTTTTGATCCTCGGCGCGAGCGCCGATCATCGTTGCTGCGCCTTCTGCCCCCTGATCCTATCGGATTGGCTGCCATGCCCCCGGGCCGTGCTTTGCGCTTGCCCGTCGGCCTGAGGCCATATGGAGAGGTGGAAGGATTTCAGCATGAAGACGATGAAGGGACCTGGGATCTTTCTGGCCCAGTTCGTCGGCGACGCCGCGCCGTTCAATTCGCTGCCCGAGATCGCCAAATGGGCGGCCGGGCTCGGCTATGAGGGCATTCAGGTGCCGACCTGGGCGGGCCAACTCTTCGACCTCGCAAAGGCGGTCGAATCCAAGGACTATTGCGACGAGGTCGCCGGCATCTGCCGCGAGGCGGGCGTCGAGATCACCGATCTGTCGACCCATCTCCAGGGCCAGCTGGTGGCCGTCAACCCGGCCTTCGACGAGGCCTTCGACGGCTTTGCGGCGCCGGAGGTGCGCGGCAACCCCAAGGCGCGGCAGGAATGGGCGGTGAACCAGCTGATGATGGCCGCCAAGGCAAGCGCGCATTTCGGCTTCAAGAGCCACGTCACCTTCTCCGGCGCGCTCGCCTGGCCGTTCCTCTATCCCTGGCCGCAACGCCCGGCCGGACTGGTCGACACCGCCTTCGCCGAACTGGCGAAACGCTGGGTTGCCGATCCTCGACGCCTTCGACGAGGTGGGCTGCGACGTTGGCTACGAGATCCATCCGGGCGAGGACATCTTCGACGGCGCCACCTTCGAGATGTTCCTGGAGGCGACGGGCAATCATCCCCGCTGCCAGATCAACTACGATCCCTCGCACTTCGTGCTGCAGCAGCTCGACTACATCGAGTTCATCGACATTTATCACGAGCGCATCTGCGCCTTCCACGTGAAGGACGCCGAGTTCAACCCGACGGGACGCCAAGGCGTCTACTCGGGCTACCAGTCCTGGACGAAGCGCGCCGGCCGCTTCCGCTCGCTGGGCGACGGCCAGGTCGATTTCGCCGCGATCTTCTCCAAGATGGCCGAATACGATTACGATTCCTGGCCGGTGCTCGAATGGGAATGCTGTCTCAAGCATCCCGAGCAGGGCGCCGCCGAGGGCGCGCCCTTCATCGCCAACCACGTCATCCGTGTCACCGAAAAGGCGTTCGACGACTTCGCGTCGGGCGGCACCGACGAGGCTGCCAACAGGCGGCTTCTGGGGATCGGCTGAGCATCAACGCGTAGGGGGATCAGAGCCATGGCGATCGAAGGGCGGGACGAAAAACAGGCCGGGCGCATCCGGCTCGGCATGGTGGGCGGTGGGCAGGGCGCCTTCATCGGCGGCGTACATCGCATCGCCGCGCGCATGGACGACAACTATGTGCTGACCGCCGGCGCCTTCTCTTCCGATCCGGAGCGCGCCAAGGCTTCCGGGCTGGAACTCGGCCTCTCGGAGGACCGCTGCTACGGCTCCTACGAGGAGATGGCGCGGCGCGAGAAGCGGCTGAAGGACGGCATCGAGGCGGTGGCGATCGTCACGCCGAACCATCTGCACGTGCCGATCGCCAAGGCGTTCCTGCAGCGCGGCATCCACGTGATCTGCGACAAGCCGCTGACCACCAATCTGCGCGACGCCAAAAGGCTGCGCGACGTGGTGGAGAAGTCCGGCGCGATCTTCGCGCTCACCCACAACTACTCGGCCTATCCGATGATCCGCCAGGCGAAGGCCATGGTCGAGGCGGGCGACCTCGGCGACGTCCGCGTCGTGCAGGTGGAATACGCGCAGGATTGGCTGACCGAGGAGGTTCACAACAAGCAGGCGGACTGGCGCACCGACCCGGCGCGCTCGGGCGCCGGCGGAGCGGTCGGCGATATCGGCACCCATGCCTATCAGCTCGCCTGCTTCGTCAGCGGCCTCGCGGTCGAAAGCCTGGCCGCCGAACTGACCGCCTTCGTGTCGGGGCGGCCAGTCGACGACAATGTGCAGGTGCTGATGCGCTTTGCCGGCGGGGCGCGCGGCATGCTGTGGGCGAGCCAGGTCGCGGTCGGCAACGAGAACGGCCTGAAGCTGCGGATCTACGGCACCAAGGGCGGCCTCGAATGGGAGCAGGAGAACCCGAACTGGCTGTGGTTCACGCCGTTCGGCGGCGAGCGCCGGCGCATCACGCGCAACGGGGCGGGCGCCGGGCCGGAGGCGGCGCGCATGAGCCGGGTGCCGTCCGGGCATCCGGAAGGCTATCTGGAGTGCTTCGCCAACCTCTACACCGAGATCGCTTGCGCGATCCGGGCGGCGCGCGACGGCTCGCCGCTCGATCAGGCCGTGGCCTTCCCGGGCATCGACGACGGCATCGACGGCGTTGCCTTCATCGAGGCCTGCATACGCTCCAGCAAGCGCAACGCGGCCTGGGTCACGCCATGACCGCAACCCGGCAGGGTTCGTCTTCACCGCCGAGTTGTCGATGAGATCGGCATCGAGACCCTGGCGACGAACACCGGCAACCGGACCGGCAGCAGGGCGTTCGAGGTGAGGCAAGACCATTTGTCGCGCGTTTCGGAGATCGAGGGTGGAGGGGCATCGAGCGGCAACAGGCGCGTGGCGTTCTGGCGGCGAGGATCGGCTCTCCATCTCGACCGACGGCATCGGGATAAATCATTCAAGACCGGTTGGAGGCGCCGTGCACTGTCGCATTTCGATATGAGCCCCATGTTATCAAGCAGCGCTCACAATTCCGGCGGTAGCCCCACCAGGGCGGCCGCGACGTTCGGTTTCGAGGAGAAGGCACGTGGCCGAGACTACCCCCAGCGATATCTCCAGTGAACTTCGACGTCCCGTTCCGCTCGCGCTCGCGGTTGCCGCAGCGGTAGGCTGGATCGTCGTCATCATTCTCGCGTTTTCCAGTTCGTCCGCCCAGAGCGAATACGAAGCGCGCATCGACGCGCTTCAGGACGAGCGCAGCAACGTCCAGACGCAGCTCGAAGCGCAGCGTCAGGCCAGCGGCGACCTCGAGGCGCTGCGCAGCCAGATCGAGCAGGCGCAGGGCCGGCTCGATCAGCTAGGCCCGCAGCAGGCGACGGCCGCGGCCGATCTGAAGAGCGCCCAGGAGCAGCTCACCGCGCGCCAGCAGGAGCTCCAGCAGGTTCAGCAGCAGGTCGACGCGGCCAAGGGCTCCCAGCAGGAGCTCGCTGCCGCTCAGAAGGACCTCGCCGACATGCGCCAGCAGATCGACGCAGGACAGAAGGAGCTTGCCGAGGTTCAGCAACGCCTGACCGAGGCGCGGCAGCAGGAAGCCGACACCCGTCAGGCCGTCAGCTCGCTCTCCGATGAAGCCGAAAGCCTGACCACGCAGGTGGCCGACGCGCAGGCGGCGCTCGAGCAAGCCCAGGCGGCGCAGGTCCAGGCCGAAAACGACGCCGCCAAGTCGAAGGAGCAGATCGCCACGCTGCAGCAGCAGCAGAGCACGGTTCAGCAGGCGATCGAGGGCCTGCAGCAACAGCGCCAGCAGACGCAGCAGGCGGTCACCGAGATCGGCGCGCAGCGCGATCAGCTGTCCCAGGATACCGAGCGCATGCAGGCGCGCGTAAAAGAGCTTCAAGGGCAGGTGGGCGACCTGACGAAACAGTCGGAAACGCTGACCGGTCAAGTCGGCGACGCCCAGACCAAGCTGGAGCAGGCCCGTAAGGCCGAGGCCGAGACCTCCGATCGTCTGGCTGCCATTCGTCCGCAGGTGGAGAGCCTGACCAAGCAGCAGTCCAATCTGCAGACGGCGATCCAGCAGCTCCAGGCGCAGCGCGAGCAGGTCGCCCAGGACGTCCAGGCGTCAGAGACCCAGCGCGCCGAGCTGCAGACCCGTGTTGCCGACTTGGCCGACACGCTGGCGGCTCGCAGCGACGAACTCGCATCCGTCGAGAAGCGCCTCGCGGCCGCCAGCGCGAAAGCCGCCAGCGACGCGCAGCCGGCAGCAACTGCTCCGCAGGCGGCCGCGACGGCGGGAGACCAGAAACGGCCGGCCACTGGCCAGACGCCAAAGGCGCCGGCGCCTGACCAGGCCAAGCCGCAGGGCAACGCCTCGCAGGACAGCCAGCCCGCCGCCGCCCAGCAAGAGGGCAACCAGCCGTCCAAGCCCAAAGGTCAGGCCCAATCCTCGTCCCCGGCGCAGCCCGCCGGTAAAGAATCGCAGGCGGGAGCTGACGGCGACCAGCAGAAGGCGGCCGCATCTTCCGATCAGGAGCAGCAAGCCTCGGCAGCCACAGAACGGCAGCAGCCAGCCGCCGAGCCCAAGCAGGCAGGGTCGCAGCAGCAACAGCCGCCCGCCAAGGAGTCAGCAGAAGCGAATGCCTCGAAGACGGACGCCGCGCAACCGGGGGTCTCTGTTCAGCCGGGAAATTACGAGGCCGATGCCACCAAGCTGGTGTTCAACGACAACGGCAGTTTCGTCCTGACCGATTCCGAGGCCAAAGGAACGGCGACCGGACAATGGGCGGTGAAGGACGGCAAGATCACTTTTTCCGACGTGAACGGCGAGTTGGAGGGCGCAAACTTCCCGATGACCTGCCAGGTCAAGTCGGGCGAGGGCGGCTTCTCCCTGAGCAAGGCTGGCGATGACAGTTGTGCCGTGTTGGACGGCAAGGCGTTCAAGCCGGAAGAATAGCCGGAAGTCACGATCCTTGATCGTATGACGAAAGGGCTCGGATCATCCGGGCCCTTTTGTTTGGGTACTCTTCGGACTGGGATGCGCGCCAGGCGCGGCCGGACCGCCTTCGCCGAAGGCTTTTCGGAAACGCCGAAGACGGCATCCCTCCGAGTCCTTCCGGAAGCGCTCCTCTTTCCATGCTCACGGCCTGCGTCTACATGAAGACGAGAGCGATGGAGCGGCGATGACGCGCAACTACGAAAGCGAGCTTCGGGACGCCGGCATGCGGATCACCCGGCCGCGCAGGACGATCCTGAGGATCCTGGCGGAGGGGGACGATCACCCCGATGCCTTGGAGATCTCCGCCGTGCCTCGCAGATCGATTCCAGCGTGTCCCTGTCCACGGTCTATCGCACGATGAAAGTGCTGGAGGATCGCGGCGCCATCCACCGCCATGCCTTCGAAGGGGGACCTTCGCGGTTCGAACCGGCGGACGGCGCGCATCACGACCACCTGATCGACGTCGACACCGGCGAGGTCAGCGAATTTCGGTCCGACAGGATCGAGACCTTGCAGGAGGAGATCGCGCGCGCCCACGGTTATGAGATCGTCTCGCACCGCCTCGAACTCTACGTTCGCAAGATGAGGCGGAGCCGAGCCGACCGCCATTGAATTCGCGGCGGTCCCTCGGCATTGATGAGCGGACGCCCAGCATCGAAGGGAACGATCGTTGTCATGACGAGCAGCTTCCACAGCATCTACCGGCACGGTTTCGCGCGCGTGGCGGCTTGTACCATTCCGACCGCGCTCGCCGATCCCGCGGCCAATGCCGAGACGATCGCCGGCATGGTCCAACGCGCCGACAAGGCCGGGGCCGCGCTCGCGGTCTTTCCCGAACTCTGCGTCAGCGGCTATTCGATCGACGATCTGCTGCTTCAGGATCCGTTGCTCGACGCGGTCGAGACCGCCATCGAAACCCTGCTCGAGCGCTCGCGCGATCTCTCGCCGCTGATGATCGTCGGCGCGCCGCTGCGCCATGGTGCGCGGCTCTACAATTGTGCGCTCGCCATCCATCGCGGCCATCTGCTCGGCGTGGTGCCCAAGGTCTATCTGCCGAATTATCGCGAGTTCTACGAGCATCGGCACTTCGCCTCCGGCGAGGGAACCGAGGGCGGCAGCATCGTGATCGGTGGAACGACCGTGCCCTTCGGCCCCGACCTGCTGTTCCAGGCCGAGGACGTGCCGGGCCTCGTCGTCCATGTCGAGATCTGCGAGGACTTCTGGGTGCCCATGCCGCCGAGCGGGGAGGCGGCGCTGGCCGGCGCCAGCGTGCTCACCAACCTCTCGGCGAGCAACATCACCATCGGCAAGGCCGAGACGCGCAAGCTGCTCTGCCAGTCGCAGTCGGCGCGCTGCCTTGCCGCCTATATCTACACCGCCGCCGGCACCGGCGAATCGACCACGGATCTCGCCTGGGACGGCCAGGCTTCGATCTACGAGAACGGCGCGTGTCTGGCCGAGACGGATCGCTTTCCCTCCGGCGAGCGGATCGCGCTGGCCGATATCGACCTCGACCTGATCGCCCAGGAGCGGGCGCGTCAGGGCACGTTCGACGACAATCGGCGGCGCTATCGCGAGCGCACCGACGCGTATCGGACGGTGTCCTTCACGCTGGCGCCGAAGACCGGCGACATCGGCTTCGAACGATCGATGGACCGGTTCCCGTTCGTACCGGCCGATCCGGCCCGGCTCGATCAGGATTGCTACGAAGCCTATAACATCCAGGTCTCGGGCTTGGTGCAGCGGCTTCGCGCGACCGGCATCGACAAGCTCGTGATCGGGGTTTCCGGAGGCCTGGACTCTACCCAGGCGCTGATCGTCTCCGCCCAGGCGCTCGACCTGCTCGGGCTGCCGCGAACCAACATCCTGGCCTACACGATGCCGGGGTTCGCCACGGGTGCCGCGACCAAGGGCAACGCCCACGCCCTGATGGCCTCGCTGGGCGTATCGGCCCACGAGCTCGACATCCGTCCGGCGGCGCGCCAGATGCTGGCCGACATGGAGCATCCGTTCGCCAGCGGCGAACCGGTGCACGACGTGACGTTCGAAAACGTCCAGGCGGGGCTGCGCACCGACTACCTGTTCCGCCTTGCCAACCAGCATGGCGGGCTCGTGGTCGGCACCGGCGATCTGTCGGAGATCGCACTCGGGTGGTCGACCTATGGCGTCGGCGACCACATGTCGCATTACAACGTCAATGCCGGTGTGCCGAAGACCCTGATCCAGTACCTGATCCGCTGGGTGATCAAGTCGAAGCAGTTCGAGCCGGAGGTGTCGAAGACGCTGCAGGCGATCCTGGAGACCGAGATCTCGCCGGAACTGGTACCGGTCGCCGCTGGCGAGAAGCCGCAGAGCACGCAGGCCAAGATCGGCCCCTACGAACTGCAGGACTTCACGCTGTACTACGTCCTGCGCTACGGCTTCCGGCCTTCCAAGATCGCGTTTCTGGCCTATCGGGCCTGGGGTGACACCGCCAAAGGCGACTGGCCGGAAGGGTTCCCCGACGACGGTAAGAACGCCTACGATCTCGCGGCGATCCGCAAATGGATGCGGCTGTTCCTTTCCCGCTTCTTCGGCTTCAGCCAGTTCAAGCGGTCGGCGATGCCGAACGGGCCGAAGGTGACGGCCGGCGGATCGCTGTCGCCACGCGGCGACTGGCGCGCGCCCTCGGACGGCAATGCCCGGATCTGGATCGAGGAGCTGGAGCGCGAGGTGCCGGAGGCCTGAACCTCCTCCGCGAGCGGGCTCGAAGCGTCGATAGCCGACGGGCGGAACCGGGCGGCTTGGATCGGCCGGCTGATCATCGTGGAACCGATTTGAAACGATCGGTGGCCGTGAGGTGGCCTGCCACGACGTGCAATCCTGGAAAAGCGGTACTGCGACATCCTGCCGCGGTTTGCGGCGCCGTGCTCCTCGCCGGATGGATTGAAACGATACAACCCTGAAATGTGGTCGCGAAACTTCATAAAATTGCGTCGGAACGGCGTCGGAGCCCCGCTCAAGATCTGCATTTTCGATCTTTTGAAATCCTTAAAATCAGTTAAAAAACAATGACTTTTGCCGATTTTTATGGGATTGTGATTCGGTCAGATACGGAGGGCGGTGATGACAGAAGGCATGGAAAGTGCGGTGCGCGAAGCGGTGGCACGGGCGAAATCCAACGGTTGCATCGTTGCGGTGCTCGACCTGTCGACGCGGATTGCGAGGCGCTACGGCGGCGGCAGCGAGGAGATCGTCAATCAGGTGACGCACAGGATCATGGAAGAGGCCCGCCGCAGCGGCGTGGCGATGGAACTCAGTCGTTCGAGCTACGCCTGAGCTGAAGCCAAGCCGGAGCGGTCTAACCCCTCGATCGCTTCGGCAGTTTCCTGGTCATCGGGACCTCCGCGACCCTTCCCCGTGTCGCGGAGGTTTTTTGTGGATCGGTGGATGGCGGGCGCCGTTTCCACGGCAGCGGACCGAAGCGTCAGCCGCCTTGCTCGCGGATGGCCGCTTCATCCAGTTCGCCCAGATCGATCTCGACGCGGCAGAGCTGCGGATCGTCGGGATCGACATGATGGCGGAAGCCGAGCTTGCGGGCGAGGTCGAGCATGCCGCGGTTCTCGTAGAGCACGTCGCCATAGATCCGGCGCAGCCCGCGCGCCTTGCCGTAGGAGAGCAGGTGGCGCATCAGGGTCGAGCCCAGGCCATGGCCCTTCATGTCGGAGCGCACCATGATGCCATATTCGGCGATCTCGTTGTCCGGATCGGCGATCAGGCGCGCCACGCCGAGGATCGACGATTCGTCCGCCAGCGGTCTCACTACGAAGGCCATCTCGCGTTCGTAGTCGATCTGGGTCAGACGGGCGACGAAGGCATGGTCGATCTTCTTGATCGGTGCGAAGAAGCGCAGCACGATGTCCTCCGCCGAGGAGCGTTCAAGCATGTCGATCAGCGCAGGCTCGTCCTCGGGGCGGATCGGCCGGATGTGGTAGCTCTGGCCGTCGCGCCCGATGAGCGTGTCCTCCAGTTCAGACGGATAGGGGCGGATGGCGAAGCGCGCCGCCGGCCGGCTGGACGGCTGGCGCACCACCACGCGCCCGTCGAGCGCGATGACGCCGGAGCGATCCGCCAGCAGCGGATTGATGTCGAGCTCGGCGATCTCCTCGAAATCGGCGATCATCTGCGACAGCTTGACGAGGGTCTGGGCCACCGCGTCGAGATCGGCCGCCGGACGGCCGCGATAGCCGCGCAGAAGCCGGGAGACGCGCGTCCGGCCGATCATGTCGTGCGCCAGCACGGCGTTGAGCGGCGGCAGGCCGACCGCCCGGTCGGCGATCACCTCCGCCGCGACGCCGCCCTGGCCGATCAGCAGGACCGGGCCGAAATTCGGGTCCTCGGTGATGCCGACCAGAAGCTCGTGGGCGTCTGAACGCGTCACCATCTGCTGCACGGTGAAGCCCTCGACCTGGGCGCCCGGCCGGCGCTGGCCCACGAGATCGAGCATGTCGATGGCGGCCTGGCGCACCATTTCGGCCGAATCCAGCTCCAGCTGGACGCCGCCGACATCCGACTTGTGCGAGATGTCGCGCGACAGGATCTTGAGCGCCACGGGAAAGCCCATGGCGGCGGCGGCCTCGGCCGCTTCGTCCGGGCTGGCGACCACGCGCGTCTCGACCACCGGAATACCATAGGCGGTGAACAACTGCTTGGCCTCGGGTTCGGTCAGGACCGTCCGACCCTGGCCGAGCACCTCGGTGATCAGGGCGCGCGCGGCCTCCGTCTCGACCGGGTCGATCTGCAGCGCCGGCGGTGTCTGCATCAAGAGTTCCTGATTGCGGCGATAGTCGACGAGATGCATGAAGGCGCGGACAGCCCCCTCCGGCGCCTCGTAGGTCGGCACGGACTGGGCTGCGAAGAAGCGGCGGGCCTCGACGGCCGAGGCTCCGCCCATCCAGCAGGTGAGCACTGGCGCGCGACGGGACGACCCCGCCGCGGCCGCCGTCGCCTTTGCCGCATCGAGGCCATCGCCCACGCCCATCGGGCAATTCATCACCAGAACCCCGTCCTGGCCCCGATCCTGGAGGATGGCCTTGAGCGCCTGTTCATAGCGCTCGCCCGGCGCATCGCGCAGGATCTCGACCGGGTTGCCGTGCGACCAGTCAGACGGCAGCACGGCGTCGAGGGCGGCGATCGTCTCGTCGGAGAATTGCGCGAGTTCGCCGCCGATGTCCTCCAACGAATCCGTTGCGAGAACGCCGGCGCCGCCGCTGTTGGTGACGATGGCCAAGCGGTTGCCGCGCGGTCGCACGCCGGCGGCCAGCGTCTCCACCGCCTCGAAGAGCTGGCGCAATGTTGCCACGCGCAGCATGCCGGCGCGCCGGAACGCGGCGTCGTAGACGGCATCCGATCCGGCCAGCACGCCGGTGTGCGACTGGGCCGCACGCGCGCCGCCCTCGGTGCGGCCCGTCTTGATGATCACCACGGGCTTGATGCGCGCGGCGATCCGCGCGGCCGACATGAACTTGCGCGCCCCGGTGATCGACTCCGCATAGAGGAGGATCGCCCTCGTGCGCCCATCCTGGGCGAGGTAGTCGAGCAGGTCTCCGAGATCGACGTCGCTCATGTCGCCGATCGACAGCAGGTGCGAAAAGCCGAAATCGTGGGCGTGCGCCCAATCGAGCACCGTCATGGCGAGCGGGCCCGACTGCGAGACGAAGGCGAGATCCCCGCCGCGCGGCATGATATGGGCGATCGAGGCGTTGATGCCGCGCTGCGGCGAGATGAGGCCGATACAGCTCGGGCCGACGATGCGCAGGAGATGCGGCCGCGCCGCATCGAGAAGCTGCTGGCGCAGGTCGTGGTCGAAGCCCGCCGAAATCGCGATGGCGGCGCGACAGCCCCGCTCGCCGAGTTGGCTGACGAGCGACGGCACCGAGGCCGCCGGCGTCGCGATGACGGCGAGATCCGGATCGAGAGGCAGCTCGGCGACCGAGCGGTAGTTGACGGTCGAGCCAATGAAATCCTCATGCGGATTGATCGGCATCACCGGACCCTGGAAGCCCGCGCGGAAAAGGTTCTGGGCGAGAACCGACCCCACGGTTCCGGGCCGATTGCTGGCGCCGATCAGGGCGATCGACTTGGGCGCGAACAGCGCATCGAGATTGCGAATCGTCATGGCTGCTTCCGATCCTCCCGTTGCACGCGCCGGTCATCGCCGCCGGCGCGGAAGCGTTGCCAGGACGCGGGGCGGCGCGCCGTCCCGCGTGGGCACGATCATAACGCCTTTGCCGGGTCGGTCGAGACGTCGGGCAACGACCGATTGAAGCATCGCGGGTTCACCGGTCCCAATGCGGCTTCGGCGCACCGCGACGACGGAACCGGTCGTTGAGCGCGCGCCCCGAAGGGCGGTCCTGCGAGCGCGGGGAGGCGAGCGTCCGAGGACTTTCCGTCTCGCCCGACAGCCAGGCGAGCGTCCGCTTGACCGCGATGTGACGGTTGAGGTCGTAGGCGGGGTGATTGGCCCGCGCCCGACGCAGCAGCTTGGCCATCTCGGCCTCGAGCGCGGCGAGAATCGCACGAACCTGGGCGGCGGGAAGGGTGTCGCGGCGAGACGCATCCGCAATCGCTGCGGCGGCATGTTCGAAGCCGAGACGCCGCAGCGTCGCCTCGATTTCGCGGCGACGGCGCGTCTCGCGCTCGGCGTGACGCAGGCCCTGCACATAGGCGGCGGCCGCCGACCTGAGCGCGGCCTCCAGCCGCATACTGCCATTCTCGTCCACTGACGCCTCCTGTCTGCCGGGAACGGGCATGAGACGACAGAGCTGCGAACCGAGGAAAAAATACCGATATTCAATCGGCTCGATACGCAGGAAATGCCGAAAAATAGAGGGAAGTCTGCGGGCAAACCAAGATATTATATAAGGAACTTATTCCTATATCGAGTGAGCTGGTTTAGAGGTGGGTCTGTCTTTCAAGGAAGGTCAGATCCATGCAGATCGATCCCTATCCCCCGGCGCCCCTGCCGCAGGCCGACGTCGGAGCCATGCCGTCCGGAGACGATACGGAGCGACAACGGCAATCCGATACGGTGCGCGGCCGCTGCATCCTGGCCCGTGAAATCGCCGGCGCGATGATGGACGTCCCCGTCGCCGACATCGCGCGTCCGCAGCGCTCGAAGGCCGGGATCTGCGAGGCGCGGCATGTGGCGATGTATCTGGCGCACGTGATCTTTCAGCTGTCGCTGACGGCGATCGCCGTCGATTTCGGCCGCGACCGCACCAGCGTCGCGCATGCCGTGCGGCGCATCGAGGACCAGCGCGACGACGATGCCTTCGACCGCCTGCTCTGCCGGCTGGAGCGGCTGGCGACCTCGTGCGACGAACTGCTGCAGCGCGCCGAGCGGGCGCATCCGGAGGCCGCCGATGACTGCTGAGCGGCCCAGCTATGACGGCGAGGAATCGCCGCTCGCCCGACTGGCGACGCGCCGGACGAAAGACGGCGAGCCGTTTTTGACGCCGAGCGAGGCGATGGCGGGCGATCGTCTGCGAGCCGACTTCACGCGGGCCGGA
Source organism: Consotaella aegiceratis (assembly GCF_036541425.1). NCBI lineage: Bacteria > Pseudomonadati > Pseudomonadota > Alphaproteobacteria > Hyphomicrobiales > Aurantimonadaceae > Consotaella > Consotaella aegiceratis. Next base: position 80,508 of record NZ_JAZHFT010000010.1, read on the forward strand.
TTGACGCCCTCGGTCACGCAGCGCTGGAGCGCGGCGCCCCGCACGCAAGGCGCCCGGCGCGGCGCAAGCGACCTGTCCGAAGCCGCGATCGATGCGCGAAGCCGGGTCAACGCCGCCGTCACGACGGTCGGACCGGAGCTCTCCGGCGTGCTTCTCGACGTCTGCTGTTTCCTGAAAGGGCTCGAAGAGGTCGAACGCGAACGCGGCTGGCCGGCGCGCTCGGCCAAGCTGATGCTCAAGGCGGGTCTCGGCATGTTGGCGCGCCATTACGGCTTCGATCGCGAGATGACCGAGGGCAGGAGCGGCCGCATCCGTCGCTGGGGCGCCGCCGACTACCGCCCGGCGATCGATGGCCGTTGAGGCTCACGCCCCAAACGATCGGGGCGAATGCCCTCAGCCTTGCGCCGTCGGACGAATGACGATCTCGCCCACATCGACGTCGTCGGGCTGCTCGATCGCAAAGGCAATGGCGCGGGCGACCGCCTCGGGCGGAATCGCGATCTGATCCATGGTCGCCTGCATTTGAGACACGACGCTGCTGTCCGTCATGGAGGACGGCAGTTCCGTCGCCACGAAACCGGGTGAGATGGTCGTCACGCGCAGCTTTTCGCCGGCCTCCTGGCGCAGTCCTTCGGAGATCGCGCGCGCGGCGTTCTTCGAACCGTCATAGACCGCCATGGTCGGAACGATCTTGAGGCCGGCGGTCGACAGCGTGTTGACGAAATGACCGGTGCCCTGGCGGCGAAACACCGGAAGCGCGGCCGCGATGCCATAGAGCACGCCCTTGACGTTGACGTCGATCATCGCCTCCCAGTCATCGACCCGCAGGTCGTCGAGCGGCGAAATCGGCGCGATGCCGGCATTGTTGATCATGACGTCGAGCCTGCCGAAACGGCTGCCGGCGAGGGCGACGAGATCCGTCAGATCCTTGCTGCGTCTCACATCGGTGGTCTTGTAGACGGCCTCGCCGCCCGCTGCCTCGATCCGCTCGCACAACGCCTGGAGACGATCCTCGCGGCGAGCGCCGAGCACCAGCCTTGCGCCGCGTTCGGCCAGCAGCAGGGCCGTCGCCTGGCCGATGCCGCTGCTCGCACCGGTGATGGCGACAATCTTTCCTTCGATCCCAGTCATAGTCGGGCTTCCTTGCAAATGTTGCCTGGCCCGGTAAGTGTGTAGAAGAAGGTGGGGTCTCTATGCTGGAAACGCCATGAATTCGGCGAGATCGTACAAACCTACGGATCCTCTATCCGACGTCTTTTCTCTTCTCGACATTCATGCCGGCCGCTGCACCCGCTTCGAGGCCGGAGGGGCGTGGGCGCTTCGGTTTCCCGCCAAACCGGCGTTGAAGTTCGGCGCGGTGCTCAAGGGCGAATGCTGGTTCATACTGCCGGAAACGGAGCCCGCACGGGTGGTGGCCGGCGACGCCTTCCTGCTGGCGAATGCGCCGTCCTACATGCTGGCCAACGATCCGCAGAAAGCGCCGGAAGATGGCATCGCGCTGTTCGACTGGGCGCATTCCGACGTGGCGCATCACGGCGGCGACGATACGGTACTGGTGGCCGGCGCCTTCGCCTTCGAATCCGCAGCCGCGGAGCTGTTGCTCGATGCCCTGCCCATCTTCATGCGCATACCGGGCGACCAGCCGTCGGCGCTGATGATGCGCGAAACCCTTGCAATCCTCGACCAGGATATCCGCGGCGGCGCGATGGGGGCGTCGTTGGTGGTGCGACGGCTAGCGGAGGTGCTGCTGGTGCAGGTGCTTCGCGCCTATGCGTCAGGCGCCGGCGAAGCGGGTCCTGGTTGGGTCGCCGCACTCGCAGACCTCAAGGTCGGCCAGGCGCTGCGGCTGCTGCATGGCGATGTGGCTCACCGTTGGACCGTGGACGAACTGGCCCGCGCGGTCGGCATGTCGCGGTCGGGATTCGCCACCCGGTTCAAGGAGCGCGTGGGCCTGCCGCCGTTGGACTATCTGCTCCACTGGCGGATGGAGCTCGGCCGCGACTTCCTGCGTCGCGACGAGCCCGTGGCGAAGGTCGCCCGGCGCCTCGGCTATGCCTCCGAGAGCGCCTTCGCCAACGCCTTCAAGCGCGTCCACGGCACGGCGCCGAAACGCTACTGGAGGGTGCCCCGCGCCGAGAACCCGTGAAGCCGCATCGCTTGTACGATTCGGCGCAGGCGATTGGCAGTCGATGCAGGGCTTATCGGTCCGAGGTCTCCCAATTGGGATTGATCCACGGCGCTGCATTCTCGGCGGGCAGGGGCGTCTTGCCGAGAATGTGGTGGGCCGCCTTCTCCCCCACCATGATCGACGGTGCATTGATGTTGCCGTTGGTGATGTGGGGGAAGATCGAGCTGTCGACGACGCGCAGACCGTCGACGCCGATCACCCGGCATTCCGGGTCGACGACCGACATCGGATCGTCCTTGGCGCCCATTTTGCAGGTGCCGCAGGGATGGAAGGCGCTTTCGACATGCTCGCGAATGTGGTCGTCGAGCGCCTCGTCGGATTGCGCCGTCTCGCCCGGCAGGATTTCTTTGCCGCGATAGGGATCGAAGGCGGCCTGCGCGAAGATCTCTCGCGTCAGCCGGATGCAGCGGCGGAAATCGACCCAGTCCTGTGGGTCGGACATGTAGTTGAAGAGGATGCGCGGCGCCTCGTTGGGATCCGCCGACTTCAGCGTGACCTCGCCGCGCGAGGCCGAGCGCATCGGGCCGACATGCGCCTGGAAGCCGTGGCCTTCGGCGGCCGCCTGGCCGTCGTAGCGCACCGCCATCGGCAGGAAGTGGTACTGGATGTCCGGATAGTCGACGCCGGCGCGCGACCGTACGAAGGCGGCGGCCTCGAACTGGTTGGAGGCGCCGAGCCCGCGCTTCAGGAACAGCCATTCGGCACCGAGCAGCGCCTTGGAGACCAGGTTCCAGTGCTTGTAGAGCGTGATCGGTTGGGTGGAGGCCTGCTGGATATAGAGCTCCAGGTGGTCTTGCAGGTTCTGCCCGACGCCTGGCCGGTCGGCGACCACGTCGATACCGTGTTCCTTGAGATGGGCGGCCGGACCGATGCCCGACAGCATCAACAGCTTCGGCGAGTTGATCGACGACGCGGCAACAATCACTTCGCGCTTGGCCCAGATGGTTTCGACCACGCCTTTGCGTTCGACCCGGACGCCGACGGCGCGTCCCTCGTCGAGGATGATCTTGCGCGCGAAACAGCGCACCAGTTCGACATTCGGCCATTTCAGAGCGGGCTTGAGATAGGCGTTCGCCGTGGACCAGCGACGACCCTGCCAGATCGTCTGCTCCATTGGGCCGAAGCCCTCCTGCTGCTCGCCGTTATAGTCGTCAGTGAGAGGAAATCCGGCCTGCCGACCGGCTTTGAGGAAGGCGTTGAACAACGGATTTTCGCGGGCGCCGCGAATGACGTGCAAAGGGCCGTCCGTTCCGCGCCAGGACGACGTGTCGTCGTCCAGGTCGCCGTGCCAGGTCTCCATGCGCTTGAAGTAGGGCAGCACATCGGCGAAGCCCCAGCCGACGGCGCCGCTATCGCGCCAATGGTCGTAGTCTCGCGCGTGGCCGCGCACATAGACCATGCCGTTGACCGAGGACGAGCCGCCGATCACCTTGCCACGCGGTGTCACCAACCGCCGGCCGGCGAGATGCGGCTCCGGTTCGGTCATGAAGCCCCAATCGTAGCGCTTCATGTTCATCGGATAGGAGAAGGCGGCCGGCATCTGGATGAAGGGGCCTGCGTCGGTGCCGCCATATTCGAGAACGATGACCGAGTTCCGACCGCCCTCGGCGAGACGATAGGCGAGCGCGGCGCCGGCCGAGCCCGACCCGATGATGACGAAATCTGCCTGCATGCTGTTTTCCGGCGTCTGGTGCTTCAATAGGGCGCTTCCACGTCGCCCATGGCGACATAGACGGACTTCACCTGGCTGTAGTGCTCGATCGCCGCGCGTGAATTCTCGCGGCCGACACCCGACAGTTTGGCGCCGCCGAACGGGGCCTCGACCGGCGTCAGATTGTAGGTGTTGATCCAGCAGGTGCCGGCTTCCAGCCGGGCAACGACGCGGTGCGCGCGGGCGAGGTCGCGGGTGAAGACGCCGGCCGCGAGACCGAAGGGCGTGTCGTTGGCGCGCGCCACCACCTCGGCCTCCTCTCGGAAGCCGAGGACCGACATGACCGGTCCGAACACCTCGTCGCAGGCGACCGTCATCTGATCGGTGACATCGGCGAAGACCGTGGGCTCGACATAAAAGCCCTGGTCGAAGCCGGAGGGAACGCCGCCGCCGACGACGAGGCGGCCGCCCTCGGCCTTGGCCTTTTCGATGTAGGAAAGAACCTTGTCGCGCTGGGCCTTGGAAATCAGCGGACCGACCTGGGTGGCCTCGTCGCGCGGATCGCCGATGATCGCCTTTTTCGTGCGCTCGACGAGCCGCTCGAGGAAGGCCTTCTCGATGGATTCATGGACGAAGACGCGGGTGCCGTTGGAGCAGATCTGGCCGGTGGAATAGAAGTTGCCGTTGATCGCCGCGCTCACCGCGTTGTCGAGATCGGCATCCTCGAAGACGATCAGCGGCGACTTGCCGCCGAGCTCCATGGTGACGTGGCGGATGCCCTCGGCCGCCGCGGCATAGACCTTGCGGCCCGTCGGCACGGAGCCGGTGAGCGAGACCTTGGCAGTGCGCGGATCGGTGGCCAGCTGCGCGCCGACTTCGCCGAACCCCTGCACCACGTTGAACAGCCCGGCCGGGGCGCCGGCCTCGATGAAGATCTCGGCGAGCTTCAGCGCGCAAAGTGGCGTGACCTCGGAGGGCTTGAACACCATCGCGTTGCCGCAGGCGAGCGCCGGCGCCGCCTTCCAGCAGGCGATCTGGGTTGGATAGTTCCACGCGCCGATGCCGACGCAGACGCCCAGCGGCTCGCGGATCGTATAGACGAAGTCGGAGCCCAGCGGCATGGTCTCGCCGGTGATCGTCGCGGCCAGGCCGCCGAAATATTCCAGCGCGTCGGCGCCGGACGTGGCGTCGGCGACCAGCGTCTCTTGGAGCGGCTTGCCGGTGTCGAGCGTCTCCAGCTCGGAGAGTTCGCGATTGCGCGCGCGGATGATGTCGGCGGCGCGGCGCAGCACCCGGCCACGCTCGACAGGCGGACGGGCGGCCCATTCCGCCTGAGCCCTGGCGGCGGAGGCGAGCGCCTTGTCGACGATGGCCGGCGTGGCCGCATGCAGACGGGCGATCACTTCGCCGGTCGCGGCAAAGATACAGTCGAGCGGAGCGCCCGTATCGTCCTCGACATAGGCACCGTCGATGAAATGGCTGGCGGTTGGCTGTGCGGTCATCCGTCACCTCTCGGATAGCGTTGCCGGTGTTCCAAATCGTCGAGATTCATATGGTTGCGCATGAAGCGCTGCGAGGCATCCTGATAGGGCTGGTAGTCCCAATGGGCATATCGGCCCTGGCGTAGCGCGTTGTAGACGACGTGCCGGCGCGCCTGGCTCTCGCGCACGGCGGAGTCGAAGGCGGCCATGTCCCAATACTCCGTCACCATTGCGGCGAAGTCCGCGACGATTTCGGCATAGGCCGGGTCGGCCGCCAGGCTGGCCACCTCGTGGGGATCGCCGACGAGATCGAAGAGCTGCGGCGGGTCGAGCTCGCAGTGGATGTATTTCCAGCGGTCGCGGCGCAGCGCCACCATCGGCGCCTCGGTTCCCTCGGCAGCGTATTCCATCCGCACCGGGCTGGTGCGCGGCGTGCCATGGGCCAGCGGGACAAGAGACTCGCCATCCGTGAAGGGCCGGATTTCGGATAGATCGATCCGGGCGAGATCGGCCAAAGTGGGCGTCACGTCCATCGAACTGACCGGCGTGTCGATGCGGCCCGGCGGCAGATCGGGCGAGGCGATCATCAACGGCACGCGGGCCGAGCCGTCGAGGAAGCTCATCTTGAACCACAGCCCGTGCTCGCCGAGCATGTCGCCGTGATCGGAGAGGAAGACGACGATGGTATCGTCCGTCTGCTCCGTCGCGTCGAGGGCCTCGAGCACCTCGCCGATCTTGTCGTCGATGTAGGAGATGTTGGCGAAATAGGCGCGCCGGGAGTTGCGGATGTCGTCTTCGGTGATCCGGAAGGATCGCCAATCGCTGGCGTCGTAGAGACGCTTGGTGTGCTTGTCCTGGCTGTCGTAGTCGAGCGCCGGGTTGGCGGGCATCAGATGCTCGCAATCCTCGTAGAGATCCCAGTATTTCTTCCGCGCCACATAGGGGTCATGCGGATGGGTGAAGCTCACCGTCATCATCCACGGACGGGGATCGTGGCGCCGGCCGAGATCGTAGACCTTGCGCGTCGCCTGGTAGGCGACCTCGTCGTCGTATTCGAGCTGATTGGTGATCTCGCCGACGCCGGCACCGGTCACCGAGCCGAGATTGTGGAACCACCAGTCGATGCGCTCGCCCGGCTTGCGGTAGTCGGGCGTCCAGCCGAAATCGGCCGGATAGATGTCGGTGGTCAGCCGCTCCTCGAAGCCGTGCATCTGGTCGGGGCCGACGAAGTGCATCTTGCCGCAGAGCGCGGTCTGATAGCCGGCGCGGCGCAAATGGTGTGCATAGGTCGGACTATCGGAGGAAAACTCGGCCGCGTTGTCGTAGACGCGGGTACGGCTGGGAAGCTGCCCCGTCATGAAGCTGGCGCGCGCCGGGGCGCACAGCGGCGACGGGCAGTAGGCATTGGCGAACCGTGTCGAGCGGGCGGCCAGCGCCCGGAGATTAGGCACGTGAAGCCAATCGGCAGGCCCGTCGGGAAACAGGGTGCCGGTCAGCTGGTCCACCATGAAGATGAGGATATTGCTACGGTCGCTCAGGGTTGGCCTTCCTTTCGAGCCACAGGTCGAGATAATCGTTCACCAGCGCGCCCACCTCGGTGCGCGCCGGGGTGATGTCCTGGAGGGCATGGCGGATGTAGAAGCCGTCGATCATCGCTGCGAGACCCTGGGCCACGCGGCGCGCCGTCGCATCGTCGAAGATCCGGCGAAGGTTGAAGACGAGATTGGAATTGAGCCGCTTGGCATAGATCTGGAGCAGCCGGTTCGCGTCCGCCGAGTGCATCGACTGGGCATAGAAGGCCAGCCAGGCGGCGACCACCTCGTCGTCGAACTGCCGTGGCGCGAAGCTGGCGTCGATGATGGCGCGGATGCGCGCCTCCGGCGTCGGGGCCTTTTTAAGGCCGGCTTTGACACTCTGTCCGAAAAGCACGAGTATGTGGCGCATCGCGGCGAGAAAGATTTGATCCTTTGACCCGAAATAATGGTGCGCCAACGCAGCGGAAATTCCCGCTCTCCGGGCGATCTGGCTTACGGTAATGTCTAGCGTTCCTGCTTCGCCGACTTCAGCGATGGTCGCTTCGATCATCGCTTTTCGCCTGACTTTCTCCATTCCGAGCCGCGGCATTGCGATTTCTCTCTGGATCAACCCTTTACATTGGCGTTTTTGTCGCTTTTGATTGACCCGTCAATCAAGAAAAAAATCAACTCCACGATCAGAAGGAGATGGCATGAGACGAATCCCATTGGCCCTTACCAGCGCGCTGGCGCTGACTTTGGCCGCCGGCGCCGCGCACGCGGACTGCGACGAGGTGGTGATGTCGGACGTCGGCTGGACCGACATCACGACCACCACTTCCGCCGTCAAGCAGGTGCTGCAGGCGCTGGGCTACGAGGTGGACGTCAAGGTGCTCTCGGTGCCGGTGACCTTCGCCTCGCTCGAAAAGGATGACGTCGACGTCTTCCTGGGCAACTGGATGCCGGCACAGTCCGGCGCCATCGGACCCTATCTCGACAAGGGCGAGATCGACGACGTGGCCGTCAACCTGGAGGGCACGAAATACACCCTCGCGGTTCCGACCTACACCTATGACAAGGGGCTCCAGAGCTTCGCGGACATCCACAAGTTTCATGACGAGCTGGATGGCAAGATCTACGGCATCGAGCCGGGCAACGAGGGCAATGCCTACCTGGTCAGCCTGACCGAGGAGAACAAGTTCGACCTCGGCGACTTCGAGGTGGTGGAAAGCTCGGAGCAGGGCATGCTGGCCCAGGTTGCCCGTGCCGTGAAGGCGGATAAGGACGTGGTCTTCCTCGGCTGGGAGCCGCATCCGATGAACGCCAATTTCGACCTGAAGTATCTGCCGGGCGGCGAGGACTTCTTCGGCGGCGAAGGTCAGGTGCACACGGTCACCCGCAAGGGCTATGTCGACGAGTGCCCGAATGTCGGCCAGCTCCTGAAGAACGTGACGTTCACGCTGCCCATGGAAAACGAGATCATGGGCAAGATCCTCGACGATGGCGAGGACGCCGACGCCGCGGTGCTGGAGTGGGTGAAGGCCAATCCGGACCTCGTCCTCGGCTGGCTCGACGGCGTCAAGACGCTTGACGGCGGAGACGCAACCGAGGCCGTCAAGAGCGAACTCGGTCTCTAGTCCTTCTGACCCTTGGCCCGCTGGCATTCCGGCGGGCCAATTTCTTCAGCGAGATGTTTCTTGGATTGGCTGACAGACCATAAAATCCCGGTCGGACACTGGGCGAGCGACGTCATCGATTGGCTGCAGGTCAACCTGTCCGGCGTTCTCGACCTGCTCGCAGGCGCCGCCGAAGGGATGATCGACGGCCTTCAATGGCTGCTGCAGACGCCGCACCCTCTGATCATCATTGCGATCTTCGTCGCGCTCACCTGGTGGCTGCAACGCAAGTGGACCACCTGCCTGCTGGTGGCGCTCGGCTTTCTGTTCATCCTCAACCAGAACTACTGGAAGACGATGACGGAAAGCCTGACGCTGGTGATATCGTCCTGCATCGTCTGCATGGCGGTAGGGGTGCCGATCGGCATCGCGGCGGCGCATCGACCCCGGCTCTATCAGATCATCCAGCCGGTGCTGGACCTGATGCAGACGCTGCCGACCTTCGTCTATCTCATTCCGGCGATCGTGTTCTTCGGCATCGGCATGGTGCCGGGCCTGATCGCCACCGTCATCTTCGTGGTCCCGGCGCCGATCCGGCTGACCTATCTCGGGGTCTCGTCGACACCGACACCCCTGCTCGAGGCGGTCGACGCGTTCGGCGGCACGAAGAGCCAGAAGCTGTGGAAGGTCGAATTGCCCTACGCCACGCCGCAGATCATGGCCGGCCTCAACCAGACGATCATGCTGTCGCTGTCGATGGTGGTGGTCGCCGCGCTGGTCGGCGCCAACGGCCTCGGCGTTCCGGTGGTTCGCGCCCTGAACCAGGTCAACACGTCGCTCGGTTTCGAGAGCGGGTTCGTGATCGTCGTGATCGCGATCATCCTCGACCGCATGTTGCGTATCAACCGAGGGTAGCTCTCATGGAAAAAGCGGTCGTATTCGACCATGTCAGCATCGTGTTCGGCGAGCAGCCGGAGACCGCGCTGCCGCTGATGGACCAGGGCAAGAGCCGCGCCGAAATCCAGCACGAGACCCAGCAGGTGCTGGGCGTGCACGACTGCACGCTGTCAGTGGAAAAGGGCGAGATTCTCGTCCTCATGGGGCTGTCCGGGTCCGGCAAGTCGACCCTGCTCAGGGCTGTCAACGGCCTCAATCCGGTGGTGCGCGGCGCGGTCCGCGTGACGGCGAACGGCTGGACCTGCGATCCGGCCTCCTGCACCTCGAAGGACCTGCTGAGGTTGCGGCGCGAGAGCGTCGCCATGGTGTTTCAGCAGTTCGGCCTTCTGCCCTGGCGCAACGTGCTCGACAACGTGGCCCTGGGGCTCGAACTGGGCGGCATGAGCCGCGCCGAACGGGACAGAAAGGCGCGCGAGCAGCTCGAACTCGTCGGACTGTCGGACTGGGCGGACTATCAGGTGCGCGAACTCTCCGGCGGCATGCAGCAGCGCGTCGGGCTGGCCCGCGCCTTTGCCACGGACGCTCCCATCCTGCTGATGGACGAGCCGTTCTCGGCGCTCGACCCGCTGATCCGCAATCGGCTGCAGGATGAGCTCCTCGAACTCCAGGAGCGTCTGAAGCGGACCATCATCTTCGTCAGCCATGATCTCGACGAAGCTTTCAAGCTGGGCAATCGGATCGCCATCATGGAGGGCGGGCGCGTGGTCCAGAGCGGCACGCATCGCGAGATCATCGCGAATCCGGCCAACGACTACGTCGAGGATTTCGTGGCGCACATGAATCCGCTTCTGGTGCTGCACGCCTCGGACGTCATGGTGCCAGGCGGCGACGGCTCGATCGAGACCGCGGTGACGCGGACGACGCCGGTGGCCGATATCATCAACCTCCTGGCCGACGGCGTTCCGATGGTCCGCGTCGAGGACGATGACGGACAGGTCGTCGGAATGATCGGCCAGAAGGAGGTGGTGACGGCCCTGCGGTCCAGCCCGCCGAACGGCGCGGCCTGAGGCGGAGCGATGGGCGGTTCCGGTGAGAGCTTAAGGACCTGACACAATGGAAAAGGAAGCCGCCCCCCGGTCAACGTCCGCGACCATCGCGACGCTGAGGGTCGGCTTTCTGCTCGCCGACAGCTTCACGTTGTCGGCGCTGTCGCTGTTCATCGACGCGCTGCGCCTGGCTGCGGACGAGGGCGACCGGTCGCGGCCGATCCGGTGCACCTGGCAGGTGATGGCGGCGAGCGAGCAGCCGATCCGCTCCAGTAGCGGCGTCACTGTCGCGCGCACCAGCGGCTTTGTCGAACCGTCCCGCTTCGACTACGTGGTCGTGGTGGGCGGGCTGTTGCAGATCCGCGAGCAGCTGGATAAGGCCGGTCTGGCCTATCTCAAGGATTGCGCTACGGCCGGCGTTCCGCTGGTCGGGGTGTGCACCGGCTCGTTCATTCTGGCCCGCGCCGGGCTGATGGCCGGCCGGCGCTCCTGCGTGAGCTGGTTTCATCGCGACGACTTCGCGGCCGAGTTTCCGGGGCAGGCGGTCGATGCCGACCGGCTGTTCATCGACGACGGCGACCGCATCACCTGTGCCGGCGGCGGTGGCGTCGCCGATCTCGCGGCGCATCTAATCCGCCGGCATCTCGACGCCACCGCGGCGCAGAAGAGCCTGCACATCCTGCAGCTCCAGTCGGCGCGGCGCGGCAGCGACGCGCAGCCGCACGCCACCCTCGACACGATCGCCGACGGCCGGGTCCGGCGGGCGATGCTGCTCATGGAGCAGCATGTCTCGGAGCCGCTGACCGTCGACACGATCGCGCTCCGGCTCAAGCTGTCGAGCCGCCAACTCGAACGGTTGTTTCACGACGCCTTGGGCATGAGCCCGGCGGCGGCCTACCGCCGGATCCGCCTGCGCCACGCAAAGCGGCTGCTGATGACCACCGGCAAGAGCGTGACCGACATCGCGGTCGAGACCGGGTTCTGCGACGCGGCCCACTTCGCCCGGCAGTTCCGTTCGCTGTTCGGCGTGGCACCGCGGCGCGCGCGGGCGATGCCGGAGGATCGCCCGGCAGTGACTACCGTGATCTGAGCCTCCGGCTCTTCAGGACAAAGCCGACGTTCGACGCGCTGGCCAGGCTTTGAAGCTTGGCCGGTAACGCCTTGACCTAATGGCGTAATCCGAAGGGATGCCGAAACGGTTTGCGCCGCTGAAAAATCGGCACCCGTGTCGGAAATATCCTGGAAATCGTCGCCATGGCGCAAGCGGTCTGGCGGCAAACTGACGCATGCTCGGCCATGACTGGGAAGGGCTGTTTGTCATGCGCCGTTTTTCCTTCGCCCGCCTTCTCAAGGAGGCCGCCAACGGCCATGCCGGCTGGGAACGGCAATGGCGCGACCCCGAGCCGAAGAAGGCCTATGACGTCGTCATTATCGGCGGCGGCGGACATGGCTTGGCGACCGCGTTCTACCTCGCCCAGGAGCACGGCATCACCAATGTCGCGGTGCTGGAGAGGGGATGGATCGGCGGCGGTAACACCGGACGCAACACCACCATCGTCCGCTCCAACTATCTCTTCGACGAGAGTGCCGCCCTCTACGACCATGCCGTCAAGCTCTGGGAGGGGCTCTCCCAGGAGCTGAACTACAACGTGATGTATTCACAGCGCGGCGTGCTGATGCTCGCGCATAACCATCACGACGTCATGAGCTTCAAGCGCCATGTCTATGCCAACCGCCTGAACGGCATCGATAACGAATGGCTGAGCGCAGAGGAATGCCAGGCCTACTGTCCGCCGCTGTCGATCGACCCGTCCGCCCGCTATCCGGTGCTGGGCGGCGCGCTGCAGCGACGCGGCGGCACGGCGCGCCACGATGCGGTGGCCTGGGGCTATGCGCGCGGCGCCGACCGGCGCGGCGTCGACATCATTCAGAACTGCGAGGTGACGGGCCTCAAGCGCGACGCCAACGGCGCCGTCGAAGGTCTTGAAACCACGAAGGGTTTCATCGGCGCAAAGCGCGTCGGTGTCGTCGTTGCCGGCCACTCCGGCGTCGTCATGGGGCGTTTCGGCCTGCGGTTGCCGGTCGAAAGCGTGCCGCTGCAGGCGCTGGTGTCCGAATCGGTCAAGCCGTGCTTTCCCTGCGTGGTGATGTCGAACGCGGTTCACGCCTACATCTCGCAGTCCGACAAGGGCGAACTGGTGATCGGAGCGGGCACCGACCAGTACGTGTCCTACAGCCAGCAGGGCGGCATTCACGTCACCAACCACACGCTGGATGCCATCCTGGAGCTGTTCCCGCGCTTCTCGCGCATGCGCATGCTGCGTTCCTGGGGCGGCATCGTCGACGTCACCCCCGACCGCTCGCCGATCATCGGCAAGACGCCGATCCCGGGGCTCTTCATCAATTGCGGCTGGGGCACCGGCGGCTTCAAGGCGACGCCCGGCTCGGGCCACGTCTTCGCCCACACGCTGGCGACCGGCGAGCCGCACGCGATCAACGCGCCGTTCAGCCTCGACCGCTTCCGCACCGGGCACCTCATCGACGAAGCGGCGGCCGCCGCCGTCTCGCACTAGGAGGAAGCGCCATGCTGCTGATCCGCTGTCCCTATTGCGGCAATCGCCCCGAGGTCGAGTTTCACTGCGGCGGCGAAGCCCATATCGCGCGGCCCGAGCTCCCGGCCGATGTGGACGAAACGGCCTGGGCCGAGCACCTCTACTATCGCACCAACCCGAAGGGGCTGCACGCCGAGCGCTGGCTGCACGGTCATGGCTGCGGTCGCTGGTTCAACGCGCTGCGTGACACGATCAGCGACAAATTCATCGAGACCTACGAGATGGGCGCGGCGCGTCCCGAGGGAGCGAGCCAATGAGTGCCGCCAACCAGCCGTTTCGGTTGCCCTCCGGCGGCCGGATCGACCGTTCCAAGCCGCTGACGGTCACCTTCAACGGCGAGACGCTCCACGGATACAAGGGCGATACCGTCGCGTCGATGCTGCTCGCTTCGGGCCGTCATCTCGTCGGCCGCTCGTTCAAATACCATCGGCCGCGCGGCCTCTTGGGTCATGGCTCCGACGAGCCGAATGCGCTGCTGACCGTCGACTGGCGGGGCGACGGGGCGACCGATCCCAACAACCGCGCGACCATGGTCGAAGCGCGCAACGGTCTGGTCACCCGCTCGCAGAACCACTGGCCGTCGCTCGAGTTCGACGTGAACGCCATCAACGGCTTCTTCTCGTCGCTGCTGTCGGCCGGCTTCTACTACAAGACCTTCATGTGGCCGAAGAGCTTCTGGGACAAGCTGTACGAGCCGATCATCCGAAAAGCGGCGGGCCTCGGCGAGGCGCCGACCGAGCCCGATTCCGACCGCTACGCCAACCGTCACGCCCATTGCGACGTGCTGGTCGTCGGCGCGGGGCCGGCGGGGCTGTCCGCCGCTCTGGCCGCGTCGAAGAACGGTACGACGCGCGTGATCCTCGCCGACGAAGGGTTCGCGCTCGGCGGGACGCTTCTCTCCGATGTCTCCTCGACGATCGACGGCAAGCCGGCTCAGACATGGGTCGACGAGACGGTGGCGATGCTGGACGCCCGCGAAAACGTCGTGATCCTGCCGCGCACCACAGTGTTCGGCTACTACAATCACAACCACATCGCCATGGCGGAGCGTATCGCGGATCATCTCGATACGCCCGGCGATCTGCCGCGCGAGCGGCTATGGCAGGTGCGCGCCGGCCGCGTGGTGCTGGCGACGGGCAGCCACGAGCGGCCGTTGGTCTTCGACGGCAACGACAAGCCCGGCGTCATGCTGGCGAGTGCGGTCCAGGCCTATGTTAATCGCTGGGCGGTCGCGCCGGGGCGCCGGATCGTCTTCGCCACCTCAGACGCCTCGGCCTATACGGCCGCGCTGGACGCCAAGGCCGCCGACCTGGACGTGACACTGGTCGATGTCCGCCTGGAAGTCGATTGCGGGCCGGAGCTGGCCGAGCTTCGAGGGCAAGGCGTGACCGTGCTCGCCGGCCATACGGTGATCGCGGCCACCGGTAGAAAGTGGGTCGATGGGCTGGTTGTCGCTCCGATCGAGGGCAATGGGCGCATCGGCGCGCATCGGACGCTGCCCTGCGACTGCGTCGGCTTGTCGGGCGGCTGGACGCCGGCCGTGCACCTGTTCTCGCAGTCGCGCGGCAAGCTGGCCTACGCTCCGGATCTGGATGCCTTTTTGCCGAAGACTTCGGTTCAGGCCGAGCAGTCGGCGGGCGCCTGCCGCGGCATCTATGATCTGGCCGCCGTCATCGCCGGCGGCGCCAGGGCCGGCGGCGAAGAGATAACGGTCGAGGCCACGCCCTCGCGCACCGGATTCCAGCCCATGCGGGTGCTGCCGACCGATGCCAACCCGGGCAAGGTGAAGGCCTTCGTCGACTTTCAGAACGACGTGACGGCCAAGGACATCCGGCTGGCGGTGAAGGAGGGCTTCGTCTCCATCGAGCACGTCAAGCGTTACACCGCCACCGGCATGGCGAACGACCAGGGCAAGACGTCGAACATGAACGCGCTCGGCTTCGTGGCCGGCCTGCGTGACGTCCCGATCGAGGCGGTTGGCACCACGACGTTCCGACCTCCCTACACACCGGTCACCTTCGGCGCGCTGGTCGGTCCGGCGCGCGGCGCCAACCTGTTCGATCCGATCCGCACCACGCCGATGCACGACTGGCACGTGGCGCAGGGCGCGGTGTTCGAGCCGGTCGGTTTGTGGCGGCGCGCGCGCTATTATCCGAAGCCGGGCGAGGACATGGCGGCGGCCGTGGCGCGCGAGTGCAAGGCGGTGCGCACGGGCGTCGGCATCTTCGATGCCACGACCCTCGGCAAGATCGAGGTGGTGGGCCCGGATGCGGCCGAGTTCATGAACCGCATCTACACCAACGCCTGGTTGAAGCTCGCGCCCGGCCGCTGCCGCTACGGCCTGATGCTGCGCGAGGACGGTTTCGTCATGGACGACGGCGTGGTGGCGCGGCTCGCCGACGACCGCTTCCACGTCACCACCACCTCGGGCGGCGCGCCTGCCGTGCTGCGCCACATGGAGGATTACCTCCAGACCGAGTGGCCCGATCTCGACGTGTTCCTGACCTCGATCACCGAGCAATATGCGGTGATCGCGCTGCAGGGGCCGAAGGCGCGGGAGGTGCTGGAGCCGCTGGTCGAGGATATCGACATGGGCGCCCATGCTTTCCCGCATATGGCAGTGCGCGAGGGCCGAGTGGCCGGCGTGCCGTGCCGGCTGTTTCGCGTGTCCTTCACCGGTGAACTCGGCTTCGAGGTGAACGTGCCGGCGGGCGAGGGCGAAGCGGTCTGGAAAGCGATCTGGGAGCGCGGCCAAGCCTTCGGCATCACGCCCTACGGCACCGAGGCGATGCACGTGCTCAGAGCCGAGGTCGGCTACGTCGTCGTTGGCCAGGAGACCGACGGCACCGTCGTGCCGGACGATCTCGGCATGGGCGGCCTGGTTTCGAAGACGAAGCCGGATTTCGTCGGCAAGCGCTCGCTGGCGCGTCCTTATCTCGCCTCCGAGGGCCGCAAGCAGCTCGTCGGTCTCCTGACCAAGACCTCGGACGACGTGCTCGATGAGGGCGCGCAGATCGTCGAAACGCCCGACCAGCCGATTCCGATGAAGATGCTCGGTCACGTCACCTCCAGCTATCATTCGGCCAATTGCGGCCGGTCGATCGCCATGGCGCTGCTGGCAAATGGCCGGGCGAGAAAGGGCGAAACGCTGTTCGTGACGACGCCGACGGGGTTTGCCGAGGCCACCGTCACCGACCCCGTCTTCTTCACGCCCGAGAGGCAGGCCGCAGATGCTTGACGCCGAACTGTCCCGCACCGCGCCGCTACAGGTCGCGCCGGGGGCCTGCGAACCGGTCACCGTGAGACCCCTGGCGCTCACGGGCCGCCTGTCGTTTCGCGCCAAGGCGAAGGCGCTGGGCAACCGCCAAGAGGTGGCGGGATTCTCTGTCGCCGGGCAGATCAATTCGCTGAGGGCGAACGGCGATCGGATGTCGGTGCGGCTCGGCCCGGACGAATGGCTGCTCGTCTGTCCCGAAAGCGATCTGGGCGCGGTCATTGAGGCGGTTGCCACGGCCATGGACGAGGCCTTCTTCTCGCTGGTCGACGTTTCCCACCGCAATGTCGGCTTTACGCTCGAAGGCGCCGATGCCGCGGCGGCCGTCAATTCGGGCTGTCCGCTCGACCTCCATCTGTCGGCCTTTCCGGTCGGCATGGCGACACGCACGATCCTGGGCAAGGCCGAAATCGTTCTAGCGCGGACTGCCGACACGGCTTGGCGCGTCGAATGCTGGCGCTCTTTCGGCGCCTATGTGCATGCTTTTCTGGTTGACGCGGCGCGGGATTTTCTGCCGCAATAGTTGTGATGGCGCGGCCGGCGCTCACCGGTCCTCTGTGAGGTGTCGCATGATCGATCTCGTCTCGCATCTGACCCATCGCCGCAAGGGCTATACGCTCGAAGCCCCGTTTTACACCGATCCCGATATCTTCGCGGCCGACATGGAGGTGATCTTCGGCCGGCACTGGCTGTTCGTCGGCGTCGAGCCCGACGTGCCGGAGCCCGGCGACCTGATGGTCGTCGACATCGGCAAGAATTCGGTTCTTGTCCTGCGCGACGACGACGGCGAGGTGCGCGCATTCCACAACGTCTGTCGGCATCGCGGAGCCCGTCTGATCCACGAGGAAAAGACCATGGTCGGCAACATCGTCTGCCGCTACCATTCCTGGGTCTACGACACGGCAGGCAAGCTGATCTTCGCCGAGCACATGGGCGAGGATTTCGATCGCTCCTGCCATGGCCTGCGGCCCGTCCACATTCGTTCCCTGGAAGGCTTGCTCTTCATCTGTCTCGCCGACGAGCCTCCGGCCGATTTCGACGAGCTGTCACGCGTCATGTCGCCCTATATCGCGCCGCATAACCTGCGGGAGACGAAGGTTGCCTACCAGCACGACCTGATCGAGCCGGGCAACTGGAAGCTGACGATGGAGAACAACCGCGAGTGCTATCACTGCGGGGCCAACCATCCCGAGCTGACCGTGCCGCTCTTCGCCTATGGTTTCGGCTTCGCGCCGGAGGAGCTGAGCGAGGAGGAGCGCGAGCATGCGGCGCAATATGCCTGCATGCTGACCGACAACCACCATGACTGGGAGGCGGCCGGCCTGCCGTCGCGCGAGGTCGACCGGCTGGACGACATGGTGACCGGCTACCGCACCGAGCGTCTGCCGCTGGCCGGCGCGGGCGAGAGCCACACGCTCGACACCAAGCGCGCCTGCCGGAAACTGCTCGGCAATCTGACCAACGCCAAGGCCGGCGCGCTACACTTCTGGACCCAGCCGAACTCATGGCACCATTTCATGGGCGACCATGCCGTGGTGTTCTCCGTGCTGCCGCTCGATGCCGAGCGCTCGCTTCTGCGCACCAAATGGCTGGTTCACAAGGATGCGGTCGAGGGCGTCGACTACGACCTCGAAAACCTCATCGGTGTCTGGATGGCGACCAATCAACAGGATTCCGATCTCGTCGGCTTCTGCCAGCAGGGCGTGAAGAGCGACGGTTACGTGCAGGGGCCTTATTCGCCGCATACCGAGATGCTCGTGGAGAAGTTCTGCAACTGGTATGTCGGGCGAATGCTGTCGCATCTGGCCGAAACCCGCGCGGTCGCCTGAGCGGAAAGGGTCGAGCGGCATGGAAGCAGCCGGCGGCACGCCTGCAATCGATCCGGTTCCGACCGGCTACTACCGCTGGGAGCCGGACGAGGACGACGTCCTGATCTGCCGCGCGGTGCGCGAGGAGACGCACGACGTGAAGACCTTCGTCTTCGCGCCGCGCTTCAAGCGCCAGTTCGAATTCGTCTCCGGTCAGTTCCTGACCTTCGAGTTCGAGATCGACGGCGAGACGATCCATCGCTGCTATACCATCTCTTCGCCGCCGACGCGGCCGGACACGGTGTCGATCACGGTCAAGCGTGTCGTCGGCGGGCCGGTGTCGAACTGGCTGCACGACCAGTTCAAACCGGGCATGATGCTGAAGGCGACGACGCCCATGGGCGTCTTCACCTGGGCCGGCATGCAGGCGCCGAAATACCTCTTCCTGTCCGGTGGTTCGGGCATCACGCCGCTGATGTCGATGACGCGCAGCGCCTATGATCTGGCGCTGATCGCCGACATCGCCTTCGTTCATGCGGCCCGCACGCCGGCCGACATCATCTTTCGCGACGAGCTGGACTTCATGGCGCGGCGCAACCGCTCGATCCGGCCGAGCTTCGTCGTGGAGGCGGATGCGCTAGGCCATCCCTGGAGCGGCCATCGCGGCCGGCTGTCGCTGCCGATGCTCGAAACGATTTGCCCGGACTGGCGCGAGCGCGAGATCTTCGTGTGCGGGCCGAGACCGTTCATGGCGGCGATCCGCGGCTTCCTGACCGAGGCCGGTTTCGAGATGGGACGCTATCATCAGGAAAGCTTCTCGTTCGACGACTTCACCGAAGAGGCGCAGGAGGCGATCACCGAAGCCGCCGAGGACCTCGAGTCCGGCGTGAAGACCTATCGCGTCGAGTTCACCAAGACCAAGCGCGTGGTCGAATGCCCGGAAGACATGACGGTGCTGGAGGCGGCGCGCCGCGCCGGCATGCGCATCCC
Source organism: Consotaella aegiceratis (assembly GCF_036541425.1). Classification (NCBI taxonomy): domain Bacteria; kingdom Pseudomonadati; phylum Pseudomonadota; class Alphaproteobacteria; order Hyphomicrobiales; family Aurantimonadaceae; genus Consotaella; species Consotaella aegiceratis. Next base: position 99,585 of record NZ_JAZHFT010000010.1, read on the forward strand.
GTTCAACTGCTCCAAGGGGCTTTGCGGAACCTGCAAGTCCAAGGTGACCTCCGGCTCTGTCGAGATGAAGCACGGCGGCGGCATCCGCCAGCGCGAGATCGACGCCGGCATGGCGCTCTTGTGCTGTTCCAAGCCGAAGAGCGATCTGGTGGTGGACCGGTGAAGAGCGCCGCGACCCTGTTCGCTACGCGCCTCGTGCCGTTTTTCCCGAACGTTGGTCTCGCGCCTACGGCTTTCTGGATCCTCGGGACGGAGCCCGAGAATGACAATTTAAAGCGTGGGAGAGCAGCGACCCTTATTCAGATGGCGCGAACAACTGAGCTTCGTCATCCTCGGGCTCCGTCCCGAGGATCCAGCATCGCGCGTCCGCAGCTGGACGAATGCACCAACAGAACGAAGGCCTGAGCCATGGGCGGCTGGGTCTACATCATGGCCTCCCAGTGTAACGGGACGCTCTATGTCGGTGTGACGTCCGACCTTCACCGCCGTGTCCTCGAACATCGTGATGGCTCGATCGGCGGCTTTACAGCGCGCTACGGCTGCAAGACACTGGTCTGGCACGAGCGGCATGATGACATCGAAAGCGCCATCCAGCGCGAAAAGTCTTTGAAACGGTATCGCCGCGCCTGGAAGCTCCGACTGATCGAAGCCTTGAACCCCGATTGGAACGATCTCTTCGAAAGCTTCTCCGACCACGACAACCCCTTTGTGCCGACATTCATTCTACAGTTCGAGAACGGATGCAAAGGTGGGGAGGTCTGCCTGGATCCTCGGGACGGAGCCCGAGGATGACGAAGCGCCTGCATCTGAGTTGCTGGAATAAAAGTCTCGGCATCGCGACATCACGTGCCGTCATTCTCGGGCTCCGTCCCGAGGATCCAGAGGCGATTGTCGTAGACGGTAAGCGAAGACTGAAGGTTCTCGGCGGGGGTCGTATCTCGTTAAAGCTCGCAAAGGAGGTCGTCCCCTCATGATCGCCCATGCCGAAGCCCTGCTGAAGCCGTTGGCCATCAAGGGGCTCACCATCCGCAACCGGGTGATGTCGACTTCGCACGCGCCGGGCTACGGCAAGGACGGCAAGCCGCAGCAGCGCTATCAGCTCTATCACGAGGAAAAGGCCAAGGGCGGCATTGGGCTGACCATGTTCGGCGGCTCCTCCTCGGTGGCGCTCGACAGCCCGGCGGCGCCCTGGAACCAGATCTCGGTCGCCGACGACAGCGTCGTCCCGTTCTTTCAGGAGTTTTCCGACCGCATCCACCGGCACGGCGCCAAGCTGATGATCCAGCTCACCCATATGGGCCGGCGCACCAAGTGGGACACCGAGCACTGGTTTCCGGTGAAATCCGCTTCGCCCTATCGCGAGCCGGCGTCGCGCTCGATCCCGAAGGAACTGGAGGAAGAGGAGATTGCGCGCATCGTCGCTGACTTTGCTGCGGCGGCAAAGCGCTGCAAGGCGGGAGGTCTCGACGGCTGCGAGATTTCCGCCGCGCATGGCCACCTCGTCGACCAGTTCTGGTCGCCGTCGGTCAATCACCGCACCGACAAATACGGCGGCAGTCTCGAAAACCGCATGCGCTTCGGCATCGAGGTGCTGACCGCCATGCGCGAGGCGGCCGGCGACGACTACGTCATCGGCATGCGCATGTCGGGCGACGAGATGCTGAAGGGCGGGCTCACCCGGGACGACTGCATTGCGATCGCCTCCGAATACGCCTCGCGCGGGCTTGTCGATTTCCTGAACGTCATCGGCGGACAGGCGCGCGACGACATGGCGCACGCGATCTCGCTGCCCAACATGTCGTTTCCGGTGGCGCCCTTCCTGCCGCTGCCTTCGGCGATCAAGCGCGAGGTGGACGTTCCGATCTTCCACGCCCAGAGGATCACCGATCTGGCGACGGCCGCACGCGCGGTCGCCGAGGGCCATATCGACATGGTGGCGATGACGCGGGCTCACATCGCGGACCCGCATCTGGTCAACAAGCTGGCCGAGGGGCGTGCCGACGACATCCGCCAGTGCGTGGGTGCCGGCTATTGCATCGACCGTATCTATACGGGCGCCGACGCGCTGTGCATTCAGAACGCCGCGACCGGCCGCGAGGCGACGATGCCGCATGTGCTGGCCAAGGCCGAGGCGCCCAAGAAGGCCGTGGTGGTCGGCGGCGGTGCCGGCGGGCTGGAGGCGGCGCGCGTCCTGGCCTCGCGCGGTCATACCGTCACGCTGTTCGAAAAGAGCGGTCGCCTGGGCGGGCAGATCAACATCGCCGCCAAGGCGACCTGGCGCGAGGCACTGTCCGGCATTCCGCGCTGGCTCGTCGCGCAGGTGGAAAAGCTGGGGGTCGACATCCGGCTGAACACGGAGGCCGACGCGGCGGCGATCGCGGCGCTATCGCCCGATATCGTGATCGTCGCCACTGGCGGCATTCCGAGCAAAGGCCGCGCCAACGGCGCCGAGCACGCGGTGACCACCTGGGACGTTCTGACCGGAGCGGCGGAGCCGGCGGGCTCCGTGCTGCTCTACGACGAGATGGGCCAGCACAACGCCGCCTCGACCGCCGAGGTGCTCGCCAAGCGCGGCTGTCTGGTCGAGATGGTCACCCATGACCTGCAGATCGCCCAGGAGGTCGGCACCACGAACCAGCCGGTGCACCTGCGCGAGCTTTACACGCTCGGGGTCGTCATGACGCCGAACATGGAACTGATCGAGATTTATCCGGAGGGCAACCGGCTGATCGCCGCGCTGCGGAACACCATGACCGACGCCGAGGAGGAACGGGTGGTGGACTCCGTTGTGGTGGACTACGGCACCCTGCCGTTGGACGACCTGCATTTCGCGCTCAAGGACAAGGCCGCCAACAAGGGCTTCACCGATCAGGCCGCGATCGTCACCGGCCGGCCGCAGCCGGCGAGCGGCGAGGGATATCAGCTCTACCGGATCGGCGACGCCGTGGCGGGGCGGAACATCCACGCCGCCATCTACGACGCGCTGCGCCTCTGCAAGGACCTTTGAGGGATGGGCGGGGTAGTGATGATTCACGCCGTGGAGATGACAGCGCTCCCACCCTCTGCCCTGCCGGGCATCTCTCCCATGAGGGGGGAGATCGGCTGTCATTGGGGGGCGCATCCCAATGCCATCTGTCGTTTGGGCGCCAATTCCCGCTCCGGTGAGGGAGATGTAGCCGAAGTCGACAGAGGGGAGGACTGCGCCAGATCGACCGTGCAAGGCTTTCATGTATCGGCTCCGTCCCGAGGATCCAGCTTTGCTCCGCGCAGGCGTCCACCGGCCAACGGGGTCGCGTCCGGCCGAGCCAGCGTGTGATGGTCGGCGCCGCCACCCTTCTGCCTTGGCTGATCGTCGCCATGGTGATCGTGGCGGCCATGCAGATTGGCAGGCGCGTGACGTTGTGGCAGCGAGGGCGACCGGCGCGAGTCGACTGGTTGCGCGGACTGAAGGCGCTGCCGAAGCGCTATCTGGTCGACGTTCATCATGTCGTGGATCGCGACAGGGGCGCGTCGCGCATGCATGTGCCGGTGGCCGCCGGGCTGATCGCGGCCTGCGGTCTGTCGGTGCTCGGCTTGATCCCTGCACTCGGGTCTTCGCGGCTGTGGTGGGGGCTGGTGGCGATCGCCTTTGCGGTGATGCTGGCCGGGGCCAATCTCGAGGGCTCGCGGCGCTATCCGCAAAAGCTGCCGCGCCTGTCGGCCGGCCGCTACCAGCGCCTGCCGCTGCTGCTGTTCGCCTTTGCTGGCGGCGGGTTCGCGACGGCAGGCCTCGGCGCGGCCGGCGATCCGATGCCGGGCCTTGCCGTACTGGCGCTGCTCGCGGCCGCCGTCGGCGGCCTCGGTTTGGCGCTGGAGGTGGCGAATGGTCCGATGCGTCATGCCCTGGCCGGTGCGACGCATCTGGTGGCTCACCCGCGCCCTGGCCGGTTCGAGGGGCGGCGTGAGACGGCGTTGCATCCGCTCGACCTTGCCGCTGCAAAGCTAGGGGCGGAGACGCCCTCGGACTTTGACTGGAACCGGCTTCTGTCGTTCGATGCGTGCATCCAGTGCGGCCGTTGCGAGGCGGTGTGCCCGGCCTTCGCGGCGGGCCAGCCGCTGAGCCCGAAACACCTGATCGCCGATCTGGCCCGCGCGCAGACCGTCACGGTCGCACCCTATGACGGCGCGCCCTATCCGAATGCCCGCCCCGTGGCTGGGACCGGTGGACCGCAACGGCCGGTGATCGGCGCCGATGCGATGATCCATCCCGACACGCTGTGGTCCTGCACGACCTGCCGGGCCTGCGTCGAGGAATGCCCGATGATGATCGAGCATGTCGATGCGATCGTCGATCTCAGGCGCTTCCGGACGCTGGAGATGGGCGCGGTACCGATCAAGGCGGCCGAGCCTCTCGACAATCTGCGCGGCTGCGACGAGCCGAGCGGCCGCGCGCTTGCGGCCCGAACCGATTTCGCCGCCGGGCTCGACCTGCCGCTGATGCGCGACGTTGGCTCGGCCGATCTGCTGTTGTGGCTGGGGCAGGGGGCTTACGATCTGCGCTATCAGCGCACGCTGCGCGCCCTGATCCGCCTGTTGAGGATCGCCGAGGTGGATTTCGCCGTGCTGGGCGCGGAAGAGCGCGATTGCGGCGACCTCGCGCGCCGGCTCGGCGACGAGGCGACCTTCCAGCGGCTGGCCCAGGACAATATCGCGACGCTCGCGGCCTATCGGTTCAGCCGCATCGTAACGGCCGATCCGCACGCGCTGCATGTGCTGCGCAACGAATATCCGGCCTTCGGCGGACGCTACGACGTGGTGCACCACACCGCTCTGCTCGAAGAGCTGATGGCGGCGGGGCAACTGCCGGCCGGAGCGCTGCCGGATCGGTCAGTCACCTATCACGATCCCTGCTATCTCGGCCGCTACAATGACGAGTTCGACGCGCCACGCGCGGTGCTCGACCGGCTCGGTGTCGAGCGCCGTGAGATGGCGCGCTCGCACCGCACGGCGATGTGCTGCGGCGGGGGCGGCGGCGCTCCGGTCACCGACATAGCGGGCGACACCCGCATTCCCGACCTTCGCATGCGCCAGGCCGGTGAGACCGGCGCGTCGATCGTCGCCGTTGCCTGTCCGGGCTGCACGGCCATGCTGGAGGGCGTTGTCGGCGACCGGCCGGAGGTGCGCGACGTGGCCGAATTGGTTCTCCAGGCGGTGGAGGCAGCTGGCCCGCTCGCAGGGCAGGCCGGCGTAGTTCGCAGCCCGGTGCCGGCATGAGCCGCCCGCGCCGCGATCCTCGTGCCGAGAAGGCAGCCCGAGCGGTCTCTGCCGGCGGCCGCGCGCGCTTCGATCTCGCGCTAGACGTGGCCTCCGCCTCGCGGCGGCCTCGACGCGATCCGCGCGCGGCCTTCGCTGCGGCTCGCGTCGCCGGCGTGACGCGGCTGCGGATCGATCGCGCGCATGGTGTTGTCGCGCCGGCGGCGGCGCCCCCTTTCGAGACGGTTACCGCAGCCGCGCCCCGGATCAGGATCCTGGAAACGCCGGCTTTCCTGGTCTTCGCCGTGCTGGATGCGCCGGAAGGACGGCTGTCCCGCTTCGACCGGCAAGTGCTTGGAGCGGCCCGGCTTCTCGCCGACGCGGGCAACGGCGGCGGCGGTGTCGTGGCGGTCGTCGGCGGGGAGGTCGACGGGCTCGGCGTCGCAGGCGCCGATCGGACGCTGATGCGAGAGACCTCTGCAGCCTACGACCCAGCAAGGCAGAGCGCCTGGCTCGCCGCTTTGATCGAGACCTTGAAACCGCGTCATGTTCTTCTGGCGGAAGACGGGCAGAGCGCCGATCTTGCCCGGCGGCTCTCGGTGCGGCTGAAAGAGCCGATCCTGACCGATGTGGAACATCTGACGGTCCGCCAGGCGGTCCGCGCCTGTGCGGGCGGCCGGTGCGAGCAGGCGGGCGCGCCGCCGCGCCTGATGAGCATCGGAGAGGATCGCGTCGCCGGATATGAGGGCCTGCCTTGCGAGGCGCGCGCCCTGGAAAGCTCGATAAGGGTCGAGGCCGAGAATGGAGCCATCCTGTCCAGCGAGATCGTTCCCGGCGATCCGGCGACGATGTCGCTGGCCGAGGCCGACTTCGTCGTCTCTGCCGGCAACGGCGTGACCGACTTCGAGAGTTTTGCCGCACTGGCGAGGGCGCTGCAGGCGACGCCGGGCGCGAGCCGCGTGGTGTGCGATGCCGGGCTGATGCCGCGCGAGGCTCAGGTCGGCGCGTCTGGAACCGTGCTCTCGGCCGATTGCTATTTCGCCCTCGGCATCGCCGGCGCGCCGCAGCACCTTCAGGGCATCGCCGGATGCGAGCACGTGATTGCGGTCAACACCGACCTGCATGCCGCGATGGTCGAACGCGCGAGCCTCGCCATCATCCAGGACGCGCAAGAGGTCATGCCTGCTCTCTTGCGACTGCTGGAGGAGGGCAAATGAAAGCGGTCGTGCTTCTGTCCGCCGGACGCCATCCGGTAAGCGGCAAGCCCGTGCTGCCGCGCCTGGAAGCACAGGCGATCGCGCTCGCCGCGGGCATCAAGGGCCAGACGAGTGGTCTTCATGCCGGCGCAGGGACGACGGGCGTTGCCGATGCGCTCGGGCACGGCCTGGAACGGATCGACTGGCTGGCGATCGCCGCCGACGCCGATCCCGTGCCGGCGCTCGCTGCCCATCTCCGTGACGTCCGGCCCGATCTCATCTTCGCAGGCCGACGAGGCCAGGGTGGCGAGGATACCGGACTGCTGCCCTATGCCTTGGCGGACGCGCTGGGCTTGCCGATCCTGGCCGACGTCGTGGCGTCGGGTCCCGCGAACGAGCCTGGAGCGATGCGTTTCGATCAGGCGCTGCCCAAAGGCGCCAAGCGCCGCGTGACCATGCGCCTGCCGGCGCTCGTCACCATGCATCCTCTGGCGCCCGCGCCGATGCCCTATGCGTTTGCCCGGGCACGGCGTGGCGTTCTGTGCCGCAAGGACGGCGTGTCGATCGTCCCGCCGCCCACATCCTTCGAAGAGCGTCCGCATCGCGCCCGGCCCAAGCTGATGCGCCGGGCCGGCGCGGCATCGGAAGACGGCGCAGGCGTGATCGTCGATCCCGGTCCGGAAGAGGCCGCACGTCTCATCCTCGACCACCTGGAAAAGCTTGGCATCCGGCGGTTCTCTCGGCACGCGGCGGAAACGGAATGGGAGCCGCCCCCTTCATGATGGAGGCGGCGGCGCCGTGCTTGCCCGCGCTCGCAGATCAGCCCGCATGGTGATACGGCTTGCGCCGCCGAGCACAGTCGTCGGGTCGGCGCCGGCGATCATGTCGATCAGCAATTGCGCGCCCGTCCGCCCGAGTTCGAAACGCGGCTGGGCAATGGTGGTCAGCGCGGGTTCGCAATACTCGGCAAACTCGATTCCGTCGAACCCCATGAGTGACAGATCCTCTGGGATGCGCAGCCCCGCCGAGCGCACCGACTTCATGAACGCGAGCGCTGTCTCGTCGTTGCTGCAGATCACCGCGGACGGGCGGGCATCCATGGCCAGATAGGCCTGGGCGGCGACGTGTCCTTCCTCGAAGACGTAACCGCCGGGAAATTCCACCAAGGAATCGGCCGGAAGCCCAGCCTCGGCAAGAGCCCCGACGATGCCGCGATGGCGCTCGACCTCGTTGTAGTTGCCGGTCGGACCCGTGAGATAGAAGATCCGGCGGTGGCCCAGTTCGAGCAGATGGCGTACCTGGGCGCGCCCCGCGGCCTCGTCGTCGATCAGCACCGCCGGCATGCCGGGGATGCCGAGATCGGCGCAGACCGCGACCGCCGGCAAGCCCCCTTGGAGAATCGATCGTCCATTGACCTCCGGCAGCAGACCGGCGGTGATCAGAATTCCCGCGATATGGCCGGAGGACGCCAGTTCGATCAGACGGGCGCCGCTGTCGAGGCCTTCGACGTAGCCGATGATCAACACGTAGCCGGCTTCGGCGAGCGTTACGTCGATGCCGTGCAGCACCTCGGAAAAGAACGGCGGATTGCTGCGGCGGGGCACCACGACCAGCACCATCTTCGAGCCGCCGCCGCGCAGCTGCCGCGCGATCGTGTTGGGCGTGTAGCCCAATTGCTCGATGGCGGCCCGCACTCGCTCGCGGGTCTCCTTGCGCAGCTTTTCCGGAGCCGAAAAGACGCGGCTGACGGTCGCAACGGAAACGCCCGCGACACGGGCGACATCGCTGATCCGCGGGCCTCGTCGCCGCATCGTGCCGTTCGGGGGTCGTGGGGGTGGCTTATTTTCCATGTTGTCACCGATTTCCATCTCGGGTAGCATTATGTAATCGATTTCATCGATCTGGTCACGATCAACTGGGAGGACGATCATGAAGCCATTCGTCGCGGCAGCCCTTGCTGGAGCCGCCCTTTCAGCCCTGGCGCTGCCTGCTCTGGCGCAGGACAAGCCGACGGCCGAGGTCATGCACTGGTGGACCTCGGGCGGCGAGGCCATGGCCATCAAGGAATTTGCCAACGCCTACGATGCGGCGGGCGGCAAATGGGTCGACACGGCCACGGCACAAGGCGAGAATTCGCGCGCTGCCGCCATCAACCGGATGGTCGGCGGCAACCCGCCCACGGCGGCCCAGTTCAACACCGGCAAGCAGTTCGACGATCTGGTCGCGCAAGGGTTGCTGCGTCCGATCACCGATCTCGCTGAAGAGGGAGGATGGAAGGACGTCATGCCGCCGTTCCTCTACGACGCGGCGAGCCGGGACGGCGACCTCTATGCTCTTCCCGTCAACGTCCATGGCCAGAACTGGATCTTCTATTCCAAGCCCGTGCTGGAACAGGCCGGCGTATCCGAGCTTCCCAGGAGCTGGGACGACATCGTGCCGGCGCTGCAGAAGATCCAGGACGCCGGTTTCATTCCGATGGCCCTCGGCGGCCAGCCCTGGCAGGAACGCCTGCTGTTCGACACCATCCTGCTCGATCAGGGCGGCGAGGACCTCTACATGAAGGTTCTCAAGGACAAGGACGTGGACGCCGTCCGTTCCGACGAGTTCCGCAAGGTCGTGGAGACGTTCGGCGCATTGCGGCCTTTCGTCGATGAAGGCTCGCCGGGGCGCAACTGGAACGACGCGACCAACCTCGTCATCACCGACAAGGCCGCGTTCCAGCAGATGGGCGACTGGGCCATCGGCGAATTTCGCGCCGCCGGCGAGGAAGCCGAGAAGGACTATGGCTGCACCGTCGGTCTGGCCGACGAGAAACTGATCGTCGGCGGCGATGTCTTCGTCTTCCCCAAGACCGACGACCAGGCCCAGGTCGAGGCACAGAATCTTCTGGCCAACACGATGATCGAGCCGGTCACGCAGGTGAAGTTCAATCTCGCCAAGGGTTCGATGCCGATCCGCAACGACGTCGACACCAGCGAGTTCAATGCCTGCGCGCAAAAGGGCATGACCATGCTCAAGGACTCCGCCAAGCAGGTGCCGGTGATCGACATCATCATCAGCGCCAGCCTGCTCGGCTCGCTCGACGACGTGATCACCCAGTACTGGCACAATCCGTCGGCGACGAGCGACGATTTCATCGACGGCTTCGTGGACGCCTTCGAACTCGAAGACTGACCGTTCGCCCGACGCCCGTGGCCGGGTCAGCGCCCGGCCACCCCCTCGCATGAGCCACGAGGTTCTTCATGACGGCGCGCCGACCGCGTCTGCGCATGGCCACGGTGGTGCTTTGGCCCGCCTGGTTGCTGGTTTTTGCCGCCTATATCGGCACGATGGCATGGACCGTGCAGATTTCTCTCACTTCCTCCAAGCTGCTGCCGGTCAACGACTTTGTCGGCCTCAGCCAGTATAGGCGGCTCTTTTCCAGCTCGCGGTGGCTGGTTTCCCTGGAGAACATGGCAATCTTCGGCGTCCTGTTCATCCTGGGCTGCCTGGTGATCGGCTTCGTTCTCGCCGTCGCGCTCGATCAGCACGTGCGCTTCGAGAACACGCTGCGCACGATCTTTCTCTACCCTTATGCGATGTCTTTCATCGTGACCGGCCTGATCTGGCAATGGTTGATGAACCCGACGCTCGGCATCCAGAAGACGATACAGGCTTGGGGCTTCGAGGCGTTCCGGTTCGACTGGATCGTGGATCGCGACATGGCGATCTACGCCGTCGTCATTGCCGGGATCTGGCAGGCGTCCGGCCTGGTCATGGCCCTGATGCTGGCCGGTCTGCGCGGCATCGACAGCGACCTCTGGAAGGCGACCCGAATCGAGGGCATTCCCGCCTGGCGGGTCTATCTCTTCATCATCGTGCCCATGCTCCGACCGATCATCATCACCGCGATCGTGCTGCTGTCGATCGGCGTGGTGAAGGCCTACGATCTGGTGGTGGCGCTGACCAGCGGCGGCCCGGGCATCGCCAGCGAGGTGCCTGCCAAGTTCATCATGGACAATCTGTTCACCCGGCAGAACATCGCCCTGGCCACGGCGGCGGCGACCGTCATGCTGATCACCGTCGCCGCGATCCTGATGCCGTGGCTCTATTCCGAATATTTCCGCCGTGAGCGAGGGAGGACGGCATGAGCAGAACCGCTATGCCGGCCGCCGCCATGGCCGTCGCCGGCCAGTCTCCAAGCTATCCGCCAAGCAAGGAGCGGGGGCCCCGCCCGCGACAGGTCACCGCCGGCCGCATCGGGCTATACGCCTTCATCGTGATCGCCGCCGCGTTCTTCCTGCTGCCGGCGGTCGTCATGGTGCTGACCTCGCTCAAGTCGATGGACGAGATCCGGACCGGATCGATCTTCGCCCTGCCGCAGCATCTCGATTTTTCGGCCTGGGTCGCGGCGTGGTCGACGGCCTGCACGGGATTGTCCTGCGACGGCATCCGGATCGGCTTCTGGAACTCGGTCAAGATCCTCGTCCCGAGCGTCGTGCTGTCGATCGCCGCCGGCGCCATCGTCGGCTACGCCTTGTCCTTCTGGCGGGTGAGGGGGGCGAACGTTCTGTTCGCCGTTCTGCTGCTCGGCGCCTTCCTGCCCTATCAGATCTTCATCTATCCGATGGTGCGCGGCTTCTCGCTGCTCGGCATCTACAATTCGCTGGCCTGCATCGTCACCATCCACGTCATCTTCGGCCTGCCGCTGATGACGCTTCTGTTCCGCAACTTCTATTCGGGGCTGCCGCAGGAGTTGTTCAATGCTGCGCGCGTCGACGGCGGCGGCTTTTGGCGCATCCTGATCTACGTGATCCTGCCGATGTCCACGCCGATCATCATCGTGGCGGTGATCCTCCAGATCACCGGCATCTGGAACGACTTCATTCTCGGCTTGGTGTTCGCGGGCCGGGACAACCTGCCGATGACGGTCCAGCTCAACAACGTGGTGAACACCACCTTCGGCGAGCGCGCCTACAACATGAACATGGCCGCGACCATCCTGACCGCCGCCGTGCCGCTGATCGTCTATTTCATATCCGGCCGCTGGTTCGTCCGCGGCATCGCAGCGGGAGCCGTCAAGGGATGACCGAAGAGACAACGATCGCAACACCCGCCGCACAGCCTGCCGCACCGGCCACGCCGGCCGGTTCGGAACTCGCGGTCTCGGTGCGCGATCTCGCCATCGCCTTCGCCTCCCATCGGGTCATCGACGGGCTCAACCTCGACATCGGCCGGGGCGAATTCCTGGTGCTGCTCGGCCCGTCCGGCTGCGGCAAGTCCACCCTGCTCAACGCCATTGCCGGCCTGATCGACATCGCCGACGGCGAGATCTGGATCGAGGGCAAGAACGTCACCTGGGCCGAGCCCAAGGACCGTGGCATCGGCATGGTGTTCCAGTCCTACGCGCTCTATCCGCGCATGTCGGTCTACCAGAACCTCTCCTTCGGGCTGAAGATCTCCGGCGTGCCGAAGGCTGAGGTGGAGACGCGTGTCAAGAAGGCGGCCGCGATGCTGCAGCTGGAGGAGCTCCTGAAGCGCCGCCCGGCCGAGCTCTCGGGCGGCCAGCGCCAGCGCGTCGCGATCGGCCGCGCGCTGGTGCGCAATGTCGACGTGTTCCTGTTCGACGAGCCGCTCTCCAATCTGGACGCCAAGCTTCGCAACGAGTTGCGGGTAGAGGTGAAGAAACTGCATCAGCGGCTTGGCAACACGATGATCTACGTCACGCACGACCAGGTCGAGGCGATGACGCTCGCCGACCGGATCGCCATCATGCGCGGCGGAGTCATCCAGCAGCTCGGTCCGCCGCAGGAGATCTACCGCGCACCGGTCAATCTGTTCGTCGCCGGCTTCATCGGCTCTCCGGCCATGAACTTTTTCGAAGGCGAGATTGCCGCCGACGCCGGACGCCCCGTCATTCGGCTGGACGGTGCAACGATCGATCTGGCGCGCTACCCTTTCAGCGCCGAGGCCGGACCGGGCAAGCGTGCGATTTTCGGCGTCCGCCCGGAACACGTGTCGCTCGGGCCGGCACCGGACGGCCATGTCGCCGGTTCGGGCCCGGTCCACATCGTCGAGCCGATGGGGGCCGACACCATCATCTGGACCACGTTCGCCGGCCGGACGCTGACCATCCGCGCCGATGGCGAGTCGCGGGTTCGCGCCGGCGAGGTCATCGAGTTCAGCTTCGATCCGGCTCGCGCGTCGCTGTTCGACGCGAAATCGGAGCTTCGTCTGTAGAGCGGGACGCCGGGAGCTCTTGCCGGCTTCGGGCGTCCCGCTGCAGTACGGCCAATCGGTAGGGAGAACGCGTTCGGCTCATGCGCGTCTCTCCGTCCATTGCTCGGCGTGGCGCGGGTCGACGTCGCGACCGCTGCCGCGCCGACCGGAATCGGACGCGCAGGCCGGCGCGATGCACATTTGCCCGACCGCCGGTAGAGAGGGCTGCCGCCCGGCAGGCCCAGCTCGGCAGCGCATCGGCCGACTTCGCATGCTTTTCGCGGGTGACAGTTCGCCATCCGCGATGCCCCGGCGACCGACGTCGCCTGTTTGTTGAGGACACCCGTCATGGCCTTGTCTCATCCGCTTTCGTTCCAGCTTTATTCGGCCCGTAACTTTCCGCCCTTCGACGACGTGCTGGCTTTGCTCGCCGCGGAGGGTTTCACGAATGTCGAGACGTTCGGTGCCAACCACGACGACACGGCCGGCTTTCGCCAGCTGCTCGATCGGCATGGGCTGAGCGCCAAGAGCGGCCATTTCGCTCTCGATCTGGCGGAGGAAAATCCCGGCCGCATCGTCGAGATCTGCCGCGCGCTCGACATGGAAACCGTCGTCATCCCCTATCTGCCGGCCGAACAGCGGCCGTCCGACCGTGCCGGGTGGCAGGCGCTCGGCGAGCGGCTGGTCAAGGTCAAGACGACGTTCGGCCAGGAGGGCCTACGCACCGCCTGGCATAATCACGATTTCGAATTCATCGCGCTGCCCGATGGCTCCTATCCGATCGAGCACCTCCTGGGCACCGCGTTGTCCTGGGAGGCGGACATCGCATGGGTGGTGCGCGCCGGCACCGATCCGGCCGCGTGGCTGAAGCGCTATGCCGGTCGTGTCGTGGCCGCCCATGTGAAGGACATCGCGCCCGTCGGCGAAAAAACGGACGAAGACGGCTGGGCCGACGTCGGCAGCGGCGTCGTGGACTGGGACACTCTCTGGCCGCTCGCGGTCGAGGCCGGCGCTTCGCTGATGATCGCGGAGCACGACAAGCCGTCCGACGCCGTGCGCTTCGCCCGGGTCAGCGCGGCGAAGATGAAGGCACTCGCTGGCTTGGCCGGCTGATGCGGGGAAGGGAGCGTTATGGTCGTCCGAATCGGACTCGTCGGTTGTGGCAACATCTCCGACAACTATCTTTTGAATGCCGCGCTGTTCCGCGACTTCGCCTTTACCGCCTGTGCCGACCTGCGGCCCTCGGCGGCCCAGGCCCAGGCCGAGAAATACGGCATCGAGGCGCGCAGCGTCGAGGCGTTGCTCAAGAGCGAGGACGTCGACGTCGTGCTCAATCTGACGGTGCCGGCGGCGCACGCCGAGGTTTCGCTGGCAGCCTTGGACAACGGCAAGCATGTCTATACCGAAAAGCCGCTGGCGACCTCGGTCGTCGACGGCTTGGCGATCCTGGAATCGGCCTACGCCAAGGGTCTGCGGGTTGGCGCCGCGCCGGACACCGTGCTCGGGGCGTCGATCCAGGAGGCGCGGCGGCGGATCGATGACGGCGCCATCGGCAAGCCGCTGCTCGGGGTCGCGTCGGTGCTGTCGCACGGGATGGAGCACTGGCATCCGGACCCGACCTTCTTCTTCAAGCCGGGCGGCGGCCCGGTGCTCGACATCGGACCCTATTATCTGACGACACTCGTCACCCTGCTGGGGCCCGTCGCTTCCGTGCAGGCCAGCGGCATGATCGGCTTCGAGTCCCGGACGGCCACGACCGAGGGCTCGCCGCTGAAGGGCCAGGAGATCAAGGTCGAGACGCTGACGACCGTCGAGGCTCTGCTTCAGTTCGATGCCGGCGCCCAGGTGACGTTCCTGGCGAGTTGGGATGTCTGGCGGCATGGTCTCAGCCCGATGGAACTGCACGGCACGGAAGGCTCGATGCGCGTGCCGGACCCAAACTGGTTCGGCGGCGAACTGGCGACGGCGATCGGGCGTGGCGAGTGGGAGACGTGGACCACCGTCGATCGGGTCTTCGGTCGGCCGAACTGGCCGCATGCCGAGCCCGTCAACGCCAATTATCGCGGGCTCGGCCTGGCCGAGATGGCGCGAGCCATCGATGAGGGGCGGCCGCACCGGGCGAATGGCGACCTTGGCCTGCATGTCCTCGCCGTGATGATGGGCACGCTCGAAGCGGCGCTCTCGGGCAAGCGCGTCGAGATCGCGCAGCGTTGCCACCGGCCGGCGGCCTTCGGCGAGGAGGAGGCCGCGTCCTTGCTTGCCGGCGGCTGACGGCAGGAGCAGCCCGCCGACGATCGACATGCCGGACGATCGGTCGGGCAGCGCAAGCGTCCAAGCAGGCACCGGCATCGGCGGTCGACGATGCCCGTGGACGGCTCACGTCGGCCTGCGACGGCGGAGACTTTGACGACCGCAAAAGCTCCGGCGGTCCGGCAGTCCAGAGAACGGTCTTTGGCGGCGCCACTTGCCTTGACAGCGCCGGTGGCGCCCATCTATATCCGCGACGCCTGATGGCGCTTCGGCGCCGCCTGTGGCGGAGTAGCTCAGTTGGTTAGAGCAGCGGAATCATAATCCGCGTGTCGGGGGTTCAAGTCCCTCCTCCGCTACCACCAGTTTCCTCAAGAAAATCAGATGTTTAACGGTGACGCTTGCGCCTTAATGTCTGATTTCATGTCGCATCATGTTGCAACTGAGTTCCCTTGATTTTCAGGGGTTTCCTGCGACACTCGGCAGCTCCACGCGACATGGAATGCGACATAGGGGGAGCGGATGGCAAAGTACATTCTGGAGGTCTATGAGCCTGGAGGTGCGGATACGGTCGCATTCTCCATCCAAAGCGAGAAGCCTTTCTCGGCAATCTCCAAAGGAGACCTTTTGCACCATCAGACGATGAACATGCATCACCGTTTGAGGGTGGTCGAAATCCAACACCTCTTTTGGGAATCACCGGAAGGCTTGGCGCAGAAAACGTGCGTCCAGACGGAAGCGGCACACCTCTGACACCGACTTCATCCCGGCCATCGGACAACGGCTAGAATGGCCGGCAGAGCGTTGGAGGAACTGACATGGCCGACATAGGCGTTGCGGTTTTCTGCTGGCCGGATGGCGACGCTCATGAAGCCGCGCGCTATCCTCGCTTGTCCGGCACTTGATACTTCATGCCCGGCATAGGGCGCGACACGTCCCATCGCAGCTGATAATATCGCGGACCGCGAGGGGGCTTGCATTCGACGGACGGAGCCAAACGTTCTGCATTGCATTCGTGCAGAAATAGCGGCATCGTCCGACATGAGGGATCTATGGTGAAACCAGATTCGAAGGTGGTGGTCTCGGCCTTCTCCGAGGATCACGTCGAACGGCTGACCGGGGTAAGCAAGCGACAGCTTCGCTACTGGGACCGGACCGGGTTTTTTGTTCCTAGTCTGGCTGAGGACGATCGGCGCTTTCCCTACAGCCGCCTTTACACATTTCGCGATCTGATTTGTCTGCAGGTTCTCAATGCCCTGCGCAACGATGCTCGAGTTTCGCTGCCCCACCTGCGAGAAGTGAAGAAAAAGCTGGCGCATCTCGGCGACGATGTCTGGGCTAGGACGACCCTTTACGTCCTGAAGCGGAAGGTGATTTTCGATAACCCGGACAGCGAGCGCCGCGAAGAAGTCGTCAGTGGCCAGGGCGTGCTGAAAATTCCGCTGGAGATCGTGCGCGCCAACATGCGTGAAAACGTGAATCAACTTTGGAGGAGAGACCCTCTACAAATTGGGCGCATCGATCGCCGCAAGGGCGTCGCTCACAACAGGGCCGTTCTCGCTGGGACTCGCATCCCCGTCGCAAGCATCAGAGCGTTCGTCGACGAAGGCTACAACGTCGAGCAAATCCTCGCTGAGTATCCCACTCTTACAGAGGCCGATGTTCGTGCTGCGATGGAATATGGTCAAGCCGCTTGAAAGGGAGGACGGCTACACTTCGCGTATTCCTTGATGAGGGCGTACCTGATTCTGTTGGCCGTATGTTTGCGAAACACGGACACACCGTGATCTATCTTCGAGATGCGATCGCCAAAGGGTCTCCCGATCTGCTGGTTTGCGCGGCGGCGGAAGCGAACGACGCTATTCTCGTAGCTATCGATGCCGATATGAAGCAGATCGCAAAACGCCACGGGGTGGGGAACGGACGGTTCAAGAAGCTGAGTCTGATCAAGTTCTCCTGCACTGAACCGCAAGCAGCCCTAAGGCTGGAGCAGGCTATGAGCCTCATTGAGCACGAGTGGACTATCAGCAAGGCCAAAGCCGCGAGACGGCTTTACGTCGAGATTTCGTCTAGCGTGATCAGAACCTACCGTTGAGCGGCCCAAATGAACTCGTATCGCTCGACGTCGCGCCTCGCGCGGGCGGGCGGCAGACGACGTCTCCGCAACTTCGTGGAGACGGTCACATCACCCGGAACACATGCTCCTTGAGGATGCCGCCGTCGAGCCTTTCGAAGGCCGCTCTGAGCAACCTTCGGAGGACGCACGTGTGCGAGGCTAAGCCGCCAGCCTCGCCTCTCCGGTGATCCTGGCGCCCTGCTGCACGAGCATGAAATCGAACGTCCGCGGCGCCATGTGCCGAATCTTGCCGGCTTCGGAGGTTCCGACGGTCTCGGCGCATGCCTCGCAAGTCAGGTTAAGAGGCTGCGATTCCTCCTTCTTCCTCTGCCAATAGGCACGCCCTGCATGTCGCTTTCGGCACCGTTCGGAGCAGAATATCTCGCCCTTGGCCGATGGCGTGAAGGATGCATCGCAGTTGGCGCAACGCCCGATTTCCGCCCCGAGCCGAATACGTTCGGCCTCGTAGTGCGCCGCCGTTCGGCAGGTGATCGAGCAAAATTTCTGCCCGCGGCTGCTCGGCTTCGTGGCCGTGCCGCACCATTCGCACGTGATGTCCTGTCGAACCCGATCGCCGCGCGAGAAGCGTTGTGCACAGGATGCCGAACAGAACTCCGCATCCTTCCGATAGTGCTTGAACATCGTTCTGCAGTAGCGGCACGGCCTCGGTGCCGCCTTTTCCTTCGCAACGAGCCGATAGGCCGAGAGCAGAGCGCCGCCGTCGTGCTCCATGTTGGCGCCGTTTCGATGATGGGTATAGACCCGCGCGCATTCGGCAGAACAGAAGCGCCGGCGGCTCGCCCTGTCGTCCTCATCGAGGGCGCCGCCGCACCATGCGCAATAGTCGAATTCGCCGTTATATTCCGGCTGCCCCTCGGCCCAGGTCGGCCGTTTGGCGCCCAGCAAGCGCAGGGCCTCGGCAACGACATGCCCGGCCTCGCGATCGGATGCGGCCCATGGGTTCCCCTCCAGGCAAAGAGAGCTGCGAAAACCGGCGATGACCGGTCCTTCATTCTCGAAGGGGCTGTCGCGCCAATCGCGCATCAAGTCCATCATCTTGGAGACGACGTGCTTGCGCTTCTCGCCTTTTAGAATGGATGCCTTCGGTGGTGGCACGCTGCCGCCGGCAAGCGTGATCCGGCCGGAGCGCCTTGCGCGATCGTTCTGATCCCACAGGTGCATGTCCCTATAGGCTTCATATCGGACATTTTTGAGCTTTTTCCCCATTATCCAAAAACCGCGTCGAAAGCGTTGGGATTGATCTTCTGATCGGTGGTGCGGGCGGCGGCGGGCGCTCCTTGGCCGCTCCGCTTGCGCGCCGCCTCGATCCAGGCCGCATCCATCTTGCGCAGGGTGGCGACGTGGCGCGGCTGGAGGGGCACACGCTTGAGCCGCGCCCAGGCCTCGATCTCAAGATGGCCGATCGGGTTCGGCCCGGCCAAGCCGTAGCTGCGGGCCGCGTGCAGTTCGCCGAACCACGCCCACAGCAGACGGCCGGCCTCGGGAACCCATGGCCTTGCGCTGGTTACAGCCGCAACCATCCGACGATCGAGCCTTTCTTGCGCGCTCATCTCGATCAATTCCTCGACTGGTAGTTCGCGAGCTTATGGCCGATGGTCTTGCCGAGGTGGCCGTCATACTGCGCCAGTCCGGCCTGGACGCCCTGTTTCACCATGGCCTCGATTTGCTTGTCGCCGTTCGCGCCCGCGACGTTGACGTTGAGGTCGACCTTCTGCGCCTTTTGCGATTCCTTGGACGATGAACCGGAACCGCCGCTGGACGCGGACGCCGCCCGGACCGGCTCGCCAACAAAGCCGCCACTGGCATAGCCGCGCAAGGCATCGAGGTTGCCCACGCCAATGCGTTTTGTCGTGTCAGCGTCAATTACATATTCACCTTTGTGGACGATGCCGGCGGGCTGGTGCTTGCCCCCGCTCCCGGTGTAGCCGCCGCTGTCGAAGCCGAGAAACGAGGAGAGCAGCGTTCCGATGGTCGAAGTCAGACCAGTCCCGGAAGCCCCGCTCGCCGCGCTGGAGCCCGATGATGCGAACAGACTGTCGAGCGCCGAGTCGAGCATCTTGTCGGCGATCTTCTGAAGCGCGTTGGCGAACGCCTCGCCGGCGCTCGATCCGTTTTCGAGGTCGGTGATGAAACCTTTCAACGTGTCCTTCTCGAATCCGGCCATCTCCTCAGCGGACTGCTGGGCCTTCTGCTGGCTTTCGTCCAGCTTGTCAGCCGCCGTGGAAGCTGTCGCGTAGGCGTCGGCGAGCTTTTCGATGTTCGCGGCCACGTCGGGCGTGATCTCGATGCCGGCCTGGTGCGCCGCGTTGAGCAACTCCTGCTTCGTCCTCACCTTCTCCAGGGCGGTGGCGTAGTCGTCGGCCAGGGGATCGAGCTGGGCCTGCGCCGCCGTCTCAGTCTGGAGAGCGGCGGTCCGCTCCTTGATGGATTCGATCTCGCGCTGGTAGTCGTTGAGCGCGGCCTCGCCCCGCCCGACCGCCGATCGTGCACGCGAGGCCGGTGTCGCGCTCGCCGATCGGGGCGCCGTGACGGTGACGGCCGGCAGCGCCGTGGTCTCGCCGCTCTCGACACCCAGGGCCCGGCGGATCGCTTCGTCCTGGGCGTCGTTGCCGCTGCCGCTGCCGGACGTCGCCGAGAATTGGGCGCCGATCCGCGCCTCGCCGAGAGACTTGGCGCCGATGGCCTTGGCGAAGGCGGTCTGCGACAGATCGGGAATGCCGAGCGCGGCGGCCTTGCTGCGTATCCAGCCGCTGATATCGGTGCTCGGCAGGTTGCCGATGGCGGTCGTGATGGAATTGATCGCCTTGGCGAGCTCGCCCGCCGCCGTCGCCGTGTCGGTGATATACGGCATCAGGTTGATCAACACCTGCTTGAACTGGAGGTCGAGCACCTGGGAGGCGATGGAGAACTCGTCGTTGAGATCTTCGGCCCGGGCGAGAAGGTCGTTGTCGACGACGAGGCCGAGCTCGCGCGCCCGCGCCGCCGTGCGGTCCATCGCCGCCGAGCCGCCATCGAACACATTGACCATCTTGGCGCCGTTGCGGCCGAACGCGGCCGTGGCGATGTTCGCCTTTTCGGTCGACGACTTGGCCTTGTCGATAGCGTCGGCCAGCAACCGAAGCCGCTCTTGCTGACTGCCGGCGTTCTGGATCGCCTTCAAAAGCTCTGGGTTGCTGGCTTTGAGCTTAGAATAGAGCTCGCCCTGATTGTTCGCGGCCTGCGCACTGTTCTTGATGAACAGTAGCAAGGCGCTGTCGAGTTCACCGACCGAGACGCCAGCGAGACCGGCGCCGAACGCGAATTCTTGATAGAACTCGCCGTCGAGCCCCGCCGCCTTGGCCGTCTTCGCGATCTTGTCGAAATCCGACATTGCCTCCTTGGCCTTGCCGATCGCGGCCGACACGCCGAGGATTGGCGCCAGGGTGGCGAGTGCCCCTGTTTTCAGGCCGGCAAACGCCGCCGTCCCGGTCGCACTGCTGAGTGCCCCGATCCGGCCAGAGACCGACGCCAGCGCCTGGTTGATGCGGGCGGTCGACCGGGCCATGTCGCGTTCCATGGCCGCGGTCGCGCTCTTGCTCGACCGGCGCATCTTGCCGAACTCGCGCCCGGTGGTGGCGCTGGCCTTGGCCATGTTCCTTTCGAGGTCCTTGATTCTCGCCTCGACGAGAACGAAAAGCTGTTCGTTTTCAGTCTCTGCCATGGTTCACCTATGCGTAGGCCCAGCTATCGATATCGTCGTCGGCGTCGTCGTAGCTTGACCGGTTGCTTTCGCCCGCCATCGCCCGTCCGACCGCCATGGCGCACGCCACCGAACCGTCGATGCGGTCCCGACTCTTGCCCTTGTGAAAAGAGATGTTCCCGGCCTTGTCCTTCTCGACAGCGATGTTGTCGAAGTGCCATCGCAGGATCGGGTGCCCGCCGTGCCGGAACTTCCGTCCGACGATGGTGCGCTCCAGCTCCTTGTTCGCCGGCGCCATGGTGACCCAACCCTGGCGCATCTCGACGGCGGGGAATCCGTCCTCGGCAAGGTTCGCCATCATCACTCTGGCAAGGTGCGGGTCGAAGGCGATCTCGGCCACGTTGAACCGGGCGCACAGCTCGCGAATGTGATCCTCGACGGATCGGAAATCGACGATGTTGCCCTCCGTCGGGATGATCAGCCCTTCCTCGGCCCAGCGCGGATAAGGCACATCGTCACGATCGGCGCGGCGCTGGAGATTGTCGGCGGGGCAAAAGAACCAAGGCCAGACGTCATAGCCGTCGTCAGGGTTGCCCCAGGCCGCCACCACGGCCGTCAGGTCGGTGTTGCTGGACAGGTCCACGCCGAGCCAGCACGGTTCCTGCGAAGCCTCCTTGTCGTCGAGATCGACTTCGCCGGCACCCTGGTCATAGACCGACATCTCGACGAAGGGCGAGGCGCTGGAGTCGCTCCACGTGTTGAGGTGGAACTGCCGGAAGGCGTCACGGTCGGCCGGGCGCTCGCGTCCCTCCCTGGCATACTGGCGCAGGTTGTCGAGATCGGGATAGCCGAGGTCGAGGCCGGGATTGACGAAGTGCCAGAGCCGTTCGTCCTGCCAGCCGTCGAACTCCTCGACGCCGTCGCCCGACCATTTCGATTCCTCGGCCGGATCGGTTTCGAACAGGATCGGCAGAAAGCCCGGATCGATGACGTCGCCGCTCTGCACCCTGCGGGCGTAGCCGAGCAGATCGGCCGCAAGATTCTCCTGTCCGCGTCCAGCCTGAGTGATGATCACCAGAAGCGAGCCCTTGGCCTTGGACAGACCGGTACGCAGGGCCTGCCACATCTTGCGGGCGTTCTGGCCTTCCCAGGCGATCAGCTCGTCGGCCAGCACGAAGTTCGGCGTCTTGCCGAGCTTGCCCTTGCCGGTCGATGCCAGAGCCCGGAACCACGCGCCCGACCGCGGATGCGCAAGCGCGAAGGTCGACTCGTTCAGTTTCATCTTGCCGTCGAGCCACGGCGTTTCCTTCACGATGCCGACCGCCTCGTCATAGGCGATCCGGGCATCCTCCTCGGCCGAGGCCGCGACCATGGCCTGGCCGTTCGGCTGGCGCTGGTATCCGACTGTATGGAGCAGCGCCAAGCCGGCGCCGAGCGTGGTCTTGCGGGCGCCACGCGGCAGGAGCGCGAAGACGGTTTGCACCTGCCGGCGCCCATCGGGAAAGCTCGGGCCGTAGATGCGCCGGACGATCCGTTCCCAGAAGCGCGGCAGCTCGAAGGCGCTCGATTCGCTCTTCGGATGGTGGAGACGCTTCAGGAAGTCGACGGCCCGCTCACCATGGCCGAACGGGTCTTCGATTTCGCTCCCGTCAAATATCCAGGTCGGCCGGCGCGCCTTCATCGGCTTGCCCTCCCTTGGCCTGGAATTGCCCCTTGGAACGCGCGGCCGGCGTGATACCCAACTCTGCTCCGAGACGCGCGACGCTCTCCAGCGCCTTCGACAGGAGCCCGGAAGCCGGGTTCGGCTTCACCTGACCATGGCCGGCCTTCACCAGCACGCCATGCTCGGCAATGGTCTTCTGTGCCTCCTGCACGGTCCAGCGAGCGATCAGGTAGGTTTCGAGAAGGCCGAGCGCCGGCGTGGTCAGGATCTTGCGCGCGACCATGTCGGCCGCAATCGCGTCCCACTCGCCACGAAGCGAGGCCGGTATCGTCTCCGGCGCATGAGGCACGCCAGCAAGGCCACCGTCGACCGCCTTCAGCTCTGCCTTCCGTCCGCGCGCCATCAGCTTCGCACCTCTTCGCAGCGCAGCTCCAGGCCCTTGCGACGGCCGATCTCCTTCGTCTCGCGAATGTTGAGGTTCTTGCCGTCATAGACGACACGGTGATCCGTGGTGACACCGGACAGCCAGCGGATGCGGAACACCACGGCGAAGTTGTCGCTCTCGCCGTAGGAGGCCAGGAATTCGTCGGTGGATTGCTGCACGATCTGGGCTCGCACCGGTGGCGAGAAGTCCGTCCAGGTCTCGACGGGCGTGCCATAGTCGTCGACCGTGTTCGTGTAGCTCTGAATGGTGATGGTGCGATCAAGCTTGCCGGCGCGCATCAGGACACCTCGCTCACAAGGGTCTCGATCGTCACCACGCCATGCGCCGTCTCGCCATCGGGGTCGCGCAGGAAGCGGGTCGAGGAAACGTAGCAGTCGCCGAAGTGGAAGCCGTCAACCGGCGCAATTTTGCGCCCGTTGATTGCTGTCCGGATCGCCCCCGCGATGGCTTTCACGCCGACCAGGCCGGCTTCCTTCTTCCAGACGTGCAAGGTGCTGTAGACGCGCACCACGTTGCGGGCGATGCGGTCCTCGTCGACCTCCTGGTCCTCGCCGATGATGATGCTCGGGTCCGGCGCCGGGCGGCTGTTGCGGTCAAGGATGTTCGCGGCGGGGACCAAATCCGTCACTGTGACGGATTCGACGAGGCGTGCCCGAATGGCCTTCTGGACGGCAAGGGCGGCGCTCATGACGTGCCCCGCTTCTTCACGGCACGGCGGATCGCGCTCTTGATGGCGGCCTTGGCCTTCTTGTTATGCAACCTCACGGCGGGCCAGAAGAAGGGATGCGCCGGCGCCTTCTTGGTGCCGTATTCGACGAGATGCGGATAGCGCACGTCATCGTCGCCGACCGTGACCGCCGCCGCATTCTCAGGCACCACGGACGAACCGCCGGGCTGGCTATAGGGCGGCGTCGATTGGCCGGCGGGCGTGACGGTGATCGACTCCTTCAGGTCGCCGCTGTCCACAGGCGCGAGCCGGCGCATGGTCGCCGCCATTGTATCGGCCTGCTTCAATGCCGACTTCTGCGCCGCCGCTCGCACGTCCTCGGGGATCGCGGCGAAGCGCTTTTGAAGCTTGGACAGCCCGCCGTCGTCAGCCATACGTATAGCTCCGGTGGTTGGCGATGATGTCCGCCGCGCCGATGGGGACTTCCATCGCCGACACACCGACGAGCGAGGCTTCGCGGTTCTCGTACCAGTGCGCCGCAACCATCAGCACGGCCTGCTCGACGTCCGCTGGCGTGCCATCAGGGAACTCCGTTGCGTCGTCGATCGCGAAGCCGAGCTGCGCTTCCACATGCGCCGTCGCAGCATCGAGAAGGCGCGTCAAAGCGTCGTCGTCGTCAGGAACGCCGTTCAAATGGTCCCGCAGGGCCGTTGCATCGAGCGCCATGGTCGCCTTTCACAAAATCAGAGCGGTTTCGGTGAATTTTCGCGTTTTGCTGCCCGCGCCGGTCCCTTGGAAGGCCCAAAAGTTCGGAACCACCCCCGGCTGATCGATCACGCCGCCTCCGCCGCGTTGACACGCACGATGTTCGAGTCGATCTCCAGCGTCGTGGCCAGCTTCACAGTGTTGTTGGCCTCGCTCATCTGCTCCTCGACCTTCATGATCAGCGCCACGAAGTAGCGTTCCGAGGGCGTGCCGCCGGACGGCGCGTCGCTGAATGTGATGCGGAAGGCGTAGGAGTACGGCGTCTTCTCGGCCGCGATGAGGGCGAGTTGGCCGGGATCGCTGTAATCGAAGTCGCAAAGGATCTCCATCGAGCCGGCGTCGCGCGTGCCCTTCATCTTGCGGGTGCGCACGGTGGCGATATGCTCTGACGTGATCAGGCTGGAGGTGTCGCCAGCCGAACCGAGGTTGGTGGCGCCGCCGATCTCGACGGCGTCGGCCATAGCGGTGTCGAAGTCCGACTTGACGAGATCGGTCCCCTCGAAGGCCAGTACGGCGCCGATCTCCAGCTTCGAGCCTGCGGTGGCAAAGAGCAGTCCAGGCATGATGGTTACCTCTTGGATGTGCGCCGCTCGTCGGCGGCTTCGATGGCGTTGCAGCGATGGCAGCCCGGTCGCCAGTTGGATCGCACCATGCGGAGGTCGGGCCGTCGGCGAATGCTCTTGATGTGCATGACGACGGTGGCCGACGCGCCGCACCGGGCGCACCACCTGTTCTCAGGAAGGGCGAGAAAGGCCCTGGCTGCCTCTTCCCACTGCCGGTCATAGCCGCGGGCTCGCGCGTTGGGTCGCTTCTTGTCCGATACCGCCTTGCGCTCGTCATGCCGTGCCTTGGCCTTGGGGCAGCGTTCGCCGTGGGCGTGAACACCGCCACAGAGACCGCAAGCACGAGGCGTGCGCGACGGCATGGCTTACGCCACCGGCCGGTCGTGGGCGTTGCCCAGGATGAACAGAGCACCGGTCGAGACGCTGGTGCCGCTGTTCAAGGTGAGCACGGCGCGCAGATACCGCTTGAAACCGCGATAGCCGATCTTGGTCGTGCTGTTCGCCTCCAGCGGGTCGGTCAGCCCGTCGCCCTGCAGGTGGTCGGCGGCAACGTCGGTAAAATCGCCCGACGTGGTGGTGTCGCTCTCCTGCAGGGCGACCGTCATGTCGCCGGAGCCGGTGACCGCACCTGTGTTGACGACGAGGGCGGCGCTGTCGAAGCCGATAAGGTCGACGGGATCGCCGGTGTAGGAGGCCGAGCGGGTCGCCGAAGGGGCGGCCACCACGGCCTTGATGTTGTTCACGATGTCGCGCATGGGCGTTTCTCCTTAGGCGGTGGCCATCTTGAGCTTGCGCAGGGCCTCGGTGAGCACCGGGCCGCCGCCGACGCGCCGGCGCGCGTGAAAGCGCACCAGGCCCTTCGTGGCCACGGTGTAGGGATCGCGCAGGATGGAGAGCTGCACGCGATCGTAGATCCGATAGGCGCGGTCGAATGCCCCATAGAGGATCGGGAAGGCATCCGCCGCGATGTCCGGCATTTCCGGGTCCTCGATCACCGGGCGGCCGAGCAGTATCGAGGGCTGTCCCTGCTGATAGGCCGGCTGCCACAGATAGTTGCCGTCGTCGCCCTTGAGCGTGCGCACGATGCCGAGCGTCGTGCCGTTCATCAGCCACGATCCGGTGTTCCGGTATTGCGCCGGCAGGTCGTACATGAGCGTGATCAGGGAATCGGCCTGGATCACCGTCGCATGGCCGTTCAGATATTCCGGCAAGTCCGAGTTCATGATGCCGAGCGGCTTTTTCACGCCGTCGCCGTTGACGAAGGCGGCGCTCTCCAATCGCCCGAACTCGGTCGAGAGTTCCGTCGAGACCTCGCTCTCGACGTTGACGGCGCTGTCTTCGAGCAGCCGCTGGGAGACGTCGACGTAGCAGGCCGCCTCGTGGACTGGGATTTCGAGCTGCCCATAGGTCTGCGTCGTCTCGGTGCGGTCTTCGTCCTCGCCCACCCAATGGGCGGTCGGGCGGCCGGTGAGCTTCGGCAGGATGACGGAACCCGACGAGGTCGAGCCCACGCGCACGGCCTGCCGGATCGGCGAGACCTCGACGAGGCCCTTGATCACCTCGGCCACGAACTCGGCCGGCGCCAGGTATCCTCCCTTCGTATCGTCGCCGACGATCAGCGCGCGAACCTCCTCGGCCTCCATCGCCTCGCGGCCGGCGCGCAGGAAGTTGGTGAAGGCGCGCCGCTCGATCGGCACATCGTCGGTGCCCGGCGTGCCCTGGCCGCGCGGCCGCGCCATCCGGGTTTCGAGGTCGGCGAGCTGCTGGCGGATTTCGTCGATCCCGCCGAGCTGCTGCTCGGTGTTGGTGCGGAACTCGGTGAAGCCGGTGCGCAGATCGTCGACGGCGCGCGTGGCCTCGGCCAGCGGATCATCGTCCGGTTCGTCTCGGGTTTCGAGGATGAAGTCTCGATCCATGGTCAGTGTCCTTTCACGACGAGGGCGCAACGGGCCTTGCGGCAGGCGTCGACGAAGGCCGCCGCGCCCTCGACGGGGCGGCCGTGGCGATAGGCGGAAATGCGGGCAAGGTTGGCGGACGGATTGGAGACCACCGAGATTTCGGCGAGGTCCAGATCGCGGATGATGCGAACGCCGCGCTGCATCAGGCTCTTGGCCGCCCGGAAGCCGATCGACAGGCCGGTGGCGGCCCGCTCGCGAATGATGGTCGCGATGTCCTTGCCATCGGTGGTGTCGAGCAGGAGCTTGCCCCGGACATAGAGGCCCTTGGCGTCTTCTCTGATCTCGGTCCAGACGCCCGGCACCCGGTCCGATCGGTGCGCCCAATGCATCGCCGGAAAGGTGCCGTTGGCGCGATGCTCGGCCAGCGAGCGCTTGAACGTGCCGGGGAGATAGATTTCGTTGTGGAGGTTCCTTTGCCCCCACAGCACGGCATAGCCTTCGAACTCGCCGGCCTCGCTGACCGCAAACCGGAACTCAAGGTCACGATGATCCATCAGGCATCCCCCCGATGGGCGGCGCGTTCGGAGGCGAAGGCGTCGACCTGAGCTTGGCACCACGGCACCCGCAACAGCCGCATCAGGTTGCGCTGATTGAACGGCACCGGCTCGCCGTTCTCCTCTATTTCCCAACGCAGGACGTGCCGGGCGAGACAGTTGAGCCGAGCCTTCTCCCGGCTCTCGGCCGAGACCTTGCCGTCGCTATCCGACAGCTCGGCAAGCTCGTCATAGAGCGCCACGCGCGCCCGGTTCGCGGTGTCGCTGTCCGGCCCGACCACCCAAAGCTTGATGCCGGTCGGCGCGCCCGTCACCGGGTCGGCGAGTTCGAACTCGCGGCCGCGATCCTGATCGGCGACATTCGCCAGGATGTCGTCAAGCGTCATCGGTCGAGGGCTTCTCGTCTTCAGGGGTACGCACCGGCTGCACACCCTGCGGCGCGGCGGCGCCGGGCTGGTTGCTGCCGGTGTTGGGATTGGCGTATTCGTCGCCGCCCTCGCGCGGCCCCATGCCGAGCCAGTCCCGGCCTTCGTTGGGGTTCAGCACGCGGGAGGAAATCAGCGAGGCAATGGCCGTGGCGCGCTGGCCGAGGTCGGCGCGGGTCAGGTCGTCGCGGTCGAAACTGAGACGATAGCGACCGCGATCCTCGCGAGAGAACAGCGCCCGGCCGAGGGCGGTCTCCAGGGCGCGGAGCCAGGGCTCCAGCGTGTAGGTCAGGAACTCCCGGCCCATTTGCTCGCTGTTCGACCACGTCGCCCGGTCAAGCTCGTAGAGCATCGAGGGCGGCACGCGGAACGCGCGGGCGATCTCGATCACCTGGAACTTGCGCAGCTCCAAGAACTGGCTGTCGACGCTGGTCAGCGAGAGTTGCTGCCATTCGGTCCCGTCATAGAGGATGGCGGTTCGGCCGGCGTTCTCGCTACCCCCGTGCGCGGCCTGCCAAGCCGCGATCATCTTCTTGATGCCCTTGTCGCCCGGTGCTTTGGAGGTCTTCAGCGCGCCGCTCGGTCGGGCACCACGCTTGAACAGGTTGCCGGCGTGCTTCTCCATCTCGCGGGCAACGCCGACCGCCTCAGCGGCAAGCGACAGCGGCGAGCGGTCGAAGGGACCGCGAACATGCAGGACGTTCGTCGAGGGGATGATCTGCCCCTCGATCCGATAGGACGGTTCCCCCGTCCAGGGATCATAGGTGACGCTGATCGCGGCGGGCTGATAGCGCACCACCTCGCGGATCTCGCCTCGGATGCGGTTCACATAGGCGAGCCCGCCCCAATCTCGGGTCAGGGCGTCGGCGGTCAGGTCGCGGATAAGGTCGAAGCCGGACGTCCAGGAATTGACGTCGCCGCGCAGCATGACGCCGATCGGGTGTGTGCGGTCCTCCTCCTCGGTGCCGTCGGCCTTGATCTCCATCACGCGAAGGTCGAGCGTGGCGGCCGCTTCCGAGATGACGCGGACGGCGTTGGCGACGGCGGGGATGCGCAGCGCCTCGGGGCCGGAGATGGCAAGCGAGCCCGACGAGGCGCCCGACCACAGGGCGGCTAGGACGCTGTCCTCGTCGGCGAGGTCCTCGTCTCGCGTTTCGATCGGGGCAGAGCGGGTGAACGGCCAGCGCATTCCCAGCTTATGCCGCGGGCGATCCTGTTCTTGCTACTGAGCCATTCTTAGGAAAAGCTGGAGAAAAGCCGCCTTTGATGGGGAGAGATGTTGGGCAATTACCTTTCAAACGCGCTATGCGAGCTTGAGAGAGCTTATCGCGCTTATCTGGACGCCACCGAGAGCGAACAATCAGAGTGCTGCAAGCATCTCCTGATCATGTACGGGGTAGCCGCGATCACGTTAGATGCAGCACGTGTTGACCGGGGCCTTTCCCTTCCGGATCCGATCGAAAGCGAACGTGATCAGTTCGTGGCGTTGGCTTACATGCTTCGGTGTGCGCCAGCCCACGACATTTCGGAACCTGTATGGCATGTGCGAGGCCGTTTTCAGAGAGAATATCGGGTTGGAGGGATTCAATTCGATCTTTCGGACAAGCACGAGCTTTCATTCGAGTTGGACCACATCGGCGGCCCCACAGCTTTCATAAGCCTTGCTTGCTACGCTCAAAAGAAGGACTGGGCTTAGGGCTTCGTCCTGAGCCAAGCCTCGAGCTCATTGCGGTAGGCGAAGTAGCCGCTCGGCTTGTAGACAGGCGACTTCGGATCCTTGGCGAGTTGGTAGACGGTATCCACCGACACGCCGAGGATGCGCGCTATGGCCGGCGCGCCCCACACTTTCACGGCCGGCCTGCCAGCCGTAACGCGATCGAAGGTGCCAGGGCTGAGTTCTGGCCCGTTATTCATTCGGTCTTCTCCAGGAAAGAGGCGCCTGCCAATGCGGTGCGGGCCATTCGCCCGCACCCGACTGCAAGCAGTCGTCCGTCCGCTGCGCGGCCGGTGGTCGCGTCGCGGCCGTCCACTCACGACACGTTCTCGGGGCGGACGTTGACATATTCAGAAAGGATTCTTGCTTGGCGCCCGACCTCGCCGGCGTAGCGATAGATTTCGGCGCTGATCAGCTTCGGAGGGATGCCGGCCGCCTTCATCTCCTTGCGGAGCTCGGCGACATGCGCGCGCCAGAAGGCGCGGCCTTCGTCGTAGCTGCTGCGCGCGAGGCGAAGGGCGATGTCGTGGCCGCAGCCCTTCCGCCGCGCGAGCGGGAAGGCGTAGAGCGTCGCCGGCCCTTTCGGCGGAACGGGCTTCTTCGGCTGATCGAAGAGATCAAACTGCATCACCGCTCCTCCAGGTTGGCGCTGTATCTGCGTTAGACGTATGTTCGGTCACCCGTGGACCAGATGATGTGGTCACCCGTGGACCAGATGGTTCTCCAGTCTCCGGCTCCTCCGATGTGGTCACCCGTGGACCGGATGGCCCATCATCGAAATCGAGTTCATCAGGCGGCATCGGGCCGTCATATTCGGCGGGAATCGATAGCCGAATGACCCTCGTCCGGCGCAGGTGCGATTGAACCCGTCTCCAGCCATTTTCGATGATGATGATTCCGGCGGCAGCATAGGCTTCGAGTTCCCGGCGAACGGTCTTCTCTCCCCAGCCGCCAGAGCGATCGGAAAGCCAGTCGGTCGTTTTGTGGATCTCCCCGGTGTTCCAGATCAGAGCGTCATCGAAGATCGCCACCACTCGACAATGCAGCTTTTCTCGGCGCAGGATCCTCATGGCGACCCACCGCCACCAACGAAACACCTTGCGGCGCTCGGTCATGGTTTTCGGCCAACGTAGGACGACGGCTGGCTTGATCTCAGTGACCCGCCGTTTTCCATGTCGCGGCGCCTCGCTGGCGTCGTTCGGCATGGGTGAGAAGATGGCCGGCAGCTTCCGGCAGCCGGCTTCGTCGGCGCCGCTCATTCCGCCCTCGCTCGGATCGTGCTCGCCTCGCGGATCGCCGCGCAAGCCTGGCCAGCCGATAGGCCAAAGGTGCGGTGCAGGTGCGGGATGATCGGATGCGGGCGCTTCTCCGGCGGCGTCACGCGAAGCCAATCGGCAGCGAGGTCAACGGGCTGAGATTTCAGGCCGTCGGCTTCGGCGGACGCGCCCGCAAAATTGCGGCGGCAATCTTCGGGCGGTGTGGTGGGGGCGCCGCTCATTCCTCGCCGCCTTCCGTGTAGCCAGGGAATGCCGCAATGATCTCGTCGAAGGTCGAGCCATTACCGGATTTCCCGTTGCCATAAACCCGGCGCTCGGGCACGTGTTTGGCCCGAAGCTCTGCCAAGGCGGCCTCGGCTTCCTCGCGCGTCTCGTGCACGCTGATGACTTCGACGCCGGTGGTGACGAAATATGCCGGCACGATCGCGCGCTTGCGAGGATCCGGCCGTCGCCGACCCTCGATGATCTTGAGCCGGGTCATGCTGTTTTCCCCGTGCAGGCCGCATCGAACGCGGCGTCGCGCAGGAAGCCGATCGCCACCGCAAGCTCGTCGAGCACCTCCCCGCCGGCGTTAGCGTAGCCAAACTCATTGCCAAACCGCGGCTGGCACTGCATGGCATTTGCGACCTCGAGCAGCGTGCGAGTGGCCGACGCCAGCGCGAGCAGTTCGCACCGAGGGATCTGCGTCAGCGCCTCCCGGTTGATCGTGAATTCGATCGCCTGTGGCACGTCGGCGGTGGTGGTGGTATCTTCCATCACGTTCATCGGGCTTTCCTTTGGGGGATTGGCTGGGAACACAGGCTCGGCGGTGTTCCAGCACCGGCCGGGCCTTTTCGTTGAGGTGGTGCTGGGGGTGATCATGCCGCGGTCTCCTCAAAGAACCGCTCCAGCGCCTCGCGCTTAGCAACCCAGCGCTGGCCGACGCGGCGCGCCGGAAGGTGGCCGGCATCGCACATGGCGTAGGTCTGCCGCTCAGTACGCCCGATGATCTTCGCGATAGCCTTGATGCCCCACACGAGGTTCAGGGGATCGTCAGTCTCTTTCGTCATAGTTGGTAACCTCTTGTTAGTTATGACACACGGTGTGGCATTGATGGTGTGTCATATGTGTGGCATATCCGTCAAGAGGGTCGTGTGTCATTGGTGCGTCATGGCGAGAGAAGATCTGCATTTCCGCTTGAGGATCCCCGAAGATCTGAAGGCCAGCATTGAAGCGGCTGCCGAAGAGCACCATCGGAGCATGACGGCTGAAATCGTCGCGCGCCTCGAAAAGAGCTTCGCGAGCGAGCAGGAACTCGCGAGGTGGGCTGAGCTCTCGGAGCAACTCCTCGCGAGCCTGCGCCGCTCTCAAAAAGAGCACGAAGAGAATCTAAGGGTTTGGGAATGGATGCATGAGCAACAGGTCGGCTTGATCGCCGTGCTTGAGGCTGTAGCGGCGACAGATGGGAATCTCTCTGCAGGGCTTCTGGACGCCATTCGCAAAGCTTTGGCGACCAGAGGCAGCGCCGAAGCGGGATTCCCTCGGCCGAATGATTCGGAAGGCGGCGACTGATGTCAGTCCGCCGCCGCACCTGGACAACCAAGGGCGTCGAAAAGACGGCATGGGTGGCTGACTATGTCGACGCCGCCGGCAAGCGGCGCTTGAAGACCTTCCAACGAAAGAAGGAAGCCGACGCCTTCGCCGCCACGGCCAACGTCGAGGTCCGCGAGGGTGTGCATGTCGCCGACAGCGCCACGATCACGGTCAAGGAAGCCGGTAAGCTATGGCTGAAGACCTGCGAAGGCGCGGGCCTGGAGCGATCGACGACGGACCAATATCGCCAGCATGTCGAGCTTCACATCGATCCGTTTCTCGGTGCCACGAAGCTGAACAAGATCACGGTGCCCTCGGTGCGCGCCTTTCAGGAGAAGTTGCGAGAGGAAGGTCGATCGGCCGCCATGGTCAAGCGGGTGACCGTCAGCCTCGGCAGCATCCTGTCCGACGCCCAGGAGCGCGGCCTCGTCATTCGCAACGCCGTCCATGAGATGGCGAAGCGGCGAGGGAAGGGGAGCTCCAAAGCCGAGAGGCGCCAGAAAGCGCGGCTGCGGTACGGCGTGGACATTCCGACACGGGAAGAGGTTCGCGCGATCCTGCAGGCAGCCAAGGGGCGCTACAGGCCCTTGCTGGTCACGGCCATCTTTACCGGGATGCGGGCAAGCGAGCTGCGCGGCCTGCCCTGGCGAGACGTCGATCTCGACAAGCCGATGATCCAGGTCCGGCAGCGCGCCGACAGGTTCAACGAAATCGGTTCGCCCAAGAGCGAGGCCGGTCAACGGTCGATCCCGCTGACGCCGATGGTGGTGAACACGCTGAAGGAATGGCGCCTGGCGTGCCCGCCGAGCCGGCTTGATCTCGTCTTTCCGAACGCGGCCGGGAATGTCGAGAGCCTGGCGAACATCATCAACCGCGGTCTGCATCCGACGATGATTAGGGCAGGGGTCGCGGTCGACACCGGCAAGGTGGATGAAAAGGGCAGGGCGGTCCTTGCCGCCAAATACACAGGGATGCACGCGCTGCGGCATTGGTATGCCTCATGGTGCATCAACGCCAAGTCGGATGGCGGCCTCGAACTGTCTCCGAAGGCGGTTCAGGATCGCATGGGGCATAGCTCGATCCAGATGACCTATGACACCTATGGACACCTGTTTCCGGCCGCCGACGAAGCCCAGGCTTTGGCCGATGCGGAGAGCCGACTTTTGGCGTAAATCGCATTTTTGGGAATTGTTGTCGCAACATGAACGCGACATAGGCGGCCGAAAGCCCTGTATTTCCTGATTATCGGTCCGGAATCATAATCCGCGTGTCGGGGGTTCAAGTCCCTCCTCCGCTACCATCATTGCAGTGTTCGGCAGTTCGCCGGGCTTGCGGCGAGGCAGGTTGAGAAGCTCTGCCAATGCGCCGTTGACTGTCAGATCAAATTTCCCACGCTCGTCGCGCGGCATCACTTCGATGCTTGTGACAAGCGAACGAATGGCATTGACCGCGTCTTGGCGGTCATCTTCGTTGGAATGCAGCGCCTCCTGCAACCCGGCGATTTTGCGGCGGTAGACCTCAATCGAGGCCGGATGCAGCTCGACCACATTGTCGGCATCCGAGATTGCAGCCAGATCGGCGGCAAGGCGCTCCTTTTCCGCCTCCATCTCGATCAGCCGGGTCTTCATGCCTGCCGTTGCAGCACCATCGGCTATGGAATCGATGATATTCGAGATTTGCCTATCGAGAATGCCAAGCCGTTTGTCGATCTGGTGGCGGTCCCGCCGCAACTTGGCGTTCAGACGCTTCCTCTCGGCATGATACTCGGTAAGGAATTCGGCAATCGCATCTGGGGCAAGTAGCCGTTGTTTGATGCCCTCAAGCACGCGGCGTTCGAGATCGGGTACGCGAACAGTTCGGTTGTTCGTGCAGGTTCCCCGTTCTCGATGCGCTGTGCAGGCGAGCTGATCCTGAGACTTGATGGTGTAGGTCGCACCGCAGCATCCACACCGTACCAGACCGGAGAACATATGCTTCGGCCGTCTGCGCTTATGCAGCCGTGTCCCACCGTAGAGCTTCTTGCGTGCCTGGACGGCGTTCCATAGCTCATCGCTGACGATGCGCAGGTGAGGTGCTTCCACCACCTGCCATTGTTCGGATGGGTTCGGACGGGAGATGCGTTTGCCGGTCTCCGGGTCCTTGACCATCTGAACGCGATTGAAGACCAGGAGCCCAATATAGGCCTCGTTGTACAGTATGCCGCTTTTGCGCTTGAGATTGCCGTTGATCGTGGAGGCTCCCCATTCACGCCCGAATGGTGAGGGAATGCCGTCGCGGTTCAGGCCAGCGGCGATGGTCCGGGCGGAACGTCCCGACGCGAATTCCTGATAGATGCGAAGAACGACGCTGGCCTGCTCTTCATCCACTTCACGGAGCCCTCGGATCGGTTCTCCTCGCTCGTCGAGTCTCTTGACCACCCGATATCCGTAGGACAGGCCTCCGGCGGAGTATCCATTAATGACGCGACCGGACTGGCCGCGCCTGATCTTGGCAGCCAGGTCACGCAGGAACAGAGCGTTCATGGTGCCTTTCAGGCCGACATGCAGCTCGTCCACCGTTCCCTCCGACAGCGTGACGATGCGAACGCCAGCGAAGCGAAGCCGCTTGAAAAGCGCCGCAATGTCTTCCTGATCGCGAGACAGCCTGTCGAGGGCTTCGGCCAATACCACGTCGAAGCCGCCCTCCTGCGCATCCGCGAGCAGCGTCTTTATCCCTGGTCGAAGGATCATGCTGGCGCCGGAAATTGCGGCGTCGGTATAGTTCTCCACGATCTGCCAGCCTTCACGCTCCGCGTGCTCACGGCACAGCCGCAATTGATCCTCTATCGAGGCCTCCCGCTGATTGTCGGAGGAATAGCGGGCATAAAGCGCAGCGCGGGTCATGGCAGTTCCTTTCGGTTAGTTCTTGACGGCATCCTCCGGCGTCGGCGGTACATCCGGCGCACGGTCCAGAAGCTTCGTCAGATCGCCACGCTTCGCCGTGCCAGCACGCGCTTTCAGGAAATCGTCAGCCGTCTCGACGGCTCCGATCTTCTGCGCCACGGCTGAGATGATCCACTGATTGAGCGATACACCATCCTCCTGCGCAAGACGTGTCGCCGTTTCCTTGAGTGACTGCGGCAGTTGCAGCGGATATTTGTAGCGTTGGGCCTGTGTCATGTGTTCAGTCTCCTAACGATCTCTCCCGGTGTTGCGACGGTCACGCCCAGCTTAAGGGCCGGGCGGAAATCCTTGACGTTATGCGTCACGAGGGCCTCGGCCTCTCCGTTCAGCGCTGCCTCAAGCACCATCTCGTCCGCGGCGTCGGCCAGCATGGGGCGCGTGCGAAAAGAAATATCAACGCCCTCGGACACGGCGGCAAGCGCGCTCATGACCGCCGCTACATCCTTCAGGCTGTGGCCTGTCGCCTTGCGAGTTTCCTCTCGACTCAGCACGGCCTCATATTCCAGAAACAGAGCTGTCGAACAAAGCGGCGTCACCACGCCTTGGTCAACCAGCCGCAACAGCAAGTTGCTCGCTCCGTTGCGGCTGCGGAACGCTGCCACGATCACGTTGGTGTCGAGAACCAGCCTCATGGAAGATAATTTAGAGACATCCCATAGGATGTCAATATAGGTCATGCAAAATGTTCCCAGCAAGGCGGACCACGATGTCATCCGTCATCGCCGCCGCCTTCATGTGGCGCATTGTCATTGGCAGCACGCATGGCTTGCTCAAAGTCTTCCCGCGCCATTTGTTTTCCGATCAGCCGAGCGATGCTCAACACCACCTTGTCCACCCCGGACAGATGGAGCTCGGTCCCAGCGTTCTTTCGATCGGGCGAGCAATTGTCATTCGCGGGTTCCTGTCCGCCGTCGCCCTTGCGATCAGAAGTCATCGAAGTCGAACTCGCTTCTCGGTCGCCATCCGACAGGATTGGCGACCCAGCGATCAATATCGGACTCCCGCCAACCGGCACCGTTGACGCTGATCTTGATCTGGGCCGGGAACGTGCCTTCGGCGATCTTTCGATAAATGGTGGAGCGGGATAGACCCGTCCGGGAGAGGACGGTCTTCAGGCGGATAATACGGTCTGGTTGACGCATGGCTGCGCTGCCTCCTGCTGGTCGTTTCTGACGATTGCAGAGACCAGTCAGAGAAGCGATTTATCGTTCTGCAAGAGATATTTAGACGACGTAGGGCTATGGCGAAGAAACGGCGGCAAATAGGATAAGTCTCAAAGTCCGATCCCTCGTCCTCTTCCGAGGTCGAGACCGTGAGAGAAGGCAAGGGCGGCTCCGAGTCGGCGGCCTGTCTCCATGTTGATCCCGAGCGCAGCCTTGCGATTGGCGAGAAGGGATTCAAGCTGCGGATCGCGTCGAAGGCTCTTTGCCATGTCGCCCATCGCCGACCGCGTGGCTTTATAGCCGGACATGTCGCCAGCTTGGTATTGGCGGTGGCTGGTGCGGTCGAGCTTCTGCCAGCGCTCCACGAAGCGATCGGCACGGCTGCCCGGATCGCCCCCGCGTCCGATGCGGATTTCGGTTTCTAGCTGGAGCGCTTGAATGGTGCGGTTGATGCGCCCCGATCCGGCTTCACGTGCGAGGCTGTTGTCCTTGCTGTAGGCCGATTCCGCATCCTGCCAGCCATGGGGTCGGACTTGATCGAATGCACGCCGTGCCGCACCAAGCTCCTGCCGCTGCACGGCAGATGGCGAAAGACCACGGTGTTTGGCTTCAAGAATTGCATCGGATGCACAGGCATGGCGGATAAGCGCCTTGGTGCGGGCCTGGCGCAGCGCTTCCGCAGGGTCTTCCGACACTTTTCTTTCCGGCACGACCTTCCGCACGATTTCGGCGATGCGAGCGCGGAAGGTGATCCCGCGCCGCTCGGCATAGTCCTGGGCCGGACCGATCTGCTTATAGTCAGATGCCATGTCCTTGGCGCGGTCACGCGAAAGGGTGCCAATGAGCCGGTCCTGACTGGTGAAGTCGTCGCGACCATAATGGAGGTCGATGCCGTCGCGGTGGCGGGACAGGGCAACATAGCTGCCATGGGCGTCTAGGCCCGGTGTCGCCAGCACATGCGTCCGGTCCACGGTCATGCCCTGGGCCTTATGGATGGTGGCCGCATAGCCGTGGTCGATGCGGTCATAATCCTTGAGGTCAAAGGCTACATTGCGGCCGTCATCGGTGTGCACCGTCATGCTCTGTGGGTTGACTTCGTCAACTGTACCCAGCGTGCCGTTCTTCACGCCAAGCCCGCGCTCGTTCTGCAGGAACATGACGCGATCCCCAGCGGCAAAGCTACGTTCGCCCCGCTCGACCGTGACGCGCACGTCCTCGCCAAGATCGCCGGCCGCCCGCATCCTGTCGCGGGCTGCCTCGTTGAGTTCGCGCACCTCGGCATTGGTGTGGGTGAGGATGATCCGGCTGCTGTTCGGTGCTGCCTGCCGGTTGCGGTCCCAGCGGTCGATCAGATCGCCCCGCGCCTGTTCGCGGCTTTCAGCGGAATGCACCATGCCGTGACGGTCATAGGCGGTAATGACGTTGCCGGTCCTGCCGGTCGCCAGATCACGGGTCGCGTCGCGCTGCCAGTCCTCGCGCTGGCGGCGAACCTCATGAATCTCGACACTGCCATGACGTTCGTGAATCGAGCGGAAGGCTGCGCCCGCCTCGATGGATTGCAATTGCTGTGGATCACCGACCAGCACCACCTTTGCACCCGCGTCGGCGGCATGGGACAGCACACGTTCCAATTGGCGTGTGCCGACCATGCCCGCCTCATCGATCACCAAAACATCGCGGCTGGTGAGCATGTCGCGGCCCTGTTTCCAGCCATGTTCCATGCTGGCGATGGTGCGCGAGGCAATGCCCGATCCACCTTCCAGATTCTCGGCGGCGATGCCGGATAGCGCAACACCGCGAACCTCAAAACCTGCCGCTTCCCAAGCCTCGCGCGCCACGCCCAGCATGGCGCTCTTTCCCGTCCCGGCATAACCGACGACAATGCCAAGATCGCGCCCCTCCGTGACATGCGCCAGCGCATCGACCTGCTCGCCGGACAGAACAAGGCCGCGCTGTTCGGCGCGCGCAAGTGCGGCCGCTCTGTCCCGGTCGCTGACCTCGTGCAATTCCTTCCCGGCCATGAGTTCCGCCGCGCGGTGCAACCGCTGTTCGGCCTCGATCATGTAGCGGGTGGTGAACCGATCCTCGCCGCGTCCGTCCTGCCCGAGTTCGACCAGATCGGGCGAACCGCGCATCGCGCCCATCACCTCGGTGAACTGGTCGAGGCCGTCGCTGTGGCGATGCGCGAACATTGCCATATCGCGCCGCGTGAAGGTCGATTGCTGATGCGTGATCGCGTCCAGTGCAATGGAGGGATCAGCGATGATCCGCGCGCCGTTGTTGCGGGCGATTTCGCGGTGCATGTCCGCGCGGTCGGCGGCCTCGATCCCTTCGCCCTCGATGCGCTGCGCGGGCGCGCCGATCTGGCTTTGCGGCTCCAAGCCGATGCCCTGCGCCTCAAAGCTTCGATGGTCGATGCGCGCGTCAATGTCGAGCTCAGCCAATCGCTCATTGACATGCTCGGCCCATCGTTCCCGCCAGCGTTCCACCATATCCGTGCGGTTCCAGTCCCGCACCTTCTGCCCAAACCCGTTCTCGTCTACGCTGCGCATGGTCAGCATGACATGGGCATGGGGTTTGGGCATCCCGTCCTCGCCGATGTCCCAATGCACATTCAGGTCGGCGATCATGCCATGATCCACAAATTCGGCCTTCGCGAAATCGCGGGCAAGCTCGATGCCCTGCGCCTGGGTCATCTCGCGCGGAATGGCGAACTCCACCTCGCGGGCAAGCTGGGCATCTTTGCGAACCTCGAACGCCTCGACATCGTTCCAGAGCTGTTCGCGGTCGGACCATTGCTCCGGCGCGTTCTCCGGCAGCAGCACCTCGGAATGGACGACGCCGCGCTTGGCGGAAAAGTCCTGCACGCGGTCGATGCGTTCGTCGCGCATCCGCGAGGCCGAGCGGTAGGCGGCGGATGCCACCGCGCTGCTCCCGGCCTTGCGGCCAATGACTTTGACGTGAAGATGATAGATCGCCATCGCGATCGAGGATTGGCACGAAGAAGCGCACGTCGGAACGACGTATAAGCGCACCCTCCCTCGAAAAAATCTCGGGATGGACCGGGCCGTGCCAGACCGTCCCGGTAAAAATACTGCGTTCAGCCGTCTCGTCTGCACAACTATCATCGTTCCATCAACCACTTGCGACCGGGAAAGGACGCGACCATGCGCAAACCACGAGACTATGATGCGGAACTGAAGGCTCTGGAGGAGAAGACCAGGGAACTGAAAACCCGCAAAGTGCAGCAACTCGGCGAACTGGTCGTCGCCACCGGAGCCGATGCACTCACCGTCGAAGAGCTGGCGGGCGCGCTGGTCGCGCTGACGGAAACCACCGACGCCGGAAAGAAGGAGGCATGGGCGAAGCGTGGCGCGGCATTCTTTCGCAGCAAGTCACGGCGATCTGCGAAAGCAAGTGACGGCAACAGCAACGGCACTCCGGCGCAACAGGGCAGCGTGCAATCGGCATCAGGCGGCGCGGGCGCGGCATGACATGCGCACTTGGCAGGTGGAACGTCGCAAGCGCACCCGGCATCTGATCGAACTCGGCGGCCTCGTCATCAAGGCAGGCATCGTGGACCTTACCGGTGACGACCGCGCCATGATCTACGGCGCACTGATCTGGATGGCCGATAAGCTCAAGAGCGAAGAAGGGGAACGGGCGCGTAGCCTGTGGGCCGGAAAGGGAAATAGCCGAAGGTCGGGATCGCAATGTCGATTTGCTGCTTCTGGCCATCTTCGGCCGGTCTGGCCTTCGAGAACTTCACGGTCCAGCGCGCATCGACATCCTTCTGTCGCGCTTTGAACGGTTCATCCTTCCAGATCGCCTTGGCGCTCTCGCCGGACTTGATCCGGGCCTTCTCGTCCTCGGTGTTTCTCTGGCGCGGAGCCGAAACGAGCGTGGCGTCGATAATCTGACCGGACATTGGAAGATAGCCCGCTTCGGTGATCGCTTGGTCGAGGCAGGCAAACAGAGCGTCAAGCGCATCGGCGGCGATCAGCGCTTCGCGAAAAGCCCACAGCGTGTTGGCGTCCGGAACCCTGTCGCCGGGACCCAAGCCGCAGAACCGCATCCAGCTCAGCCGGTCCTTCACCAGGAACTCGGTCTGCTCCAGCGAGAGACCGTTCAGCGACTGCAGCACCAGCATGCGAAACTTCAGGACCGGATCGAAAGCCGGCCTGCCGCCCTTGCTGCGATCGCCAGGCGGCACTGCCTTGATCAGTTCGGGCCGGAACATCTCAAAATCGACCGTTGCGGCGAGCTTCTCCAGCGGATCACCCTGCTCGGAAAGCTGCGAGAGCCGATCCGAAACGTCCCAAAACCCAAGCTGACCCAACATCCGATCCTCCAAACAAACCGTCGTCAGTGAATCAGATCACAGCGATTCCCGCCAGTTTCCGGAGGCGTCTACGTAACGATGGCGTTTCAAGTATTCGATCACCTGCTCGGCCAGTTCGTCGGCTGGTGTGATACCGGCGGCCAATTGGATCTGGGCCTGTTCGGGCGGCTTGTAGGGGCTGTCGATGCCGGTAAAATTCTTGATCACGCCGGCCTGCGCGCGCTTGTAAAGACCCCTGGGACGCGCCGCTCGGCAACGTGCAGCGGCGTGTCGACGAAGATTTCGACGAATTCACCTGGGTCGAGAAGGTCGCGCGCCAACTGCCGCTCAGCGCGGGACGGCGAGATGAAGGAGCACAGGACGATCAACCCGGCATCAACGAAGAGCTTGGCAGTCTCGGCGACGCGGCGGATGTTCTCCCCCTGAGGTGGTCCCGGTTTCCCGAACAGGTAGGCGGCTGAGTTAAGCTTGGTTCAGGTGGTTGTTCATGCCGCCAGTTTGATGAAGCCGGCGCCCTCATGGACCTCGGCGGGCGTTCTCACGCCATGGGCCGAGTGGGGGCGTTCGGCGTTGTAGTAGGCCATCCACTTCGCGATGCCGGCTCGCGCCTCGGAGCCGGTCTCGAAGGCATAGAGATAGATGCATTCGTATTTGAGCGAGCGCCACAACGAGATCGCCTCGGAACATCTCGAAATCGACCGCCGTGCCGAAGGCCTCCAGCTGATCACCCAGATCGCTCAGGCGCTTCAGGCGGTCATCAAAATCAAAGAAGCCTCGCCTCGGTCCCATTCCCGTGCCTCCACCCCACCGGAGACACTGAATCATCAAACGCCGGCAAACGCGAGGTTTTTAGAACCCTCCAGGTGCGCCGCTACTCGGCAAAGCCGCCCGGCAGCGTCGCCAGGCAAAGAATGGCGCATGGCTTCAATAAGGCTTGCGAACCATCCCTCTTGCCGCCACGATCCGTTGACACACTTACCAATTGTGTTCCCACATGCCAGGATTGCCGTGAGAGCCGGCATGTCGACGACGAGGAGGCGGGCATGGCAATGGACGATCTGACGGACGGGATCGAGACGGGCTCGGCTTCGGATTTCGTCCAGGCGGGACGCGTCTTGAAGGTGATCTCGCCGCTCGGCGAGGACGTGCTTCTGCCCGAGCGCGCGACGATCGTGGAGGGCGTCAACGAGCTCTTCTCCATCGAGCTGGTGGTTCGGGCCAAGCGCGAGGCGGTGGAGCCGGCCGAGCTGATCGGGCGGCGCATCGACGTGCTGGTGGAGGTGCGGCAGGGCGCCGGCGAGGAAGGCGGCGGCTTCGGCGGCGGGGGCGGCGAGGATTCGAAACTCCGCCGGCCCTTCAACGCGCTGGTCACCGACCTCGACGAGGGGCCGATGGTGACCCGCGGCGTGCGCTCCTACACCCTGACCCTGCGCCCCGAGATG
>NZ_JAZHFT010000100.1:0-3778 GCF_036541425.1 Consotaella aegiceratis
CCAGGCTGGTGCGCGCATGCTGTGCGCGAGTGGTATCGGTCCACATCGTTGATCCAAGGTAGTTTTTGGCAAAACCCCTGAATCAACGGCCGGCGAGGCTGTCAAGCTAACCCACTGATACCACTCACCTCAATTTCGGATCAGACACTCAGGATCAGGTGCGGCCCAACCGACCAACAACATGCCGGCCAGAACTTGTTCATGTGATCGCTTGGAAATTGTGTTGGTCGTGGCGATGCGCATGAGCGCACCTTTCAATTTTCGATAGAGGGATGGTGGCGGAATTTTTGCAGCCCAGAAAAATCCTGCCCAAGCCGCATCTCTATCGTCTCCGCTATCACTTCGTAAGACTGGCGAAAGATTCGTCTCCGTCCATTCGGGAGCAACGAAGTTAAACCACACGAGGTGGTGGCAGAATATGACAAGGGCGTGGCACCTCGGCTCGCCCCCCAGGGCAAGAAGAGCATTGGCGTGTTTTAGCCAGTTCTCCGGCAGCCCTTGCCCCTTGCTCAACACGTTCGTCAAAGGGGCATTGAAGAGGGCCTGCGCGATCTTCCCAGCAGGCGCATTTAGCGCCTCGGTTGCCCAATCGTGATCGCCAGTTCCCCGGATAATCGCGGAATTTCCGGAGGTAGGGTCGGCACAAATGATATCCGCAATTCTCCCAACGACCTTGAAGAAGACTGTCTCATCGCGCTGCGAAAGAGCCGTGGACACGTTTAGGGCCCACTCTGACAAGGGGTAGATCAGCCCTGAAACGTCCTTCCGCGGATAAGATAGAAGTCGTCTGGCAGTGAGCAGGATGAACCTCGGGCTATCACTCTTGCGAGTCTCCGCCGTGAGGAATGTGCGCCACGCCCATTCAGGGTATTCCCCATTCTTTGCAGCGAGATGCAAGGCTGCCAGTGCTCTAACGGGCTTTTCTTCCACTAATCCGGAGAAAGGCGACCTTTCCACAAACTCTTCGCTCCGCCCGCTGAGTTCTTTGGCCTTTGCCAAGATGGCGGACAGAGGAACTGAGACCAAGCCGGACGTGTCTTTTTCTGTTCGAACCCAGCCAACTCGGCCCTCCAATGATGCAGCGGCCGACGCGGAGTATTCAGGTTTCCACTTGGGAGCGCGACATTGAAGTTCCTCACTAATCTTCGCCAGATCAACCCCAAGACTGCAACCTTGGCCTTCTAGCCAATGTAACCGGTTGAGGACGGCGAATGCCGACCTTTCTATAAATTCCCGTCCCTCTTCATCCTTCCAGCGATCAGGTCCGGCAACGATTCTTTCCTCAATGCGCTGCTGTACCGTTTCGCTAAGTTCATTCCACCGACGTTTCAGCGACAGAAGCAAGTCCCGTTGGTCACGAGAGCTCCAGAACGCCTCATCGGGCAGCAGTTCGGCCTCTCGTGAAAAATCGTCCACAGGAACTAGCGTATTGTTCCCCATCGCCCATATTCGCAGGCGATTGAAAACTGGATCGTCTGAAGCCCACGCGCTGACTTCGAATTTGGCTGCTTGAGGATTGATTTCCGCTAACCGCTGCAAGAGAGTGGCATACTCGATTATATGAGAGCCAAGTCCGTGGTTGCGCTCGTATTGATCGTCGCCAACGTTGTCGTCCGCCACGATGGGGCAAATAGCCATCAAGCCGTAGCCCCCAATTTCCTTTTCCAGAAGAACTGCCATTTCTAGATTCCGGCTCAGGGCCTTGACCGTTTGCGCTAACCACTCGTCCGGGATCTCGATTTGCTCGTGCTTTTCTGGATATTTGACATCCATCCGCACAAGATCACCGACCTGTAAATCGGCCCCCGTACTCGGCGGCTTTGGTCCTCCCCAATAGTTGCTCTGGGCTTCAAAATACGGCTGTCGAATAGTTGAGTACTGCCTAACTGCGGCGGAATCCCATCCGTCCTTCGTTATCTGGGCCTTGAGTTCAAAGATATCTCGATGAAATTCGCCCCGATAGGAATCCCAACTCTCGAAAAGATACCTCCAGGCCTTACGGATTTCCGGCTTCGAATGTTGCGGAGCACGTTCCAACTGCCACCTGATGCGGTCCCGTATGTCGGGATGAAGCGCAAATTGATGCGCAGCCCACCAAACGCTAGCGGCTTGGTCAGACAC
Source organism: Consotaella aegiceratis (assembly GCF_036541425.1). NCBI lineage: Bacteria > Pseudomonadati > Pseudomonadota > Alphaproteobacteria > Hyphomicrobiales > Aurantimonadaceae > Consotaella > Consotaella aegiceratis. Next base: position 2,122 of record NZ_JAZHFT010000100.1, read on the forward strand.
TCGCGTCAACCAATGGCTCAACACGGAAATGCGGGGCACCAATCGCGGTGCGTTTCTCGCCCAGTGTCCACGCAGCGCCGGAAAATTATCGGCTCTGAGCGCCTGACGATCTATGCGGTTTAGTGCGAATGCATCCCACGAACCATTTGGCACTTCTCGTCTAACGTTGTGCTCGTCGGGCTCGGGCTTGTCCGGAACAGAGTCGGAGTCCAACCCGTAAAGGTCGAAAGGATCGACGTATTCGCCCTTCTCTACAAGAGTTCCCAAATGCCCCGGTTTTGCATAGCGGCGATATGGATCAAAAACGCAAAGCCATTCCGCAGGAGGCGGGATTTCCTCTTCTGCAAAGCGTTTCGCACCTTCGTAAGATGACACGACGTGTGCCACCTGCCCGCGCTCATGTGGAGCTAGAGCCTCGGGCCCTTGTTGCGACATGCGAATAACGTCTCGATACCAGCCATCCACATCTCTGGCTCTTGCAGACCAAGCTTCCAATGTCCGCCAAAGCGCTGCATGACCATCAGAGTCATCGTAGGCGATAGCCTCCACTCCTTTGTGGCGCCATCGCGCCGCCGCGTCGGCCTCACCACCGGACTGTAAAGCGTACACATGATCCAGCCGACCGGGTACTTTGTTCAGTGCTTCAAGTAGATATTGGACGGGGGGATCGTCGGCTGCATAACCGACAAAAACGACCACAAACCGCGCCAAAATTGATCGGAAGAACTCGGTCGCCCATCCGTCCGCGAGGTATGCTCGCCCGAATTCCGAACTCGAGAGAACGAAGCCGTCTCCCTCGGCGCCATCGTATGCTTCGGTGGCACGACCGTGGAGATAGACAATTCCGTTTAGCTCACCAGCTCGTCGCGGATCGGGAAGTCGCGGCGGCTGCCAAGTCTGAAGATCGCGGCCACATTCATCAAACAATCGGTCAAAGTTGGTTGTGACGAGGCGAACCACGCCGTCCGTGCTTGTTGCTAAGTCCAGCAAGACTCGGTGGGCGCTTAGGTCACAGGGTCTGCTTGGCTTCAGCGCGGATGCTACTGCCGCCTCTATATCTCGGGCAACGAATTCACGTTCCAAGAGGCCAAAAACACGATCAGCGGATATCACTCCGGCCACACCGACACGGCCATCGATTTCGCGTGCCTCTTCCACCAGTCGGCACGCAGGGCTGTCTTTAGGCACGCCCAGTGAAGTGATTACCTCTTCCGCAAGGCCGAAGAAGTCAGGAAGCTGCGCTCTAGCCCTGGAAACCCCTGCACCACAAAAGAATACGACGCGCCCCTGATCTCGTGCCCAAAGCAACTCATCAGGAATTGATGGGCCGTCTTCAACGAATCTCACGGATCCCCCCATATGCAGAAAATAATCAAGTCCGACACCTAGAGGTCAGGCTACAACATTTGTGAGTTTCGGTACCATGCAATCTCCGCTCGAACTGGGTACGCCGTTTGGCCGCCGGAGACGAATGACCACTCTTGGCGCGCGCCACGGTCTTCCGCGTGGTCACCCATGATGTCCGCTTTTATACCGCTGAGCGGATGATCTGACTCTGGCGTGATTTGCGTGGCTTCGGCGACCGTGATTCCTTCGTACTAGATGCGACGAGGGAGATGCGGATGGCGTTGGAGATCAGCGACAGATATTCGGCAGG
>NZ_JAZHFT010000101.1:0-3705 GCF_036541425.1 Consotaella aegiceratis
AGCACAAATTCCGCCGCGCCAGAAATCAGCTTCTCACCTTCGCCGACTGGCCTGGAGCGCTCGAGGCGACCAACAATGCCTGCGAACGCGCGCTCCGACCCGCTGTCATCCAGCGCAAGGTCACCAATGGATATCGCGCCCTCTGGGCCGCCCAAGGAGAGGCCGACATCCGCACCGTCGTCGATACCGCTCGACTGCGAAACGGCGCCAACCCTTTCCAGACCATCCGTCACACCCTCAGCGCCTGAACGCGCAAGTCGGTAACGAGGGCGGGTAATTACCTAGCGAGTGTCCAAAGATTGCGACATACTTCGGACAACTTCTGATGCATGATCCTATATCGAAAACTCTTCCTGATCACTATCCTAGATCGCCAAGATTGACATTTTGAGTGCGGAGCAGTAGATACATCATCCTGATCATTCGTGGTTCCTGATCTAGGATAATGTATCGTGTCTTACCAGAGCGAAAGCCTAACCGCGCAGGCACGCGAAGTTCGCGAGGCCTCTGGCGTGAGTCAGCGCGCCCTTAGCGAGCGGGCTGGGCTGACTCAAAGCCATATCTCACAAATCGAAAGTGGCAAGATGGAACCCGGGTTGTCGAGTTTCATCGACATGACCCGCGCGCTCGATCTCGAGCTCATGCTCGTGCCGAAAAAACTCGTTCCCGCGGTGCTAAGCCTCGTCAGGGCGCAAGCAACGCCCGACATGCATATCCATGCCGGTCAGCCGAACGACAAGCGCTTTGCTCGCGCCGAACGGCTGGTCAAGAAATTGAAGCACCTCTACGGCAGTTCGGCCGATCTCGATCGCATCGAAGAGACGCTGCGTTTTTTGCGCCGCGTGAATCTCAGCGATCAGGAGATGCAATTGGTACGTGACCTGATCGCGCGCCTCGATCGATATCAGGCGAGCGAGCAGACAGCGCCGGTCGTGCGCGACATCGCGCAGAACCTACAGCGCCTACGCAATGCAATTGCCCACGCGGCTCCGTCCGAGCCTCGCCCTGCCTATGCGCTGGACGATGGAGACGAAGATGCCTGACGTCCCGGTTCTCGAGGTGCGACTCTATGACGAGCCGATCGGCTCGCTGACCCATTTGCAGGGGGAGCGAACGATTTTCGCCTTCAACGAAGACTACGTCGAGAACCAGGATCGACCGACCCTCAGCCTGTCGTTCAAGGACGACCTGGGTGGCCTCATCACCAATATCCGCCCGACCCGACGGGTCGTACCGCCATTCTTTTCGAACCTGCTGCCGGAGGGCGGCCTACGCCGGTATCTTGCGGAGCGGGCAGGGGTCAACCAGCAGCGGGAATTCTTCCTACTCTGGGTGCTGGGCCTCGACTTGCCAGGAGCACTGTCGATTCATCCGGCGGCAGGGGACGCTCTTCCGCCTGCCGCCGACGATGATTTGCCGGACAATGCCAAACCCAATGCGCTACGCTTTTCACTCGCCGGTGTGCAGCTCAAATTTTCCGCATTCGCGAACGCAGGGAAAGGTGGGGGCCTGACCATTCCCGCCGAAGGCGTCGGCGGCTCTTGGATCGTGAAGCTCCCGTCCCAGCAGTTCGGCGGCGTTCCCGAAAACGAGTTCTCGATGATGACGCTCGCCGGGATGATCGGCATGGACGTGCCGGTCATCAACTTGGTCGATCTCGATGCCATCGCCGGCATTCCGGAAGGCATCGGCGAGCTGAAGGGACAGGCGCTTGCCGTCAGCCGCTTCGACCGAACTGCCGATGGTTCCGTCCACACCGAAGATTTCGCGCAGGTCTTCGGGGTCTTCCCCGACGACAAATACAAGCGCGCGAGCTACGCCAATATCGCGCGCGTCATCGGCACCGAGGCGGGCGACGTGGGCGCTGCCGAGTTCATTCGCCGGCTCGTGTACAGCGCGCTGACCGGAAATGGCGACATGCATCTCAAGAACTGGTCGCTAATCTATCCGGATCGGCGATCGGCAGCGTTGTCGCCGGCATACGATCTTGTGTCGACCATTCCCTATATCGAGGGTGAGGACACGGCTGCGCTCAATTTTTCCAGGACCAAGAAGATGGCCGAGTTCGATGTCGACGAGCTTCGGCACCTGGCGGCCAAGGCCCTTCTGTCCGAAAAGCTGGTCATCGACACCGCCACGGAAACCGTCCAGCGCTTCCGTCAGGTCTGGCAGACCGAGAAGGAACATCTTCCTCTCGCCGCCACGGTTGTGAAGGCGATCGACGCGCACGCGTCAACCGTGCCGCTCCACGCTGAACTCGCATGAGCGGAGACCCCGTTTTGGTTCCTGTGGCGCGCCTAGCGACGATACTCGACCGGGCACAGCTTGCCCGTATCGAAGCCGTCCATCGCGGTTTCCTTTTTCAGCATCTCTACACCGTGCAGTGCCTTCTGAAGGCGGCGGAATTGTCGATGCAGAGCGTCGACGTCGAGAGCGACGAAGACGTCGAGGTTCAATTTAAAGGGCGGCGTATCTACGTGCAGGTGAAGCACCGGAAACAACCACTGGCCTGGAGTGACATCGAGGAGGCCTTGGCGCGCTTTGGAGAATTGCGCGCCGCCCATGGGCGCGGTGAGCGCGACGGGGAGCCGGGCTTCCTCGTCGTCAGCAATGCGGCTCCGAACGGCCCCCTCGCAGCTCGGATTGCCGCGGCCGATTGGTCGGTTGACGTCCACATCGATTGGCCTGCAGCAGATCCCGCGAGCGGATTCTGCCAGCCCCACAAGCATCGCTCATCGAAGCGACGGAGGTCGCGAGCCAGATGGCCGGGAGCTTGCCCTTTGCCACGCTTGCTCCGGAGACCCTCGTCTGGAAACTGGCCGGGCTTGTGTCTCTCGCCGCCACCGGAGAAAACAAGAAGCTGGATCACACCTTCCAGACCGAAGAGCTCCCCCGCCTTTTCGAGCAACTTATCTTGCAGTTGCAGGATCTGCCACTGCCGCCGTCTCCTTACCGGGTTCAGGAACACGAACCCGACCTGCAGTCCGGCGAAAGGGTCAGGCTGATCGTCGGCTATTCGGGGGCCGGCAAGACGTCTTGGCTGGCGCAGTCCGCGCAGCATGCCTCGGGCAGCCGCGATTGATGGCAAGACCTCCCGCCGTCGCCACGGCAGGGGCAAGGCCCAGGCACCGATCCACCTGGTCTCGGCCTTCGCCACCACCGGCCGGCTCGTCCTCGGCCAGGAGGCGGTGCCGGACAAGGCGGGCGAACTCGCGGCAATCCCGGTGCTCTTGGAGCGGCTCGGCGAGGACGGCGGGCTCGAGGGGGCGCTCGTCTCCATCGACGCTATCGCCACCAACGCCACCATCGCCAGTGCCATCCGCGCCGGGGGCGCCGACTCCCTCTTGGCCGTGAAGGCCAACCAGCCGACGCTGCGGGCCGAGGTCGAAGCCTGCTTCGACGACGCCCCCTCCGGCACGATCGACACCGACATCCAATGCGACAAGGGCCATGACCGCATCGAGGAGCGCCGCGTCTCCGTCCTGCGCGAGGTCGATTGGCTCGTCGGCCAGCGCCGCTTTCCCGGCCAGGGGGATCGCATTTGGGAATTTGAATTGGCATTTGTTGGTTGAATGGATTCGGATGAGGGCCTGGCTCTGAGAGGAGAAGGCCGATGTCCTGGTTCACGGCGAGCTTTGCCGAGGTTCCGGATCCGCGCACGGGTAATGCCAAGCGCCACGATCTTCTGGAGGTTCTGACGATTGC
>NZ_JAZHFT010000102.1:0-3673 GCF_036541425.1 Consotaella aegiceratis
CGTACGCCCGGTACTCGCCAAAATACTTCGTGATCGCCGCCGTCAGAGACGTCTTCCCATGGTCAACGTGACCAATCGTCCCAATGTTGCAATGCGGCTTCGTACGCTCAAATTTGCTCTTGGCCATCGTGGCACTCCATGATCTTGGCCGGGCCCGCAAGCCCTATTCATTTCGCGACGCGAACTGGACTACGCGTATTTCTTCTGGATCTCTTCGGCGACCTGGTTCGGCACCTGCTCGTAGTGATCGAACTGCATGGTGTACTGCGCCCGGCCCTGGCTCATCGAGCGCAAGGTGTTGACGTAGCCGAACATGTTGGCCAGCGGCACCATGGCGTTGACCACCGTGGCGATGCCACGCGGCTCCGTGCCCTGGATCTGGCCGCGCCGAGAGTTGAGGTCGCCGATGACGTCGCCGACATAGTCTTCCGGCGTCACCACCTCGACCTTCATGATCGGCTCGAGCAGCTTCGGGCTCGCCTTCTGGATCGCCTCACGGAAACCCGCACGAGCGGCGATCTCGAACGCCAGAACCGAAGAGTCGACGTCGTGGAACGCACCGTCGATGAGCTCAGCCTTGATGTCGACCATCGGGAAGCCGGCCAGCGGCCCCGAACTCATCACGGACTGGATGCCCTTCTGCACGCCCGGGACGTATTCCTTCGGAACCGCACCGCCGACGATCTTCGATTCGAAGGAGAACCCTTCGCCGATCTCGGCCGGCTCGAACACCATCTTGACGCGGGCGAACTGACCCGTACCGCCGGTCTGCTTCTTGTGGGTATAGTCGACTTCCGCCCGCCGGCTGATCGTCTCGCGATAGGCCACCTGAGGCGCACCGACGTTCGCTTCGACCTTGAACTCGCGCTTCATGCGATCGACCAGAATGTCGAGGTGAAGCTCGCCCATGCCGGCAATGATCGTCTGACCCGATTCCTCGTCCGTCTTGACGCGGAAGGACGGATCCTCGGCCGCGAGACGGTTGAGCGCGAGGCCCATCTTCTCCTGGTCGCCCTTGGTCTTCGGCTCGATGGCGATCTCGATGACCGGCTCGGGGAACTCCATGCGCTCGAGAATGACCGGCTTCAGCGGGTCGCAGAGCGTATCGCCCGTGGTCACTTCCTTGAGGCCAGCCAGCGCGACGATGTCGCCGGCATAGGCCTCTTCGATGTCCGACCGGTTGTTCGAATGCATCAGCAGCATGCGGCCGATGCGCTCGCGCTTCTCCTTGACCGTGTTCATCAGCGAGCCACCCTTGGTGAGGACGCCCGAGTAGATACGGCAGAAGGTGAGCGAGCCGACGAACGGGTCGTTCATGATCTTGAAGGCGAGCATCGACAGCGGCTCTTCGTCCGATGAATGGCGGACGGTCTCACTCTCGGTCTTCGGATCGACGCCCTTGATGGCGGGCACTTCGACCGGGCTCGGCAGGAAATCGACGACGGCGTCGAGCAGCGGCTGAACGCCCTTGTTCTTGAACGCCGAACCACACAGCACCGGAGTGAACCAGACGTCGCAGGTGCCCTTGCGGATCAGCCGACGCAGCTCGTCATTGGAGGGCATCTCGCCTTCGAGATACTTCTCCATGGCGGCTTCGTCGATCTCGACGGCCGACTCGATCATCGCCTCGCGATACTCCTCGGCCTGCGCCTGGAGATCGGCCGGGATGTCGAGGACGTCCCACTTCGCACCGAGAGTTTCGTCGTGCCAGATCAGGGCCTTCATCTCGATCAGATCGACGACGCCCTTGAATTCGTTTTCAGCGCCGATCGGCAGCTGAATGACGATCGGACGCGCGCCGAGGCGCGTCTTGATCATGTCGACGCAGCGGAAAAAATCGGCGCCGATCTTGTCCATCTTGTTGACGAAGATCATCCGCGGCACGTGATACTTGTCGGCCTGGCGCCAGACCGTCTCGGTCTGCGGCTCGACACCGGCGTTGGCGTCGAGCAGCGCGATGGCGCCGTCGAGAACGCGCAGCGAACGCTCGACCTCGATGGTGAAATCCACGTGTCCGGGCGTGTCGATGATGTTGAAGCGGCGCTTCTTGCCGTCGCGACCTTCCCAGAACGTGGTGGTCGCGGCAGACGTGATGGTGATGCCGCGCTCCTGCTCCTGCTCCATCCAGTCCATGGTGGCCGCACCCTCATGGACTTCGCCCATCTTGTGGCTGCGACCCGTGTAGAACAGGATGCGCTCGGTCGTGGTCGTCTTTCCAGCATCGATGTGCGCCATGATGCCGAAATTACGGTAGTCCTCGATTTTATAGTCGCGGGCCATGGGGCTTCGCCTTTCGAAAATACGTCCGGTTACCAGCGATAATGCGAGAAGGCGCGGTTGGCTTCCGCCATACGATGCGTATCTTCGCGCTTCTTCACCGCGGTTCCGCGATTGTTCGCGGCGTCCATGAGCTCGCCCGACAACCGGCCGACCATCGTGGTCTCGTTGCGATTGCGCGCCGAGGAGATCAGCCAGCGAATGGCCAGCGCCTGGCGGCGCTCCGGACGAACGTCGACCGGGACCTGATAGGTGGCACCGCCGACGCGGCGCGAACGCACCTCGACGTGCGGAGCAATGTTGTCGAGCGCCTGATGGAAAACGGCGACGGCATCCTGGCGGGTCTTGTCATGCACGGCATCAAAGGCGCCGTACACGATCCGCTCGGCGACCGACTTCTTGCCGTCATACATGATGGCATTCATGAACTTCGTCACGACGATATCCCCGAATTTCGGATCCGGGTTGATCTCGCGCTTATCGGCTCTGTGGCGACGGGACATCTATTGGTCTCTCACAATCGACAATCGCTGGGGATTACTTCGGACGCTTGGCGCCGTACTTCGAGCGCCGCTGCTTGCGATCCTTGACGCCCTGAGTATCGAGAACGCCGCGGATGATGTGGTAACGCACGCCGGGCAGATCCTTCACGCGTCCGCCGCGGATCATGACCACAGAGTGCTCCTGGAGGTTATGCCCCTCACCGGGGATGTAGCCGATGACTTCATAGCCATTGACCAGACGAACCTTGGCCACCTTACGCAGTGCCGAGTTCGGCTTCTTCGGCGTCGTCGTATAGACGCGGGTGCACACGCCGCGCTTCTGCGGATTCGCTTCGAGCGCCGGCACCGTATTACGCTCCGACGGGCGCACGCGCGGCTTGCGGATCAGCTGGTTGATGGTCGGCATTAGGGCCTTACCTCTTCTTGTCCATCACGGTCCGAAACGGCGGATGCTGGTCAGCGACGGGGTCCGTCGCCATACACGAAACCGGGCCTTAGATCCGCATGTACGCTGCGGATGGCCCGGAACAGTGCAGAGGACCCGGGAAACCCGTGTCATGCGGCCAGTGATTTGATCGTCTCGTAAAACGGAGCCTTGTTTGACGCGGTCGTCTCGGGCGCGGCGCCCAGGACAAAATCAGCCTCACATCGGCTCGGTTGGCGCGCTACTTAACGACTCGACCTCGGTCCGTCAACCCATGTGCCGCCGGACCAGGCCCTATTTCGCCGCTTTTCGCGCGGTGCAGAGGAGGGTTTCGCTCTCTGCAAAGTCATGACCTCCGCCAGAGGCGGAGGTTTGGAACGCTGCGCTTGAGCCACTAGAAGTGGCTTTGCTACATCAGGCGTTCAGCTTGAACAAATCGTTGTAGTCAGACGCTTTATCGGCTTTTTCT
>NZ_JAZHFT010000103.1:0-3651 GCF_036541425.1 Consotaella aegiceratis
GCTCAGCCGGACATATCGCTCGTCAACATCCCAGAACCCCGGCTGCCCGCGCATCTATGCCTCCTGATCCCGTCGAGACCGATGGAATCATGAAACGCCCAGCCACGCGAGGTTTTTCGAGGTGTCCAACTGAGCCCGAGCGGGCTCGACCCGCTCGCTTCCCCCACACCACCATCCTGATTTGCCGCCGTCGGCTTGGCCTTCGGCGAACGAGAGATCACGTCCATGAAGACCATTGATCCTTCCGCCAACAGCCTGCGCGACCGGGCCGAGGCGTACCGCCGTCGCGCCCATGCCTCGGCCCGCCATCGCCCGATCGAACCCGTTGCGCCCGACGCGGCGACGCCGACCGCAACGCCTCAGTCCGATCCGGCCGTCATCGTCAGCCTTGCCATGCAGCACGCGAAGCTCTGCAAATATGGCGGGACGATCCCGGCGCCGATCCTCGACGAGCTACACCGCCACGTGGCGACCGGAAACGCGACCTGCCGTCTCGTCGCCGAATGGATCGAACGGCGCGGCGATCGGCGCACGCCCCTCCACCCCGTCTGCGGGGGCGAGCTCTGATGGCTGGAAAACTGGGCCGTCCGCAGCCCAAGAAGCGGACGAAAGGCACATCGGCCGAGGGGTTCGACGCCGACGGTATCCTCGACCTGATGGCAAACGACGAGCCAGAGGTCGAAGAGGCGCTACCCGTGCCGGACGCCAGCACCGTCGCCACGTCGCTGTTGATCGACCGGGCGCTCGCCCGCGCCAAAATCAGCCGCGCCGATCTCGGCGAGATGTTTGGCACGTCCGGCACCATCGTCACCCTCGAGGCCCGCGTGTCCGGCTTTGCCGGAGTTGCCTTGCGGCTGCTCGACGACGGCTTGCTGCTCCCCGGTTCGGTGGAGGCCTCAGACATTGACAGCGTCCGCAACTGGGCGCGCAGGGTTCTCCGGCGATCCGACCATCCGGACTTCATCGTCGCCACCGCTGCATTTGACATCCACGACACGCTGGAAGCCGATGGGGTCTATCGCCGCCGCCTCGGCATCGTCATGAGGAGCGGTCTGCCGCTGCTGGTGACAAGCGAGGTCAGTGTGCCGACGGTGATCGGGCTTTCTGCTGACGCGATGCTCGACGGCGGCAGCCTTGATGCGGACATCGTCGGTGCGACCATGGTCCAGGTCATGAAGGAGGACGCTCGCCACGTCCGGACCGCCCTGGACGAAGCCAGACTCGATCTGCCGCGATTGGACATCGCCGATCTCGCCGTCGCGATCCGCCCCGGCCTGCCGCTGGAGCGCAGCATCGCCATTCTCCAATGGCTGACGTCCGGAGGGTCGAGCGACCAGACGTCCGGCGAGGGCAGGACGAAGGATGATGACGATGGCGGTGGCGAGGCGGTGGGCGCCGACAACAGACGCTCACCCCGTTCCCTGTCGAAGGCGGACCGAAAGCGGCTCGGCGAGTCCGGCGCCGAGCTGATTCAGCCCGCCGCGTCGGATGACCTCCACCGCGTCACAGTCGAGACGCTGCCCGGGTTCGATGAGGCGAAGGACTGGGCGCTGGATCTGAAGGCCGATCTCGGCCTCTGGCAGGATGGTGCGCTCGGCTGGGGCGAGATCAGTTCGCGCCTACTGCTGTCCGGCCCGCCTGGAACGGGCAAGACAACCTTCGCCCGGGCACTCTGCAACACGCTCGCCGTCCCACTTCTCGCCACCTCGGTCTCGACCTTTCTGGAGCGGGGACATCTCGGCGACGTCTTGAAGTGCATGACGGCGAGCTTCGACATCGCCAAAGCGCTGGCGCCCTGCGTGCTCTTCATCGACGAGGCCGACGGCATTGGTCAGCGCGTGTCCATGGATCGCGATTACGCCGACTACTGGAACGCCATCGTCAATAGGGCGCTGGAGCTGATGGATGGGACGGTGAAGACGGAAGGCGTCATCATCCTCGGCGCGACCAACCGCCCGGACCAGATCGAGCCTGCGCTCCGCCGCTCCGGCCGCTGGGAACGCCACGTCGCAATCCCGATGCCGGACCGAAAAGCTCTGGCCGCGATCCTCGTCCATCACCTCGGCGCCGATCTCGATGGCGTGCTTGCAAGCAAACCAACGAAATCGCCGATCCGGATCGACAGCAGCAACGCATCCGACATCGATCCCCGCAGCGCGGCGCACCCTTCCGATGACTCGGACGCGACCACATCAGAGGAGCCTCGGCCATGACACCTTACCCCTCGACGGCGCTGGACACGCTCGCCCGTCAAGCCGTCGGCATGAGCGGCGCCGACATCGAACGCCTGGTGCGTGAGGCGCGGGGCAAAGCCCGCCGCGAGCATCGCTCTCTGACCTACGTCGATCTCGAAACGGCGCTCGCCCGGTCGAAGCCGCGACGCTCGGCCGATTTGCGCTACCACATCGCCGTGCACGAAGCCGGGCATGCCATCCTGCGCCATGTCCTGAACCTCGGGTCAATCCTCGCCCTGTCCGTCGTCGATGAGGGCGGTGGCTCGGCGATCGCAGAAGAAAGCGCCGCGGTTCAGACGGAAGGCCGGTTGATGGCGCTGCTCGCCGTCTATCTCGGCGGCCGCGCGGCGGAGGAACTGGTCTTCGGCGAGGTCTCCGCGGCGAGCGGCGGTCCTGAAAACAGCGACCTTGCCCGAGGAACGCGACTGGCCCTCGCCATCGAGATGTGCTTCGGCCTCGGCGCCGACCGTCCGCTGGTGCACCGCAATCTCGACCTGGCCGAGCACATGCTCCTGCGGGACGGCGCTCTGCTCGACCGTGTCAACGCCAGGCTGGAGGCAGCACAGCAGCAGGCCCGGATCACGGTCGCCGCCAACCTCGATCTCCTCCTGCGCCTTGCCGATGCGCTCACCGAGGCGGGCACGCTCGATGCCGACGAGATCACCGCGATCCTCGGCGGTGACCAAACGGTGGCTCCAGCGCTGCCGTCGGGCTGACGGGCTTCCGCAAGCCCGCGTTCATCGCACCGCGGCAATGAGTGCCGTCAAACAAGCCCTGCAACCATCATGGCGCTGGCTTCCGCCGTGCGGCCCAGAGTCGCTTGAGCTCCTCTTTCTTCTCCCATCTTCACTGGGGCGCTCACAGGCGCCAAACAAAGGACTTTTCCAATGAGCATCCTCATCACGGCCGATGGCGCCATCCTCAACCTTGACGAGCTCAACCTGCTAAGCCGCCTCGTCGCCGACCTTGAGCGCATCCGGAACGGCGTCGCACCCAGCAGGCACGAACTGGCCGACGCGCCGTTACTCGACAACTGGTCGCTGGCCATGCGGCTGCGGCCCTGCCTGACGGGGCAGGTCGACGGCCACCCGACGATCGCCCGCGGCCGCCGCTCGATCACCTCGCAGCTCCACCTCTTCGCTCCCCACCACGGCTACGCCCGGTCGCTCTCCCGCTTCTATCGCCTCGGCGAGCCGCGGGAGGAGTAGCGATCGCAAGTGGACACGGCGCACAGTGAGAAGTGGAAAACTTTGCCGCTCCGCCCCATCAGAAAGGCAAGGTCGGGCCGGAGAACGAACCCGCTGCGCGGGAGGGCACCCGCGGTTGAGGTTAGAGGAGACAGGCCGAAGTCGCGCCTGCATTGAGCGTCGTGCGGCAGGGGCAGAGCATGACGGGCTTCTTCAACAAGGAGCCCGAC
>NZ_JAZHFT010000104.1:0-3617 GCF_036541425.1 Consotaella aegiceratis
CCAGGCTGGTGCGCGCATGCTGTGCGCGAGTGGTATCGGTCCACATCGTTGATCCAAGGTAGTTTTTGGCAAAACCCCTGAATCAACGGCCGGCGAGGCTGTCAAGCTAACCCACTGATACCACTCACCTCAATTTCGGATCAGACACTAAGGTGTGAATATGTCAAAGACTCTCACGCCGAACCAAATGCTCGGGGAAATCGGTGAGACCGCGGTGCGCCGTCGGTTCCTCGATATTGGGTTTCAGTTTGACGGCCGCTCGCGCCTGGAAGCCGGCATAGATGGTATTGCCGAGGTGATGGATGAGGGAAGGCCGTTGGCACGGATGATCGCTGTTCAGGTGAAGGCGACGGAATCAGGAACCTATGCTGGCGAGGACGAAGAGGGCTTTACTTATCTGCTGAAGCGCAAGGACCTCGAATACTGGCGCCCGTCAAACCTGCCGGTCATCATCGTGCTCTACCGTAGGGCCGATGAGAGCTTCTACTGGCAGGAAGTTCCCAGCGGCCTCATGGAAGGGGATCGCCGTCTCCAGTTTGACAAACAGCGCGATGTACTCGACCGAAACGCGGTCGATCGTCTGGCTGCGCTGACTGTCCCGAAAGCCGGGTTTGGTTACTACGTCCCGCCGCTCGGCGGCGGCGAGGAAGCGCTCGTCAATATTCTGCCGATCTCCATGCCCCCTGAAATTTACGTTGCCTCGACGCCGCATTCGGGACCAAAGGCGGCGGCGCTCCTGCTTGAAGGGGACGAACCAGCGCGATTCGACTGGGTAATCAACGGCGGTTCGTTCTGGTCGTTTCATGATCCGCGGACATCGTCGTGCCGGGAGATTGTTGACCCTGATCAGGTTGATGCCATCGACACCAGCTACTTGGCATTTCACGAGGACCTGGACGAACAGAACAAGTTCGCCTTTCTCCTGCGGCAGGCGTTAAGGCATCAGACCCGCGAGGATCTGAACTGGGAGAAAGAGCGCAAGCTGCTGTATTTCAGGGCGCTTGAGAAGAACATTCCACGCCGGTTCTATTATGAGGCTTCGCGCAATAGGACCCATGCCGATGTCGTCAATGTCATCACCAGCAAGAAGGAAGAGGGTCGCGTGGACTTTGTGCGGCACCATGCGTTCGCTCCCCGGTTCGAGCTGCTGGATGATCAGTGGTTCCTGGTCGTAACCCCGACCTACTATTTCACGACCGACGGCTTTACGCCTCATTCCTACCCCCAGGCACTACTTGCCGGAAAGAAGCGGATGGACAACAGCAGCTTCGCTGCGGGGGCAGGTGATCATGTGGCACCGTTTCCTGACCCAGAAGGAGCGCGCCGCTGGTGATCTGTTCGGGCGGGACACCGAGCCCGAGCCGAGTTTGCGGTTCGAGGTGCCGCCACAGATTACTCTCGATACGCGGGTGCCGGAAGATGTGTGGGGTGAGCCCAGAAAGAAAGCGGAAGAGCCTGACAACCAGGAAAGGCTCGCGGTCTGATGGAGTTCGAAAACAGGATATTCGACGAGCCGGAGCTAGAGTTTGGTGATCAGCATCATCATCCCGATCCGCGGCTGGGGCTTGTGGAAGCCGGCCCCCTGCAGCCGCCTCTGGGTGAGGTGATTAGGGTCGGCGTCGTCGGCACCGCCAAGACCGTCGAAAGCACGCAGAGCTATCTGACTACCGTATCAACGGGCATCAAGGGTAAGACCGAAAAGCACCCCAACCTTCATCCAGACTTTCCGGGGCTCGGTAATCAAAACCCGTTTCGCTGCCGGTTCGACATACCGGACGGCGCGACAGCCGCGCTATCGCAGAGCCGGATCGACAAGATCGTCAAGGAACCGAACCACGAAAAAGCAGTCGAAATGGCGGTCGAGGAAATCGTCGCGCTTTTGCAAGTGCTCGATGACAGCGGTGAGCGGCCAGACGTCGCGATTATCGCGCTGCCCGTTGCGCTGATCGTGCGCGTGTGGAACGCCAAGGTCGATTCAAAGAGCACGACGGAGAAGGAAGACAGCGGCGGTTCCGATGCGCCGAACTTCCGAGGGCTGCTCAAGGCCCGCACAATGGGCCTGAACTTTCCGATCCAGATCGTCTGGGAAGACGTGATCGACGAGAAGGTGTCGATCCCCCAGAAGATCAAGGAAAGCCGCGACCGCGACATTCAGGATCAGGCTGACCGAAGCTGGAACCTAATGACGACGCTTTACTACAAGGGCAGCGGCCGCATTCCTTGGCGCCGTATGCCGCGCGAGGCCGAATTCGCCGCCTGCTATGTGGGAGTCAGCTTTTACCGCGAGGCCGCCGGACAGCAGCTCTTCACCAGCGCGGCCCAGATGTTCGATGAGCGCGGGCGCGGTTTCATCCTGAAAGGCAAGCGCGCGCAGACCGAAAGCCGCGGCCGGCATCCCTACATGACCTTTGACGATGCCTACGAGCTGGCTTCCCAGGTGCTTGCTGCTTACAAGAGCCACCATAAGCATTTTCCAGCACGGGTGATTGTGCTCAAGACCTCGCGCTTCAGGGGCGATGAAGCGGATGGCATTCTGAAGGCGCTTGAGGAAGCCGGTACCGAACTCCGGGACCTGGTCTGGGTCCAGGAATCCTACTCCGTGAAGATTCTGCGCGACGGCAATTACCCGGTCCTGCGCGGCACGTTCGTCAACCTGGCTGACAAAGGGCTGCTCTACACGAACGGCAGCATTCCCTATTACGGCACCTATCCGGGCCAGTACGACCCGCGGCCTTTGCTGCTCTGTCCGCATGAAAGCTGCGACAGCACGATCGCCCAAATCGCTGAAGAGGTATTTTCCCTGACGAAGATCAACTGGAATTCAACCCAGATGAACCAGCGGCTTCCCATTCCGATCCGGGCGGCGCGCAAAGTCGGAGAAGTCTTGAAATATATGGACGAGGGACAGACCGTCAGTACGGATTATCGGAGATACATCTGAATGTGTCTGATCACGATGGAGTTGCCTGCTTGGCCGTAAAGTACTCGGATGTGGCTGGCGCCGGGTGAGCAGTGTGCTATAGGATAATAGCACGGAGACGGCGGATGCACGCCTAACGTTGTAAAACATTCGAGGCTCCGTCCGTAGACGATAGTCCCCGAAACCACGGTTTTCCGTGCAACCCAGAAAAATCCAATCTTTTCAAAAGCCCGAATTTTTGTCGGGACACGGATCGGTGCATTTTTGTCGAGAAAATTTTTCTCTCTTATATTTCAACGGACTTAGGTGCTTCTCAATAATCGAGTGGGAATGAAAGATGATCGTTCGCGGCGTTTCGCGAACTATCATTTCATTGCCGTAACTAGCTGAAATCAAAAGAAAAGTCAATCGCGCTCTTTCGGAGTCTCAGGGCTATCGCATTTGGCCGAGGATGGAACGAGCGAAGTCGTTGGACCATCCGGATCGCTTTCGCTTGCGACGGATGGAGATTGAGGGCCTGGCGCGCTTGAGCATGTTGAGGGCGAGCTTGCGCAGAATGGCGAGGTTTTTCGGGCCGTTGTCCTTGCGGTTGCGGGCGCGGTCCTCGTCGAAGGTCATGTCGAGCACCCAATGCAGGCTGTTCTCGATGGACCAGTGAGCCCGGGCCGCCGCCAGGTAGGCCTCGGCGCTCAGCGGC
>NZ_JAZHFT010000105.1:0-3599 GCF_036541425.1 Consotaella aegiceratis
ACGCTCAAACGATGATGCGCGACCTTCGTCGCCGCGTCACGCGGTCCTGCCGACTTCCTTGGCGATGACTGTCCCATGGTGCGATCCTCCTTCCACAAAATAGCATGGGAAGAAGCTTAAGAGGACACACTGTGTCATTCGCCCCAGTCTTCCTCGATTTCCGGAGCATCAATCATTTCCAGAGGTTGTAAATTTAGCACCTCCAGTTGCGCACCACAATCGGAACAATTCACAATTTCCGACACTTTAACATCGTCGGGTATTGAAATGGGGTGTTCGCAGTGAATGCACGGAACGGTACGCATCGCGTTATGCTCCTTCTCAGCAAAAATTGCCAAAAAACTACCGTGCTAGCTTCATTTGAAGCGCATCGCATCGCGTCTTTTACTGTGCAGTCTAGTGATAATAATGCGCACTTTCAGCCGCTTAGCAAGCCCATTTTTTGTCGCACAAGTAGCTACAACGCAATGTAAATCAGAACAGTTTTCGATTGCGGTGTCGACAATATGACACTCGCTATGAAAGCGTCTTTGTAACCAATCTGACTTGTCTTCTAGTGAGCCGCCGAATCTTTTCGTCTTCGTATTTTGTTATTCGGATATCAGAAACAGTATTGATTACAATGATTTACAATGGCCAACGCGTACCTGGGGCAAATTTCCGGGCGCTGGGGCTAGGCACGGTATGTTATTCATGATTCACAATATGGGCGACCAAGCACCACGCCTCTCTGTCGATTCTCCTGAGCAACTTCAACGCGTGCTCGATACTGTGCTTGTCAGGGTCAGCTATTTGGAGGCTGAGTTCGAGGCAGGACGGGTACGGATCAGCGAGCTCGAAGCGATTGTGGTCCTCAAGGACGCTCGCATCGTCGAGCTGGAAGACGAGGTCGCCCGCCTGAAGGGATTGCCGCCGCGGCCCAAGTTCAAGGGCAAGCCGTCGGGCATGGAGCAGGCAACATCAAAGCCGATTGGCAAGAAGGTCCGCAAGCCGGGGGCTCGATGGCAAAGCCGACAAGCTGACCGTCACCGGCGAGGTTATCCTGAGGCTCAAGCCTGCCCACGGGAAGTCGCCTCAGGGGCTACGAAGATATGCCGGTCCAAGATTTAGTGATCAAGGTGGCGGTCATTCGGTATCGGCGCAAGCGTGGTATACGCGGGCCGGCGAGCGGATCGTCGCGGTGATGCCGGAGGGTATATACGGCGGCTTTGGCCGGGAGTTGCTGCGCTTCATTATCGCCGGCCATACCAGGGGCAGGTAACGACGTAACGTCTGACGTAACCGAGGCAAATTCCCGGGCACCTGGATCCCACTATGCACGCTCGCGCACGAAATTCCTAACATCGCCACTAAATCCGTTTTCATATCAAACGCTTATGCTACATCCGCCAGCCTAAATCGACCGCCAGATGAATAAGAGCGGCTAGGATCGGTATGATACATTTGGTTTCGAGATCATTTCGTTCGGCCTATTTACCAAATTGGGCGGCTCTATTAACATGTGTTGTCTTCACGGAAAATAACGGGTTGCCAGATGCCTGCCTGAGTTAATAGCCCCCCATCTGCGGCAACCAGTCGCGGTAGTTGCCAAATAGTAAGAGATCTCGGATAACATCCGTTTGTATATTCGGCTACACGTACATATAAATGAATCGAGTTATCTTAAGACACTCAAAATATGTGCGGCTCGAAGCGATTGTTTACCCCGATCACGTCACAAAATAGGGGACTTGGTATGTTCGACAGCGGGTATCAAGAGGCTATTTGCGTTCAGCCACTCTTTGTTCCTGAATTGATGGGAAAGCGTGCTTCATTTCTATACTTTCGGGGGGATTACAAGATATTGGAGGAAGGGGGCGGGGTATATTTATCGACACGTAAATATATCTCGTCAGAGACATACTTCAATGCGTTATCTTTAGACAAGTGGTATTCTAAAACTTCCGTTAGAAATTTTTGGTTGTCGCTCAAAATACATTCCGGCGAAGGAAATATTTCACTTATACACAAAACGCTCGATGCGATAACGGAGTTGGGTTCGTACCCGATTAGCTCCAGCTCGCCCGATGAAAGCTTTTCCTTCTCAATAGAATCCTTGGAAAAAGGCATCGTGTTTTGGGTCGTGAAAACTGAAACGCAAATTATACTATCGGACATTAAGTATGAGACGCGGGATACTCCCTTGCGGAGTGTTAAGATAGGGTTGGTTATACCTGCATTCCACCGGGATGACGAGGTTAAGGACGCTATTGATCGGTTCAACTCAAGCGCGCTACCCGCTCAGGGGCATGACCTGTTCGTAATTGACAATGGAGGAACCCTATCTGGAGATAAAATTATTCAGAACAATAACTTAGGTGCAAGCGGCGGTTTCACTCGGGGACTTATTGAGGTTCGCCGCGACCCAACATTTACGCACGCCTTGTTTATGGACGACGATGCACCATCCCCTATGTTGTGCATCGAGAAGACTGCAGCTTTTCTGCAGTTCGCTCATGCCGAGAACACGGCCATTGCCGGGTCGATGTTAATTGCAGAAACACCAAGTATTCAATGCGGTGCGGGTCTAAAATTCCATATAACCACAGCGGACTTTCTCAAGGCTGATTGGGATATGGCCGATCCCGCGAACGTGCTTCGCAACGAGCTAGACGAACCCATAGACGTAGGCGCCTGGTACTTCTTCGCCTTCCCAGTAAATCATTTTGACATCTGGCCTTTCCCATATTTCATTCGGGGCGATGACGTACTTTTTTCGCTTCAGAACCACTTTGATGTCGTAACGATTACGGGCATCGCCTGTTGGCAGAGTTCGTTCGATGAGAAGGAGAGCCCATCAATCGCATACCTTACCTATAGGGCCCGATTTCTGACTGGTTGCCTGATGTCGGAGCGCGCTGAGCATACTATATTTGACGTATTTAATGAGATTATTGATGATGTTAGGACAAACGCGCGTTCTTTTAGGTACGGGGACGCCCACGCGATCCTTGACGCTATTGAGGACGTACTTAAGGGACCCATATTTTTCGAAAAGAAACCGTCAGCCATTGAGCGGTTGGCAGAAATTTCAAACAAATACAAAGATTACTATCCTCGCAGGATCGAGAAAGCTGTTGTTGAACAATTCGCCAATGATGGGGATAGAATCTATGTTGCAGTTGGATTTGAGGTTCGACCCAATTTCGATATTGGCGATATAAATAAAATATTATTTATATCTCAATATGGCGGAACATATATACCCGTCACTAGGTCGGACAGTGAGGATTTGAATGTCCAGTCCCGAGTTAGAGATATTAGTACGGAATTCAGCAGGAGCGGTATACCGTGGCTGAAAACCTTTAACGAACATTTGCCTTACATACAGTCCGAGAAATTCTGGCGTGAGGCGCTTCAGTTGATATCTTGAAGGGCCGTTCACCGAGTGTATTGAACCGCACCGGGTTTGCCGGAGGCTGATTGATCTTAGCTGTCCTCTTAAGCTTCTTCCCATGCTATTTTGTGGAAGGAGGATCGCACCATGGGACAGTCATCGCCAAGGAAGTCGGCAGGACCGCGTGACGCGGCGACGAAGGTCGCGCATCATCGTTTGAGCG
>NZ_JAZHFT010000106.1:0-3248 GCF_036541425.1 Consotaella aegiceratis
CGATCAGGCCGCCATCATCGACGCCTGCTGCCAAGCCTGGAACCGCGCCACCGAAAATCTTGAGCGCATCATCTCGCTCTGCAACTATCCCTGGATCAAGGCGGTCACTTCATAGGCTCAGCGGTATTATTCGATTACAGAAACTAGGCTAGTCGCGCTGTTGTCGAAGATCTGCATCGCTGGCTCCTTGCCGAACGATCCCAGATGTCCAGGCACGATCCCGTCGCCAAGGCGATCAACCACATGGTCGAGAAGCCGGGACGGTGGGAGATCTTCACCCGCTTCCTTGATGACGGCCGCATCCGCCTGACCAACAGCGCCGACCGCGCCTGACGTTGCCCCCAGGAATTATCCAGTTCTGAGTTCGTTTCCGGCGTTGGTCTTGTCCTGACGGACGGTGGTGTCGGGTGTCGACGCTGAGCCTATCATTTGGCGGAGCGCCAGAGCCCGCCGGGATGGGAAGGTCGCCGCAAACTCGGACGGCGTACGCCAGTCGATCTGGGAATGCGGACGAGACGTATTGTAATCGGCCCTCCAGCTCGCCAGCGTGGCCTTTGCCTGGGCGAGCGAGGAGAACAGCGTCTCGTTGAGCAGCTCATCGCGAAGGCGGCCGTTAAAACTCTCGATGAATCCATTCTGCATCGGCTTGCCTGGTGCAATGTAGTGCCATTCGACTTCGGCGCTTTCTGCCCAGGTTAGGATGGCATTGCTGGTGAACTCGGTGCCGTTGTCGGAGACGATCATCTCCGGCTTGCCGCGTTCGACGATCAGCCGAGCTCCCGGGCGACACGGGCGCCGGACAGTGAAGTGTCAGCCATCAACGTTAGGCTTTCCCGCGTGCAGTCGTCCACGACCGTGAGGATGCGGAATCGCCGTTCATCGGTGAACTGGTCCGAGACAAAATCGAGGCTCCAGCGTTCGTCGGGGGCGAGCGGCAACAGCATCGGCGCTCGTGTGCCAATCGCCCGCTTCCGGCCGCCACGCCGCCGCACCGTCAGCTTCTCCTCCCGATAAAGGCGAAACAGCTTCTTGTGGTTGACCTCAAAGCCTTCCCGGCGCAGCAGCACGAGCAGACGCCTGTAACCGAAGCGACGCCGCTCACGGGCAAGTGCGATCATCCGCTCCCGAACGTCCCAATCATCGGGTCGGGTCGATTGGTATCTTATTGTCATGCGGCAACAGCCGATGGCTTCACACGCCCGCCGTTCGCTCATCCCGTGGTGCTCCATCAGGTGAGCGACAGCCTTCCGCTCGGCAACGGGCGCTACCATTTCTTTCCCAGAAGATCCTTCAGGGCGACGTTGTCGAGCATGGCTTCGGCCAGCATTCGCTTCAGCTTGGCATTCTCGTCCTGAAGCGCCTTCAACCGCTTGGCCTCGCTGACCTCCATGCCACCGTATTTGGCTTTCCATTTGTAGATGCTGGCGTCGCTGACCCCGTGCTTGCGGCACAGTTCGGCAACAGGCACGCCGCTCTCGTGCTCCTTCAGGATGCCGATGATCTGCTCTTCGCTGAAACGACTGCGCTTCATGTCCTGGTCCTCTCATTGGGCCAGAACGAACTTCAAACCGGATTAGGCGCAAGGGGCAATGTCAATAACAATTAAGCTAATGGGGCTCATAAGCGCGCACAGTTTGAAACCATTGCTGGATTTCCTGCAGACTCATCTGTTGGTCGCTACCAAGAGCGGCGTTATCAAAAATGCTTCAAGGCAGTATTGGAGAGGGGCAAATCGGGTGGCTTCGAACGATCCGATCTGCAGTCACCATGGCCGCAGCGACCGCTTGATCCATGTTATAGTATCTGTACTCACCTAATCTGCCAGCAAAAACTACTTTCGGAGCCTCTCTGGCCGCCAACTCTACATACTTCCGGTGAAGCCTTTGGTTGGGTTCGCTGGGAATTGGATAGTAAGGCGTTGTCTTTCCGGGCACGTGATCTCGTGGATACTCAATGGAAACCAGAGAACACTTTGACCATTCATCGGTCAGGTGAGACATCTCAGTTATGCGTGTAAATTCGTGATCATTCGGATAGTTCACCTGAGCTACAGTTTGATGCTGACTCTGCTGATAAAGCTGCATTTCAAAATGCAGGCTCCTGTATGGTAGAGCGCCGTAGCAATAACCAAAATATTCATCGATCTCACCCGTATATATTATAGTCTCAAAGTTGTTCTTCCGGTTAAAGTTACTGAACTCAACGCCAAGCTCGACTGAGATCGAACGATGATCTAGGATGTTTTCAACGAGTCGTGTGTAGCTATTTGATGGAAGCCCTTGGTATTTATCTTGAAAATATCGATCGTCGTATGAAATATGCACAGGCACTCTTGCAAGCACAGATGGCGATAGCGTTTCAGGCTGCACGCCCCATTGCTTCCGACTATATCCTAAGAACACCTTTGAGTAGATGTACTCAGCGAGAGCGTGAACGCGCAAATCTCCGGATTCTCTCAATTTGTTGATTGCAATTTTGCTTCCATACCCATAGGTCGAAACTAGGATATCTCGAAGGATCGATGCTTCTGCCCGTTCAAACAGAATCTCTATCGACGTCAAATTGAATGGAATTGGAACTTGTCTACCGTCTATGACACCAAGTACACGGTGCTGATAGGAACGCCAGTCAGTAAAGCGAGATAAATACTCCCAAACAGACAGAGAGTTGGTATGGAAGATGTGAGGGCCGTAAACGTGATACATGAGGCCGTTTTGATCTCGTGTATCATAGGCGTTGCCCGCCACATGACTACGTCGATCTATTACGAGTACAGTACTGTCGGTTTGAGATGCGATGCGCTCCGCCACTACTGCGCCGGTAAAGCCAGCACCAACGATTAAATACTCAACTTTCATCACTTTCACCGAGATAACATGAGGATTTTGAGGTGTTGTATCGGATGATAAGGAAGTATCTCTAGCAAGATCCCCAAAACATCATAATCTGTAATGGTCGATAGATGCGCCGATTGAATCGGGGTTCCATAATTTCTATTGTGTCATAATGTTATAATGCCAGCGGGCGCTAATTGCGACTCTTTATGGGATTCCCAAGTCGGTTGATTTCTGACGGATTGTGCCAAACGGAGATTTGGCATAGCGACAGCGATTTCATTACGTGTCTTCTTAAGCTTCTTGACTGACGAAAGACATGACGGTTTCGGCTGGCCTGCGGCCCATGTTGCGATAGCCGAGATGCGGGCGTTCGGTGTTGTAGTGGACGAGCCAGGCATCGAGATCGGCCTG
>NZ_JAZHFT010000107.1:0-3220 GCF_036541425.1 Consotaella aegiceratis
GCTCAGCCGGACATATCGCTCGTCAACATCCCAGAACCCCGGCTGCCCGCGCATCTATGCCTCCTGATCCCGTCGAGACCGATGGAATCATGAAACGCCCAGCCACGCGAGGTTTTTCGAGGTGTCCAGCTTGTGCGTCTCCTCCTCGAAGTGCCAGCGGACGCCGTCAGCCCAGGCGATCTGCCCGTCCAGATGCAGCGGCGCCTCGGCCACCATCCGGTCGCCGTCCCAAAGATACGCCGTGCCGACCACAGGCGGGCGGTCCGAAGCCGCCCCGCTTGCGCCCGCCTCGTCGTTGGCAGCAGCCGGCATCGCCCGTGGACTGCCGTCCTCGCCCACCAGCGACGGCCAGCGCCAGGAGGCGCGCTGGCGCTCGACCCCGCTGAAGCGCCGGACCTTCGCCACCCGCCGCCCGAACGGATCATAGCGGTAGAGCCATTCCTCGCCCTCGGGCGTCGTCACCGAGGCCAGCCGGTCGTGCGCGTCCCATGCATAGCGCCAGCGCCGCGGCCGAAAACCGTCCCGCTCCACATGCCGCTCGATCAGCCGCCCGCAGGCGTCATGGGAAAGGCGCAGCCGCTCGCCCTTCGGACCGCGCGCGATCTGCACCACCCCGCCGGGCGTCCTCTGCCAGGCCTCGGGCCGGCTGGCCGGCACCGCCGCGCCGAAGGCGGCGCGAAGGCCGCGCCGTAGCCCGACGGGCCCTCCTCGGCCCGCTGCGAGGACGAGGCGCCGCGAAGATTGCGCGCCGCATCGTAGGAAAAGCGCTCCGAGCCCGAGGCGCTCTCGGCCGAGACCAACTGGCCGTTGCCGTCATAGGACAGCCGCCGCTCGCCCCACAGCGCGTCGTCGATCGAAACCGGCGCAAAGGCACGATCAAATTAGCGATGCAAAAGCCACCAGAATTTAAATTGAATAAAGCTTATGCCATTATAATTCGTACCACATGATGCAAGACGGTAACTCACATGGGTCTTTCATAAATTCTATAGCCGCATCAATGGCGTCTTGAACACTAATAGTAACAGATTTCGACATTTCTTGCTCTTCAGTCAAACTTATCATATAAAATATAACTACGTCATCTACATTAAATTTATTTTCGTTCTTTGAAACATAATTATTTCCTGAATCTGAAAAATAGTTAACCGTAGCATAATTATTAGAAACAGCAAAAATAAACATAGGGTATTCTTTATTTTTTTTAATTATAGATAAACAATTATACCCATCGTATAAACAATAAAACTCTAAAAACTTCTTTTTTATATCATATTCTTCAGTATCAATTAAGGATTTTTTCTTTAGATCTTCTATTTGAAACAACATTTCTAGATTCCTTAATTGTATCCTGGAGCTAATTTTGGTGATGTTGCGTTTCCTAGAAATTTTGAAATATTTCCGCCCCCATCAATTACATCTAGTCCCGCATTCTCCGGAAGAAAAGTATTCGTCATAGTTTGACAAAATTTACAGGTATTGGGATTATTATGCCAAAGCCGGCCGCCTGATGATCCTGTATTTCTTATAATTATTGCAGCTTTTTGTTCCACATGCGCGTTGTTGGCATAGTTTCGATATTGGGGCAAACCGTCTCCAGATCGCAGCCAATATCCCTTTCCTTCATTCGTTAGAAGATAGCCGGTTGTCGTCTTACCATCGTACGCAGGAAGCCGAAAAGGTGGCCCGCTTGGCGCAAGCGCTTTGGAGCTTGCACTTAGCCCCAGCGGATCCACCCACACTGTGGGGTTGGGCACATAGGCCTGGGGCCGGTCGCCGCCGGCGAGACCGATCGGGTCGGGGCTGGCGTAGTGGCCGGTCAGGGGATCGTAGTGCCGGTGGCGGTTGTAGTATAGCCCCGTCTCGGCATCCTCGTACTGGCCCGGAAACCGCCACGGGCAGGCCAGCGCGTCGGGCGCGCGGGCGTGGGCGGGCTTCATCGCCAGGGCGCCACGCACCTCCACCGCCCGCACCGCGCCCCAGACGTGATGGTCCGCCGCCCACACCAGCCGGCCCCGCGCGTCGAACATCTCCTTCGGCGTGCCGAGCGGGTCGGTGACCACCGCCAGCATTTCGCCGCCGGGCAGCTCCTTGGCCAGGAGCCTGTGCGTTTCTTCCTCGAAGTGCCAGCGGATGCCTTCGTCCCAGGCGATCTGCCCGTCCAGATGCAGCGGCGCCTCCGCCACCATCCGATCGCCGTCCCAAAGATACGCCGTGCCCACCTCAGGCGGGCGGTCCGCCGACTATAATTCCGAGGAAGACAGCGCCGCCTGCCGATTACTTATCTAATTATCACTTTATCACTGTATTGAATCAGTAAAATTTAAAATAATCCATATATCTTATAATATCCCAGTTTCCTCGCCCATCAAAGGGTTCATGATATTCTTTAAATATTTTTCTTACTTTTGAATACCTTTTCAAGAAAAGATTTATTAATAAGCAATCACGATCATAGATGAGAACATTGCTTTCTTCGTATAATTTAGAAACTTTTTCAAGATCACTATATTCTTCATAAATATTTTCGGCGTCTTTATTGCATATTTCAACAAAATTCTCCTCAAGATTACCATTATATATTTCTATTTTCTTTACTGCAACTAAAGGCGGACGGTTAAATCCGCGCAAATAGTTTGTAATATTAAGTTTTTTTTCAGAATCTGGAGAATTTTCGGTTTGATCGAATTCTTTCACAGCGTAAGCCAAGTCCGTCAATCGTTTGTCGTGAAAAGATATACTTGCGCCTAAGCTGTCCTTTGGAATACCAAAAGCACCGGTATCAATAATTGCACTGATAATATAACGTCGCCCAGGGTCCATAAATCGATAAAGCTGATAGTCACTTTTTCGCCATCCAGCATTTTTGAAAGCAGAGATGATAGCTTTTATTTCAGTATTAGGCTTATTTTTCTTCATGGCACGGGGTCCGTTGGGCCAATCTGTCTATATTGTACATTTGGCCATGTTTGCAATTCATTTGCACCAGGGATGCCGACTGCATTCTTCCCTGTAAAATTGAAGGGTTCATTCGTTCTTACCATTTCCTGGAAATTGGCTTGTCCCCTACTCAAATTTGCTCGCCCGCTCTTAGCTTCGACAACGTAACGAACCTTACCTTCGCGCACGACAATCATGTCAGCATAGCTGACGATCTCTCCATCCGCATTGCGGACGGTGACGTTCTGGAACACCTGATCGCCTTTGGCTCTGAAGCCAT
>NZ_JAZHFT010000108.1:0-2774 GCF_036541425.1 Consotaella aegiceratis
CAGACGCGATCTGGGTGACGGCCGCGGCCAGGGTGCCGATATGGACGTCATCGGGCGTCATCTTGGGCACGACTTGTCCATGCATGTAGGCCAGATATTCGAGCAGGTTCCAGTCGAGCGCGATGCCGCGCAGCGGGGCTTGCCAACTGTGCATGTGCGCGTTGACCAGGCCGGGAACGATGATGCGGCCTTCGGCATCCATCGTCTCGCGAACATCGCTCGCCTGGGCGTCTGCTTCCTCGCCCAGGGCCGAAATCCTGTCATCCTCGATCAGGATCGACTGGACTTTTCCAAGTTCGCCTGTGTGCGGCGACGCGATGACGTGAGCGTTGCGAATAAGGAAACCACTCATGCCTTTCCTCCCTTTCGGCAACGGCCTGAAGTTCGTTTCCGATCCAGAACCTCGCACGCTGCCTTCCGTCCGATGGGACAGTCATCGACGAGTTTTTCGAGCCCTGCCGTCTCCGACCCGCAAGATTATCCGGCCTGTTGGCGAGAGCGCCGGCTATTCAGAGCCCGGCGCGTTGGCGCGTGATCTCCTGGGTGGCGCTCCAGTCGAGATGTCCCATTCCCTGCGCGATGGCGGCGTCCATCTTGTCCGCGATGACGTCGGCGATGTCGATGGGGCAGCCGGCCGACGCGGCCGCATCGAGCATCAGCGTCAGGTCCTTCCTGCCCCCCATCATGGAGAACCCTTCCGAACCATCGGTTTCCCGTTTGAACAGTCGCTCCACGTAGAGCTTCAGCGCCGGCATCGGCAGGCTTTGCTTAAGGAAGAACGCCAGATTCTCACGTGGTACGCCGAGCTTGTCGCCGAGGGTGAAGCATTCGCCCACCACCTCGATGATGGCCGCGGCGAAAAAGTTGATGCAGAGCTTCTGACTGTTGGCAACGCCGGCCGGCCCCGGCAGACGCACGACCCGTTCGGCAAAAGCACTGCAAACGGGTTCCACGAGGGCGGCGGCGGCGGCATCGCCTGCCAGGAACTGGATCAGCTTGCCCGCCGCGGCCGCATCCGGCCGGCCGACCACGGGTCCCGAGACGTAACGGCTGCCGTGCGCCGCATGCAGCGCCTCCAGACGATTGGCGCAGTCCGGCGAGATCGTGGTCAGGCACAGGTGAACGGCGCCGGGCCGCATCGCCGTCAACGCGGCGCTCTGGTCGTGGAACAGCGCCTCGATGGATTTGTCGTCCATCAGGCTGGTCATCACCAGGTCGGCCTCGCGGATGGCGTCGACCGGGTCCGCAGCCACTCCGGCGCCAATCTCCGCTAACGGGGCAGCCTTTTCGGGACTGCGGTTCCACACGGTAAGGGCATGGTCGCCCGCCTTCGCCAGACATGTCGCCATGCCCGCCCCCATGCGGCCAAGGCCCAAGAACGCAATGTTCATGCGCTTTTCTCCTTCGATCGGAATGGCGGCGCTCGACGATTGGTCAAACGCCATCTGAAGTGCATAATATGAGCGAGGCTCATATTTCGCTACTCGCTTTCCAGGCTGTCCCGAAGGGAGGACTCGAGGCCATGCAACCCATTGATCCGTATAGAAGAAAGCCACGCCAATCGCGCTCGGAAGAGACGCTGGAGGCGATTTTCGAGGCGGCGGCTCGGATTCTTCAGACCCAGGGCCTGGACGGATTCACCACCAACGCCATCGCTCAACTGGCGGGGGTCAGTATCGGAACGCTGTACCAGTATTTTCCGAACAAGAACGCGATCCTGATCGCGATGGCGCGGCGAGAGTTGGATCTGGTCAATCGAGCGACCGTCGATCGCATCGCCGACGAACACGCGCCGGACATCGTCGAGCTCGGGCGAGCCATCGTCCGTTCGGTGCTCCAGGCTTTCGGAGGCCGCCAGCGGGTGCGCAAATTCCTGATTGAGGCCTTGATTGCCAATGATTTGGCCGACGAACTGACCCGGCCGGTCGAGGAGGCGGTGCAAGCCATCCTCGACCGAAATTCGCGGTCGCAGGGCGAACATTTCAAGATGCTGACGTCAGTGGAACTTTATGTCATGACCCGTGCGGTGATCGGCACCGTCCGCTCGGCGGTGATGGAACAATCGTCCTACCTCGGCACTGCGGAATTCGAAGACGAGCTCGTCAAGCTGTTTCTCAGCTACGTGCGTTCAAGCTCCGAAAGCGGACCGACATGACGCCAAGCGAGAGTGTTCGAGGCGCACATACTGAGCATCGGCTCCGGGCGCTGCATGCAGCTCTGCTCGACATCGCCCTTCTGATGAACGGGCCTCAGCGCTGCGAATGGCTCATTTGCGAAGCCGGAGTGCCGCTCGACCGGGCTCTTTTCTCCCTTTTCGTCGGGGTTGAGAGGTTTGGCCCCGTCGGTGTTGTGGAAATGGCCGACCGGCTGGGACGCGACCATACCACTGTCAACCGGCAGGTCGCCAAGCTTGAAAGCCTTGGCTTCGCGGAGCGCCGCAGTAGCGCAGACCGGCGCGTCCGCGGCGCCGTCATCACTCGGAAGGGCGAGGCGATAGCCAAACAGCTCGACGAAACACGCGAGAAGATCGGCCGCGCCATATTCGAGACCTGGGATCCGCGTGAGGTAGACGAGTCGGTACGCCTCATGCGAAAGTTTGCCGACACGATCAACGAACTCCCATCCCGTGGCCTTTAGGGACGAAATGCCGACGTCGACCACGGTGTCGATCGACCTCCTCGTTGACAAGTTGATCCCGTGCTTCTGGCTTTTGCGGATCAAGCAAGAGCTACGATTGCTGGCCGAGTTCACTCGGCCGACGAGCGATCGATTAT
>NZ_JAZHFT010000109.1:0-2719 GCF_036541425.1 Consotaella aegiceratis
CGGGCGCATCGTCTCGGAGACGCTGAACGGCCGGCGCATCAGATCGACCCGCGACGCCATGGGCGAGCGGATCGCCCGCGAGATCGTCGGCGAGGACCGCGGCCTCGTCGAGATCGTCCGCGATCCCCTGGGCGCGGTGGAAAAACTGCTGGCCGGCGAGACGGCCATCACCTTCGAGCGCGACGGTTTGGGCCGCGAGCGGGGCCGCGTCCTGGGCGGCTTTCGCCTGGAGCAGCGCTACGACGCCGCCGGCCAGATCGTCGCCCAGGAGGCGGGGCCGCGCCATCCGGCGGTGCACGACCGTTCGCGGCTGGGCGTCACCGTGCCGGTGCGCGAGGAGGCGCGGCGCGCCCGGGAGCACGCGCGGCGGCTCTACGACTACGACAAGGCCTTTGCGCCGGTTTCGATCGACGACGCGCTGTGGGGCGAGCGGCGGCTGTCCTATGACGGCAACGGCCAGTTGGTCTCGGCCGAGAGCGCCTCGGGCTCGGAGCGCTTTTCCTACGATGCGGCGCGCAATCTTCGCGGCGCCTCGTCCTCGCAGCGGGCGGAGGAGGGCCCGTCGAGCTACGGCGCGGCCTTCGACGCCGCCTTCGGCGCGGCGGTGCCGGCCAGCCGGCCCGAGGCCTGGCAGAGGACGCCCGGCGGGGTGGTGCAGATCGCGCGCGGTCCGAAGGGCGAGCGGCTGCGCCTTTCCCACGACGCGTGCGGGCGGCTGATCGAGCGGCATGTGGAACGGGACGGTTTTCGGCCGCGGCGCTGGCGCTATGGGTGGGACGCGCACGACCGGCTGGCCTCGGTGATGACGCCCGAGGGCGAGGAATGGCTCTACCGCTACGACCCGTTCGGGCGGCGGGTGGCGAAGGTCCGGCGCTTCAGCGGGGTCGAGCGCCAGCGCGCCTCCTGGCGCTGGCCGGCGCTGGTGGGCGAGGACGGCAGTCCACGGGCGATGCCGGCTGCTGCCAACGACGATGCCGCTGACGGCGGACCGGGGGAGCGCCCGCCTGAGGTGGGCACGGCGTATCTTTGGGACGGCGACCGGATGGTGGCCGAGGCGCCGCTGCATCTGGACGGGCAGATCGCCTGGGACGAAGGCATCCGCTGGCACTTCGAGGAAGAAACGCACAGGCTCCTGGCCAAGGAGCTGCCCGGCGGCGAAATGCTGGCCGTGGTCACCGACCCGCTCGGCACGCCCAAGGAGATGTTCGACGCGCGCGGGCATCTGGTCTGGGCGGCGGACCACCACGTCTGGGGCGCGGTGCGGGCGGTGGAGGTGCGCGGCGCCCTGGCGATGAAGCCGGCCCACGCCCGGCCGCCCGACGCGCTGGCCTGCCCGTGGCGGTTTCCGGGCCAGTACGAGGACGCCGAGACAGGGCTATACTACAACCGCCACCGGCACTACGATCCCCTGACCGGCCACTACACCAGCCCCGACCCCATCGGTCTGGCCGGTGGGGATCGGTCCCAGGCCTATGTCGCCAATCCTTTTGTCCAGATCGATCCCTATGGGCTAGCAGCAACTCCTCCACGGGGGCTCGGAGATACAAGCACCAGCCCATGGCTAGGAGATAATAGAGCCGGTGTTGTTTCGCATTTAGAGGATTTTAGACAGGGCGGTTCTTATCTCGTTCCGAAATCAACATACGAAAACTGGATTAAGGGTAGAGAATTCATCGGGCGGCCAGACGGCCAGTTCATGACAACAAGCAGGGCGATGGACAAATTGCTTTCAGATTCTGGCGGTGATATTATAGTAATAAAAAGAAAATTAGGCATACCCACAAATCAATGGAATGAACCATTGATGCGAGTCGATGTGCAAAGCCCATTATTATATAATGCAAGACTGCCTAATGGACTAGAATCTGGGGCTAACTCTTTTTTCAGATGGGGTGGAATGACAAGCGGCGGAATGCCAGAAATCATAACAAACCAAATTCCCAGTTCAGGATTCACTGTCACGCCTACTGGAATAGGGCCTTAGAGGTGTTCTATGAGAAAAATATCGGAAGGAAAGAATGTTCAGTGGCAATTGTTCGAGGATGACAATGGGAAATTAGTATTGATGGTAATTTGTGGAGATATTGGATTATATGAAGAAAAAGTAAATTTATCAGATAGAGATATAGAATTATATAAAAATAATGGAGAAGATTATCTTGATAAATTGGCGAAAAAGATATCAAAAGAATCGGGTATGCGTCCGCACTGAAATTTAATAAAATTAATACATCATTGAGCTAAGCTTAACCTCTGTTTCTCGACTGCGCCTTTGCGCTGCTGGCGGGCGAGACGGCCATCGCCTTCGAGCGCGACGGTTTGGGCCGCGAGCGGGGCCGCGTCCTGGGCGGCTTTCGCCTGGAGCAGCGCTACGACGCCGCCGGCCAGATCGTCGCCCAGGAGGCGGGGCCGCGCCATCCGGCGGTGCACGACCGTTCGCGGCTGGGCGTTACCGTGCCGGTGCGCGAGGAGGCGCGGCGCGCCCGGGAGCACGCGCGGCGGCTCTACGACTACGACAAGGCCTTTGCGCCGGTTTCGATCGACGACGCGCTGTGGGGCGAGCGGCGGCTGTCCTATGACGGCAACGGCCAGCTGGACACCTCGAAGAACCGACGTTTTGGCGGCATTGAAGAGACGTCATTGGTGATGGCGGCCCGATTTGGGCTTGATCGGTGTGGCTTTGCGGCACTTGGCGCTCATCCGCCATTGGAACTTCAGA
>NZ_JAZHFT010000011.1:0-138665 GCF_036541425.1 Consotaella aegiceratis
ACCGAAATGGCCCTCTCGATCCTCGCCTACAACATCCTGCGCGCCATCAACATCCAAACCGCCACAGCCTGAAACCAGAAGAGGCCCCGGTTAACCGGAGCCTCCAATCAGTTTCCACACAGCCTGGGAAGCCGGGGCTTTTTGATTCATTGGGCATGTCGAAGAGCGCTGCCCCTGAACAGACGGCGATCGAGATGGTGACGCTCGATCAGTTGGTTCCCCAGGATCATCTGCTGCGCAAGATCGATGCGGTGATCGGCTTCTCCATCATCCGTGACCGCGTTGCCGGGCTCTCAAGAAGTATCGCCATCGCGCTCTGCCGAATGCCTGCTCCGAGCCCGCATGACGGGCCGAGACGCCGCTTCGGCTGACCCCGATCATCGCTCCTCCAAACCGTTTCCCCCAAAAATAAACCCCGCCAAAAAATGACGGGGTTCGTATTTTTTCACAAGGAAACTCGGCCGAGGCCGAGTCTCCATTTTTTTGCGAAGATCAGGCCGCTGTCCGGATCTCCAACATTTCGGCGCGGCGAGATAATTGCCGCAGCAGAAGGACGCTTACGAGCCCGTGTAGACGACAACCTGATTGCTCGGCAGGACGTCGATGGCTTCAATCGTCGAAACATCCACGCCGGCGTCCGACAGCGCCTTCGACAGGCCCGGGTTCGCGGCAATCTGGTCGCGAATCGTCTTCATCGACTCGACATTGTCGTTCTGGATCGTCTCGTACGGGGTGCTGCTCGAGTCACCGGAAGTCGCGGACGTCGTCAACTCGTTCTTCTTGATGATGGTGAAATCCTGGGGAGCCTCCATCGTGCTGAGCGTACCCGACTGGGCTAGATCGCCGCTGCGGCTCATGGCACCGTAATAGGCTTCGTCGGTGCGATAATCGGTATCCTGCGCGAAGGAAGCCGCAGGAATCATCATGGCAACAAAAGCAGTGGCAGCAAGAAGCTTCTTCATAACGAGAATTCCTTTCGTCGTGGTGGGCTCGGAAACTTGTCCGGCCAATATTCGCGAGAAGGGTTGCCCCTCTCCAATTTGCCCGATGGGCATACACGGGTCGATAATGACGACACGGCCTGACCGGTTCCCAAAAAGCTTAAGCCTTTTTAATAAGCTATACTGAGGTATCGTGTCGGCACCCTTCGCGTGGGCGCAAGCCGCTCCGAAGCCCGAGAAGCTGGAGGGATTTTACGGCGGCAGAATCCAGCAATAGCGCGCATGTCTCCTGTCTTCGAGGCGGCCGAAGAAGAAGTATGTCCGGGGGGCGACCTCGCGTGCCGGGCGCTTTATGATGGGCGACCCATTCCGCGTTGGCGCTGAGGCTCCGACTCTCTGGATTTGCGGTAAGTCGAGCGGCGCAGGGTTGCCTGAAATTTCGACCCTCGCGCCGTGTTCAGCCGGAGCGGCCGAACCGGAGATCGCGCTCGATGTCGAAGCCGGCGCCAAGGCGCATCTTGTAGACCTCGTAGTTCTCCATCACGCGCTGAACGTAGTTGCGCGTTTCGGTGAACGGGATGCGCTCCACCCAGTCGATCACCTCGTCGAGAGACTTGCCGCGCGGGTCGCCGAAGCGCTGGATCCATTCGCGCGCACGTCGCGGTCCGGCGTTGTAGGCGATGAACGTCAGGATATAGGAGCCGCCGAAATCGTCGATCTGCTGACCGAGATAATGGCTGCCGAGCGTGGCGTTGTAGCCGGCGTCGGTGGAAAGCTTGGCCAGCGAATAGGGGATGCCGTTGGCGCTGGCGACGTGCTTGGCCGTCGTCGGCAGGAGCTGGAGCAGGCCGAGAGCACCGGCCGGCGAGCGGGCATCGGGCCTGAATTCGCTTTCCTGCCGAGCGATGGCGTAGGCAAGCGCCTTGCCGGCGGCCGAGATCCGGGCATCGCTCGGGATGACGCCGATCGGAAAGGCGAGGGCAGGCGCGTCGACGCCGCGATTGTTGGCCTGCTTGCCGATCTTGAGCGACAGATAGTGGTCTCCCCTCCGCTCGGCCATGACGGCGAGCATCGCCAGTTCGCCCGGGCTGTCGAGTTCGTTGGCGAGCTCGCGATAGAGGATATCGGCGCGGCTGTCGTAGTCGACCGACTCGAGCCGCTGGATTGCCTGGACCGGTTCGCGCGATGCGAAGCGCTGGCGCTCCGCATTGGTCGGCTCGGGGTAGATCACGTCGGCCGGGCGTCCGCCCAGGCGCGCGGCGGCCAATTGGCCGTAATAGGTCGTGCCGAAGCTCGCGGCCTGGCGGTAGTAGCTCGCGGCATTGCCCGGCCCGCCGGCCTCGGCCGCGCGCCCGAGCCAGTAATAGGAGCGCGACAGCGACAGCGGCATGGTGGAAAGCTGCGCGATCCGGGCGAAATGCTGGTGTGCGGCTTTGGCGTCACCGATATAGCGCAGCGCATACCAGCCGGCGTGGAACTCGGCTTCCGCGGCTGCGGATGGGCTTGCGGCCGAGTGCGACGCCGCCACCTGATAGGCCTCGCGCGGCTTGCCGGCGTCGAGAAGGTCGCGGGAGATGATCCGCCGTTCGTTCCACCAGGCGTCGGCATCGATCAGCACGGCCGGATCGCGCGGTGCCTGCTGCATGAGCTTGGCCGCGTCGTCGGGGTGGCCGGTCTTGCGCAGATATTCGATTCTGGCGAACAGATAGCCGGGGTCGGAGTGCCAGGAGGGATGGACGTTGGCGATCCGCTGGGCGGCATCCTTGGTGCCGCGAATGGCGGCAGCGCGCGCGGCGAAAAGCGACTCGGCGTTGGCGAGCTTGGAGACCCGCTCGGCTTCACTCACCCGATCGGCGTAAAGCAGCCGGTCCATCCGGTATTTGTGGTCGGCGCGCGTCAGCAGGGTGCCGAAGGTCTTCAGGATTGTCTGCTCGGTCGAGGTGTCGAAATTCTCCTCGCGCCAGAGATGGACGATCAGCGCCTTGGCCTGGCCGGCCTGCCCGAGGGCCAGGTAGGCGCGGGCGAGCGCCATGGTGCCCTGCGGCGTTTCCGGTTGGCTCGAGGCGAAGGCGGCGACGACGTCGCGCGCCGGCGGCTCCTCGCGATAGAGCGCCTTCTCGCTGTTGGCCCTCAGCGTCTTCATGCCGGGCCAGCCCTTCAGCTCGTTGGCGATCGAGGCGATCTCGTAGGACGGAACGTCCTTGCCGCCATGCAGGGCGATCGCCCAGGCCAGGATGTGCCGGTCGAGAGAGCCGCGCGTCATGCCTTCACGGATCGAGCGTGCCTTGACGACATTGTCGGAATTCAGCGCGTCGAGGCCGTTGCGCAGCCCGCCGGACACCGCGCGCAGGTCGGCTGCCCGCGGTGCGAGCGTCGCGATCGACCCGGTGAAGCTGGTCGGCACCGCCGCGATCGTCGACGGCACCGGAGTGGGGCGCGGAATCAGCGGATTGGACGGGACCGGCAGGGCGCCGCCGAAGCGGCCTGGATCGATGGCTGCCGCGGCCTGCGGCATCTGATAGGGGCGCGAGGCGGGAACCGGTCCCACGGGAGGAAGCAACGGCTCGGCCGCGACACTGGTCGAGACAAGGCAGGCCATGACGCCGCCGCGCAGCAGATGCCGGGCTATCGCCTTCGCAGACATGAGCACCTTTTCCTGAACGACGCCGTTGCGCCGATCCGTAGGGACTGGAAGCATAGCCTCGGACTGTCCCACGATTTGAATAAAAAGATCGTAAACCAATCCGGTATTCCGCGAGCGATTGTGGCCCGGCCGCACCGCCGTGGCCCAATGCGCGATCGCTTGCTCTGCCGCCTTTCCATCCGCGCCATTTGATATATGGTCGCGCCCGCTGCCGGATCGGGCTAGTGTCGAACCGACACATGGCCGGTACCGACTGGGTGTGGTGAAGATTTGACGGTCGCCGGGATTGGGAAGGCGAACTTCCCAAAAGGCCCATCGATCCGCCGCAATGGCGCATGCCATGGAATGGATAGCCTTTTTCGAGGCCGGACGGCCAGGTTCGTCTAGGCCTTCGGGCAGGAAACGATAACAGAAGGCGCGAAAGCGGGAGTTTGGAAGACGATGTTCAGGGGTTCGATTACGGCGCTGGTGACGCCCTTTGCCGAGGACGGCTCCTTCGACGAAGCGGCGTTCCGCGCCTTTGTCGCCTGGCAGATCGAGGAGGGCACGCATGGGCTGGTGCCGGTCGGCACGACGGGCGAAAGCCCGACCCTGACCCATGAGGAGCACAAGCGTGCGGTGGCCGTGTGCATCGAGGCCGCGGCCGGCCGGGTGCCGGTGATCGCGGGTGCGGGATCCAACAATACGGCCGAGGCCATCGATCTGGCCCGCGCCGCCGAAAAGGCCGGCGCCGACGGTCTCCTGGTCGTTACCCCCTATTACAACAAGCCGAACCAGCGCGGGCTCTATGCTCATTATGCGGCCATCGCCGAGGCGGTGAGTTTGCCGATCCTGATCTACAACATTCCCGGGCGCTCGGTGATCGACATGCTGCCGGAGACGATGGGACGGCTCAAGGCGGATTTCTCCAACATCGTCGGCGTCAAGGACGCCACGGCCAAGGTCGATCGCGTGTCGGAGCAGCGCGCCGCCTGCGGCACCGACTTCATCCAGCTGTCGGGGGAGGACTCCACCGCGCTCGGCTTCAACGCCCATGGCGGCGTCGGCTGCATCTCGGTGACGGCCAACGTCGCGCCGCGGCTCTGCTCCCAGTTTCAGGATGCCTGCACAGCCGGCGATTTCGCCACCGCGGTGGACCTGCAGGATCGGCTCCTGCCTCTGCACAAGGCGCTGTTCATCGAGCCCAACCCGGCCGGGGTGAAATATGCGCTGTCGAGCGTCGGCCGTGGCATCGACAAGCTGCGGCGGCCGCTCGTGTCGGTGGAGGAAAAGACGCGGGAGGCGATCGACGCCGCGTTGCGCCATGCGGGCCTTCTCAATTGAACTTCGGGCCGCAGACCTCATCTTAGGGCTCCAGGACGGAAATCCAACAAGAGCCGTTGGCGAGCGTCGCAGACGCCTTCGCTCGTCACTCCAAGAGCATCATGGCCAAAGCAAAGACCAATCGATCGAACGTCGCCGCCGAGAACCGGAAGGCGCGTTTCAACTACGAAATCATCGATACTCTCGAGGCCGGCCTGGCGCTGACGGGCACGGAGGTCAAGTCGTTGCGCCAGGGCAAGGCCACGATCGCCGAATCCTATGCGACGGAGGAGGGGGGAGAGCTGTGGCTGATCAACTCCTTCATCCCCGAATATCTGGAGGGCAACCGCTTCAACCACGAGCCGAAGCGGCGGCGGAAGATCCTGGTGCATCGCAGCCAGCTCAATAAGCTGGCCGGTGCCGTCCAGCGCGACGGCATGACGCTGGTGCCGCTGCGGGTCTATTTCAACGATCGCGGCATGGCTAAGCTGGCGCTGGCGCTGGCCAAGGGCAAGAACACCGTCGACAAGCGCCAGACCATCAAGGAGCGCGACTGGAATCGCCAGAAACAGCGCCTGATGAAGGAAGGCGCTTAGGCGCGCGCAGATCGAGACGGCCGCCGATTCGCGCCGGCGGTCACGCTTCCAGCATGCGTTCGCTCATCTCCCAGAGCCGCCGGGCGGACTGCGGATCGATGGCATGCGACATGATCTCGGACGGCGGCTCGACGGCGCTCATCGGTCTCTCTTCGTCGTCCAGCCGCGAGATGTCGTTGTCCTTGAGATAGACGCCGCCGATCTCGGCGAGGAGCGGGCTGGTCGCCGCGAAGACGATGGTGCCGGCGCCCTGCTGCGGCGTCTTCTTACCGTGCTCGGGGTCGATGATCGGGCGGTCCATGTCATCGATCAGTCCCTGGGCGCGTAGCGCCTCTTCGCCGGCCGAGCTGTTGAGCTTGGTGCCGACGACGACGCCCGGATGCACGGCGTAGCCGCGAATGGCGTCGCCTGACCATCGGCGGTCGAGTTCGACGGCGAACAGCACGTTGGCGGTCTTGGATTGCGCGTAGGCGGCCAGAGAGCTGTAGTCCGTGGTGAAATGCGGGTCATCCCACCGGATGTCGGAGAAGCGCTGCGCACCCGACGAGACGTTGACCACACGGGCGCCATGAGCAGCCTTGAGCGCCGGACGCAGCGCCAGGGTCAGCTGAAAATGGCCCAGATGATTGGTCGCGAACTGGGTCTCGTAGCCGCGCGCGTCGCGCATCGGTCCGCCGGATGCTCCGGCGCCATTGATCAGGATGTGGAGCGGCCGCCCCGTATCGAGCCATCGCGTCGCGAAGGCCTCGATCGACCGGGGATCGATGAGGTCGAGAGGACTGATTTCGATCCGCTCGAGTCCTGTCAAAGCGGCGACCGCGCGACCCGGATCGCGCGAGGCCACGATGACGGATGCGCCGGCCTTGCTCAGCGCCCGCGTCACCTCCAGCCCGATCCCGGCGTGGCCGCCGGTGACGATGGCGTTCTTTCCCGACAGATCGATGCCGGCCAGAACGTCGTCGGCCGTCGACGCGGCGGTGAACCCGGTTCCGATCGGATGTTGCTTGTGCGTCATAAGGTCATCCTGTTCCAACTGCCGTTTCCAGGCGGCCGGCATCGCAGCGGTGCGCGGCGACGCCGGCCGCATCGTTCGTCAGGCGGCGGTGCGTTCGGCGGCCGGGCGCCGACGCAGCTCCGCCTTGGCGATTGCCGGCGGCACATAGGCGGCGTCATTGACCCCGACATCGGCTCCGGGAGGCGCGATCTCGTCGATCCGATCGAGAATCTCGTCGCTGAGACGGACCTCCGCGCTCGCCAGGAGATCGTCGAGCTGGGTCATCGTGCGGGGACCCAGAATGGCAGAGGTCACGCCCGGATGCGCCATCACGAAGGCCAGCGCCATGTGGACGAGCGACAGATCCGCCTCCTGGGCCAGGGGGATCAGCCTCTCGACGGCATCGAGACTGCGCTCGTCAGACATCTGACGGGGCATGACCTTCGCGCGCAGCGAGTCCGGCATCGGCTGCCCCTTGCGGTAGCGCCCGGTCAGCAGACCTTTCGACAGCGGGCTCCAGACCAGAACCCCCATGCCGTAGCGCTGGCATGTGGGAAGCATGTCACGCTCGATGCCGCGGTCGAGAATGGAATAGGGCGGCTGTTCGGTGCGGAAGCGCGCGAGCCCACGCTTTTCCGAAACCCACTGCGCCTCGACGATCTCCGACACCGGAAAGGTCGACGAGCCGATGGCGCGCACCTTGCCCGCGCGCATCAGGTCGGTGAGTGCCGAGAGGGTTTCCTCGATATCGGTGTCCGGGGCCGGCCGATGGATCTGGTAGAGGTCGATGTAGTCCGTCTGCAGGCGGCGTAGCGAGTCGTCGACAGCCTGCATGATCCAGCGACGCGAATTGCCCTGCATGTTGGGGTCGTCGCCCATCGGCCCGTGCACCTTGGTCGCGAGCACCACCTTGTCCCGGCGTCCCTTGAGCGCCTTGCCGACGATCTCCTCGGATTCGCCGGCGCTGTAGCGGTCGGCCGTATCGACGAAGTTGATGCCCGAATCCAGCGCCTTGTGCACGATCCGGGCGCAATCGTCATGGTCACCGTTGGCGAGGTTTCCGAACATCATGGCGCCCAGACAATAGGGGCTGACCTTGATGCCGGTTTTGCCAAGCGTGCGGTATTGCATTGTCGTTCTCCTTGTTCGGCGTCGGTTTCGCGGCTTCGGTCACCAGGGGATCGTCTGGTTTTCCCAGCGCGTGAAGGCTCCCGTCGGACCGTCCGGGCCGAGGAGGGCGACACGCACGACCTCGCGCGAGCCGTCCTCGACGCTCTCGGTGCCGGCGTAGTTGTTGAGGTTCGTGCTGGTGAACGCCGGCGAGACGGCATTGACCCTGATCCCCTCGGGCTCCAGCTCGATCGCCATGGCGAGCGTGATGGCGTTGAGCGCCGTCTTGGATGCGGGATAGACAGGTCCGAAAATGCCGCGATAAGGGAAATCGGGATCGGAATTCATCGTCAGCGAACCGACGCCGCTCGACACGTTGACGATATGGGCGTTCGGCGTTTCGCGCAGCAGCGGCAGCATCGCCTGGTAGACGGCGATGACGCCGAACACGTTGGTTTCCCATACCGTGCACATCTCATCGAGTGACACGGTGCTGGGGCGGGTGGCCTGAGCGTATTGCTCGACCGACATGTCGGCAGGGCGCCCTGCGTTGGAGACGGCGGCGTTGTTGACCAGGACATCGAGCCGGCCGAATTCGCGGCGGATGCGTTCTGCGGCTGCGGCGATCGAGGACTGGTCCGTGACGTCGATCTGTATGGCGTGCGCATCCGCGCCGATGCCGGCCGCGGCCGCTTGCCCCTTTTCGAAATCGCGCGATCCGACGAGCACGGTCCTGCCATGTGCGACGAGTTCCTTGGCGACCTGAAGTCCAATTCCCTGATTGGCTCCGGTGACGAGGACGACCGGTTTGTTGTGCATGGCACTCTCCTTGCTTGTTTGACGTTGGCTAGTCCGCGCTGACATGGTATTGAAACAAGCGGAACATCATTCCGGTATAAATACGGAACGCTGTTCCGATTAGCAAGGGGCTTTTGCGTGAGCAGCAAGACGGGTCCGAAAATCGGCGGTTTCGAAACGGGTGAGGGTGCCGGAAGGCGCCCGCGCGCCGACGCGCTGCGCAATCTCGATGCGTTGGTCCAGGCGGCGAAATCCGTATTTGCGACGTCCGGCGTCGATGCGCCCGTGCGCCAGATCGCCGACATGGCCGGCGTTGGTGTCGGTACGGTCTACCGCCACTTTCCCCAGCGCTCGGATCTGATCGTCGCCGTCTTTCGAAAGGAGATCGATGCTTGCGTCGGCGCAGCCTCGACCCTGGCGGCGGAAAACGAGCCGGGCGAGGCGCTAGCATTGTGGATGCAGCGCTTCGTCGACTTCATCGAGACCAAGCGCGGCCTTGGTGCCGCTCTGCATTCAGGTGACCCGGCCTACGAGTCCTTGCCGGCCTATTTTGAAAAGCATCTTGTTCCCGCGCTTCAGTCCCTGCTCGACGAGGCGGCCGCAGTGGGCGCCGTGCGGTCCGATGCCGACGCGACGGAGCTGCTGAACGCGGCCGCGAGCCTCGGCGCCTCGGCCTATCTTTCGAGGTCGGGTCAGGCGCGGCGCATGGTCGCCCTGCTTGTCGATGGATTGCGGTATGGAGCAGCGTCGACGCCGTCGTAATCTGCCCGTTCGTCAGCCACTGTTGCGGATCTGTCCTCGTCTCGATCTCATGTCTGTTTAAACTCGGAACGGGCGGTCAAGACGCTGTTCGATGCCGCGATAGGCGCTCGCCTGCGAAGAAGTTGCGGTCTTCGGCTTGCCTTTGGTCCCGTTCCGCAGGACCATGCGGCAAAACGGCAAATCAGCCATGGGAGGAGCGCCATGACCGATTTTTCGAAGCTTCCGGAGAATCTCGAGGCGCCCGTCGACGACGGCGCGGCCGATCATCTCTATGGAATGCGACTGCCGGCGGTCGATCTGCCGGCCACCAATGGGGCCATGGTGAATCCGGCTCGTCTCGGCGGGGTCGCGGTGCTCTATGCCTATCCGCTGACCGGGCGGCCGGGCTCGCCGCTGCCGGGGGGCTGGAACGACATTCCCGGTGCGCGCGGCTGCACGCCGCAGGCCTGTTCCTTCCGCAAGCGCTTTGCCGATCTGAAAGCCCTCGGCATGGACCATCTGTTCGGCGTGTCGACGCAGACGACACCCTATCAGAAGGAGGCGGTGGAGCGCCTGGATCTGCCGTTTCCGCTTCTGTCGGATGCCGGCGGAGCGCTGCAGGAGATGCTCGATCTGCCGACCTTCGAGGCCGACGACGAGGTGTTGCTCAAGCGCCTGACGATGATCGCGGTGGACGGGCGGATCGCCAAGGTCTTCTATCCGGTGTTTCCGCCCGATAAGAATGCCGACGACGTGGCCACGTGGCTGCGCCTACGGCCGGATCTCTAGCCGAAGGCGTACCCCGGCCATCGCAAGAGAGTAGGGGACGAGCGTGACCGGGCCGCAGAAGATCATCATCGACACCGATCCCGGCCAGGACGACGCTCTGACCATCCTGCTTGCCGTGGCGAGCCCGGAGGTCGAGCTTCTCGGCGTGACGACGGTCGCCGGCAACGTCGCGCTGGAGCACGCGACAGCCAACGCCATCAAGGCGCTGGATCTCGCCAGTCGCCCCGATATTCCGGTTCATGCGGGCGCCGACCGGCCACTGCTGCGAGCCGCCATCGACGCCACCCATGTGCACGGCCGGACCGGTTTCGAGGGTGCCGAGCTGCCGCCGTCCAGCCGGCCGGCGACGCCCGGCCATGCGGTCGATTTCATCATCCAGACGGTGATGGCCCATGAGCCGGGAGTGGTGACCCTCTGCGCCATCGGGCCGATGACCAATCTGGCCTTGGCACTCGCGCGAGAGTCGGCGCTGCGACAGAGGATCGGTCGCATCGTCACGATGATCGGCGCCTATTCGGAGGTCGGCAACATCATGCCGGCCGCCGAGTTCAATGCTTATGTCGACCCGCATGCGGCAGAAATCGTCTTTTCCTCCGGTATCCCGATCGTCATGATCCCGCTGGACTGTACGCACCAGCTTCTGACCAGCGCCGAGCGCGTCGCTCGCTTCGCCGCGATCGGCAACCGAGTGGGATCGGTGGTGGCGGACTGGCTCCGCTTCGAAAAACGCTTCGAGGCGGCAAAATACGGCACCGACGGCGGCCCGCTGCACGACCCCAACACCGTCGCCTGGCTGATCCGGCCCGATCTCTATTCGGGCCGCGAGGTCAATGTCGCGGTCGAGACCGGGTCGGAACGGACCATGGGTATGACCGTCGTCGACTGGTGGGGCGTCAGCGGCCGTGCCGCCAACGCCCTGGTGTTGCGAGACGTGGACGCCGACGGCGTCTACGATCTTCTGACCGAACGGTTTTCGCGCTATCCGCTCGACCACAGCCGGATCGGATGACACGGCGTTCCCGCGATCGATCGGCCTACTCGGCCGGTTCGCTGGGCACGTAGAGCTCGCCGCCTTCGCGGAACTTGGCGGCCATCTCTTCCATCCCAGCCTTGCGGGCTTCGTCGCGGATATCGTGCGAGATCCGCATCGAGCAGAATTTCGGCCCGCACATGGAGCAGAAATGCGCCAGCTTGTGAGCCTCCTTCGGCAGCGTCTCGTCGTGGAAGGCGCGGGCCGTGTCGGGATCGAGCGACAGGTTGAACTGATCCTC
Source organism: Consotaella aegiceratis (assembly GCF_036541425.1). NCBI lineage: Bacteria > Pseudomonadati > Pseudomonadota > Alphaproteobacteria > Hyphomicrobiales > Aurantimonadaceae > Consotaella > Consotaella aegiceratis. Next base: position 11,187 of record NZ_JAZHFT010000011.1, read on the forward strand.
CCAGCGGAACTCGAAGCGCGCGCACGACATGGCGTCGTCCCAGGCCTGGGCAGCCGGATGGCCCTTGGCGAGATCGGCGGCGTGCGCGGCGATCTTGTAGGTGATGACACCGGTCTTTACGTCGTTGCGGTCCGGCAGACCGAGGTGTTCCTTGGGCGTGACGTAGCAGAGCATCGCCGTGCCGAACCAGCCGATCATCGCGGCGCCGATGGCCGACGTGATGTGGTCATATCCTGGCGCGATGTCCGTGGTGAGCGGCCCGAGCGTATAGAACGGCGCTTCGCCGCAAAGCGCCATCTGCTTGTCGACGTTCACCTTGATCTTGTGCATCGGCACATGCCCGGGGCCTTCGATCATCACCTGGCAATCCTTGGCCCAGGCGATCTGCGTCAGCTCGCCGAGCGTCTCCAACTCCGCGAACTGGGCGCGGTCGTTGGCGTCGGCGATCGAGCCGGGTCGCAGCCCGTCGCCCAACGAGAACGCCACGTCGTAGCGGCGGCAGATGTCGCAGATTTCCTCGAAATGCTCGTAGAGGAAGCTTTCGCGGTGGTGATGCAGGCACCACTTGGCCATGATCGAGCCGCCGCGGCTGACGATGCCGGTCACCCTGTCGACGGTGAGCGGGATGTGGTGCAGCCGCACGCCGGCATGGATGGTGAAATAGTCGACGCCCTGTTCGGCCTGCTCGACCAGCGTGTCGCGATAGATTTCCCAGGTCAGGTCCTCGGCGACGCCGCCGACCTTCTCCAGCGCCTGATAGAGCGGCACGGTGCCGATCGGCACGGGTGCGTTGCGGATGATCCAGCCGCGGATGTTGTGGATGTTGCGGCCGGTCGAAAGGTCCATCACCGTATCGGCGCCCCAGCGGATCGCCCAGACCATCTTCTCGACCTCTTCGGCCATCGACGAGGTGACGGCCGAGTTGCCGATATTGGCGTTGATCTTGACCAGGAAATTGCGGCCGATGACCATCGGCTCGGTTTCGGGATGGTTGATGTTGGCGGGCAGGATGGCCCGGCCGCTCGCGATCTCGTCGCGCACGAAGTCCGGCGTCACGAAATCGGGGATGGCGGCACCGAAATCCTCGCCGTCGCGCGACTGTGCTTCGGCTGCGGCCTTGCGGCCGACATTTTCCCGGATGGCGGCGAATTCCATTTCAGGCGTGACGATGCCGGCGCGGGCATAGGCCATCTGGGTGACGGCCCGACCGCCCTTCGCTCGCAGCGGCGGTCGTTGGATCGAAAAGGCCGGGGTGCGGGCCTGCTCGGAGACGAAGCCGTTATCGGCCGGCGCCACGGTGCGGCCGGGATAGCGTTCGACGTCGCCGCGCGCTTCGATCCAGGCCCGGCGTAGCGCCGGCAGCCCGGATTCGATGGTGATCTCGGCGCCAAGATCGGTATAGGGACCAGAGGAATCGTAGACGGCGAGAGGCGGCTCGTCGGCCGTCGGGTGGAGCGCGATCCGGCGCATCGGCACACGGACGTCCGGATGGATGCTGCCGGGGATGAAGACCTTTGAGGAGGCCGGCAGCGGCCCGGTCGTCACCTGCGGCGCCGTCGTGCGGTCGGTTTGGGATGGAATCGGCATGATCGAGGCTCCTTGCCTAGGCAATGGAGACCCAGCTCTGACCGGAAGGTGGGAAGAGATCCGACGGTGTCGTCGTATGCGGCCGCCATTGTCTGCACCGTCCCTACGCCAGTATGAACTGGATCAGGTTCGAAGGGTCACTGCGCTGCCGAAGCCGGTTCGGGCGTGGCCAGCAGTATCTCAGCCTCTTGTCGAGGCCCCCCTGGTAACAGGCCTAGGGTGATCGGGCCGATGCCAGTTGTCAATCGGCTATCGATCGTCAGGCGCGGTCGAGCACGGCCCAGCCGAAGGGGGGCAGTTCGACATGGGCGTCGGTCGTCCCGGCGTCGCTCGTCGTTGCCTCTCCAGCGAGAACGGTGCGGGCGCCCGGCGCGGGCAGGAGTCTTGTCTCATCGGTCAGGTTGAGCGCAACGACGAGACTTTGGCCGGCATCCGCCGCTTCGTAGACCATCGTCCGGTTCGTCAGATGCTGGATCGTCGTGCGGGCGCGATGAAGCCAGGGATGGCGGCGCCGCAGGCCGATCAGGTCCTGGTGCAGGCGAAAGATCGGCCACCCGTGCGGGGCGAGTTCGCCCGGTACGGCCGGAAAGGCGGGGCGAACCGCGTCGTCGCCGCCGGCGCGGTTCTCCTTGATGCCGCGAAACGCCTGTTCGTCGCCGGCATAGACCGAGGGCGTGCCGCCGAGGGTGAACAGCAGCACCAGGGCATGCGGCAGGAGGCGCTCGTCCTCGATCTGGCTGGCGATGCGTGTGACGTCGTGGTTGCCGACGAAGGACTGCGGCACAAAGTGCTCGAGAAAGATGTTGTGGCGATTGAGCGCCCAGGAAAGCTCGAAGAAGTTGTGATCGTTGATGGCGCTCCAGATCGCCTTCCAGAGCTCGTATTGCGTGACGGCGTCGACGCCCGTTTGCTCCACGAAGGCGGCGTAATCGCCGTGGATGACCTCGCCGAAGACATAGGCCTCGGGATGCGCCCGGCGCACGCGCGGCAGCACGTCGGCCCAGAACTGGCGTGGCATCGCATAGGCGGCGTCGAGCCGCCAGCCGGCTGCTCCGCGATCGAGCCAATGGGACATCACCCGCACCACGTAATCGGCCACGGCCGGCTCGTCGTGGTTGAGCGTGACGAGCTGACGATGCCCTTCGAAGCAGGCGTAGTCGGGCTCGCCGCCATAGCGCGGCCAGAAGAGACGAAACCAGGCTGCTTCCGGCGCCTCGGGGCCGCCGGCCAGTGCCGCCTGGAAGGCTCCAAAGCGACGGCCGACGTGGTTGAAGACGCCGTCGAGCAGGATCTTCAGCCCCCGGCCGCGTGCTACCTCGACCAGTCGGTAGAAGTCCTCCTCGTCGCCGAGGCGTGGATCGATGCGGAAGTGGTCGATGGTGTCGTAGCCGTGCGTTTCCGACGCGAAGATCGGGCCGAGCGCCAGGCCGGACGCTCCGAGCTCGACCGCATAGTCGAGCCACGGCTCCAGACGGTCCAGCCGATGGACGACCGGTGCCTCCGCATTTTCGGCCTCCGCCCCCAGGAATCCCAGCGGGTAGAGGTGCCACCACACCGCGTGCTTGATCCAGTCCGGCATGCCGATACGCCTTAACCCGAGCTTCCGTTCTGCTCTACGAAACCGAGGTCTTCAAAAACGCCGCCACGCGCTCGAACACGGCGGTGAACATCGCTTCGGTGAGCCGCCCGGTGTTCGTGTTGTAGCGCGAGCAATGGTAGCTGGAGAAGATCCGGATCCCCGCAATCTCGTGCTTGCCGCCATGGCTGAAGGGCACGGTCGCCGGCCTCTGTCCCATGGCGCGCACGGTCGAGTCGTGCGCGATCCGGCCCAGCGTCACGACTGCGCGGAGGTTCTGAAACTCCTTTAAGGCCGGTTCAAGGAAACGCCGGCACGTGGTGATCTCGGGGCCGGTGGGCTTGTTTTCCGGCGGAACGCAGCGGACGGCATTGACGATCGCCGTGCCGAACAGTTCCAGGCCGTCGTCGATGCGTGCGTCGAACCGATCGTTGGCGAAGCCATGGCGGGAGAGCGTCCTATAGAGCAGGTCGCCCGCGTAATCGCCGGTGAAAGGGCGGCCGGTCCGGTTCGCGCCTCTCAGTCCCGGAGCCAGGCCGACGATGGCGAGCCGCACCGCGCCGACTCCGCCCACCGGCAGAAACGCGGGCACCGGCGCATTGTGCCAGTCGGGCTCGCGCTCGCGCCACAGATGGCGAAACTCGGCCAGCCGCGGACACAAAGGGCAGTCGCCGGGCGGTTCGCTCGGCTCTGTCGTTCGGGAAGCCGTCGGTGTGCCAGGCACGATCCGGTTCAAAGATCCTCGTCCGGGTCGCAGCTGTCCTGCCCGCCCCGGCGCGCCAGGCGCGCCTCCCGTTCGGCCGGATCGCGTCCGATTTCGGCCCGCAGCGTCTGCAGATCGATGAAGTGATCCGCCTGACGCCGGAGATCGTCGGAGATCATCGGCGGCTGTGTCGACAGCGTCGAGACGACCGAGACCTTGCGGCCCTTGCGCTGCAGCGCCTCGACCAGCGAGCGGAAATCGCCGTCGCCGGAAAACAGCACGAAGTGATCCACCGTATCGACCAGCTCCATGGCGTCGACCGCCAACTCGATGTCCATGTTGCCCTTGATCTTGCGGCGGCCGGCCTGGTCGGTGAACTCCTTCGCCGGCTTGGTGACGAGGTGGTAGCCGTTATAATCCAGCCAATCGATCAGGGGGCGGATCGACGAATATTCCTGGTCTTCGACCAAAGCGGTATAGTAATAAGCCCTTAGCAAGTATCCGCGCCGCTGAAAGGCCGCCAGCATTTTCTTGTAGTCGATGTCGAAGCCGAGGCTCCGCGAGGTAGCGTAAAGATTGGCTCCGTCGATGAAGAGTGCGATCTTCTCGCGCGTGTCAAACATGAATGGCTTTCTTGCTGGCGTCGAAAAAGGGGCGTCCTACACGGCAAACGAGCAACATCTTCTGAGGCTGCGTTTGGCCCTGTTATGACCATAAAGATGCGTCGCCGTTATGCCAACATGGAGGCGTCGCTTTCTCGATTCGGCATGAAGCGGTTACGGCTTTTTTGTCAACCGTCTTATCAAGAATAGGACAACACTCTTGTATCGCGGCGCGCAAGCCGCTAGATCACGCGCTGAATTCCCATGGATTTTCCGTTTTGAGGAGACAGGCATGGCCCGCGTCACCGTAGAGGATTGCGTCGACAAGGTCGAGAATCGCTTCGAGCTTGTCCTGCTTGCCAGTCATCGGGCGCGGCTGATCTCGCAAGGCCAGCCGATCACCATCGATCGTGACAACGACAAGAACCCGGTGGTCGCGCTGCGCGAAATCGCCGACGAGACGATCTCGCCCGAGGACCTGAAGGAAGACCTCATCCATTCGCTGCAAAAGCACGTGGAGGTCGATGAGCCGGAGCCGCAGGCGCCGGCCGCGCCGGTTCCGGGCATCGCGGGACCGACCGCCGAGGAGGTCCAGACCGCCTCCGACGATCCGGACGACTCGATCGCCTTCGACCGTATGTCCGAGGAAGAGCTGCTGGCCGGCATCGAAAGTCTGGTGCCGCCGGAAAAGAACGACGAATTCTGATCGCCCCGGGCGGCCGACTTCGCCAAATTCGCCGCAAGGCGACCTATATTAGGGGTGCTTCGAGCAATCGACGCGCCCCTTTTTGCTTAACCGGGTCCTTCGCCATCCATGATGCGTCAATACGAACTCGTCGAGAAGGTCGCGGCCTATAAGCCCGATCTCGACGAGGGCCTCCTCAATAGGGCCTATGTCTATGCCATGCAGAAGCATGGCTCGCAGACGCGCGCGAGCGGCGACCCCTATTTTTCCCATCCTCTCGAAGTGGCGGCGATCCTCACCGAGTTGCGTCTCGATGAGGCGACGATCGCCACGGCGCTGCTGCACGACACCATCGAGGACACCGACGCCACGCGCAAGGAGATCGACCAGCTGTTCGGCGACAGGATCGGCCAACTGGTGGAGGGCCTGACCAAGCTGAAGCGGCTGGATCTGGTGTCGAAGAAGGCCGAGCAGGCGGAAAACCTGCGGCGCCTGCTCTTGGCCATCGCCGCCGATATCCGCGTGCTCCTGGTCAAGCTTGCCGACCGGCTGCACAACATGCGCACGCTGCATTACGTCAAGCCGGACAAGCGCCTGCGCATCGCCCAGGAGACGATGGATATCTATGCGCCGCTCGCCGGGCGCATGGGCATGCAGGACATGCGCGAGGAACTGGAGAACCTTTCCTTCCGCTACATCAACAAGGAAGCCTACGAGACCATCACGGCGCGCCTTGAGGAACTGCGTGAGAAGCATACCGCCACGATCCAGCGCATCGAGGCGGATCTGACCCAGCGGCTCAAGGAAAACGGCATCGACGCGCTGGTCAGCGGGCGCCAGAAGAAGCCGTACTCCGTGTTCTCCAAGATGCAGCGCAAGGCCCTGTCTCTAGAGCAGCTGTCCGACATCTTCGGCTTCCGCATCCTCGTCAACACCGAGGACGACTGCTACCGCACGCTCGGCATCGTCCATCGCAGCTGGCCGACCGTGCCCGGGCGCTTCAAGGACTACATCTCGATCCCCAAGCAGAACGACTATCGTTCGATCCACACCACCATCGTCGGGCCGTCGCGCCAGCGCGTCGAACTGCAGATCCGCACGCACGAGATGCATGAGATCGCCGAGTACGGCATTGCCGCGCACTCGATCTACAAGGACGACGGAAGCGAGCAGGCGCGGCGCGTGGCGCTGTCGAAGGAATCGAGCGCCTATGCCTGGCTGCGCCGCACCATCGATCTGCTGGCGGAAGGCGACAATCCGGAGGAGTTTCTCGAGCACACCAAGCTCGAACTGTTCCAGGACCAGGTCTTCTGCTTCACGCCCAAGGGTCGGCTGATCGCGCTGCCGCGTGGCGCCACGCCCATCGATTTCGCCTATGCCGTCCACACCGACATCGGCGACACCACGGTCGGCTGCAAGATCGACGGTCGCGTCATGCCGCTGATGACGGAACTGGCCAATGGCGACGAGGTCGAGATCATCTGCTCGAAGGCGGCCACGCCGCCCCAGGCGTGGGAGACCATCGCCGTCACCGGCAAGGCACGCGCGGCTATTCGCCGCGCCACGCGTATTTCGATCCGGCGCCAATATTCGGGGCTCGGCCAGCAGATCCTGGAACGCGCCTTCGCCCGTTCCGGAAAGGGCTTCTCGCGCGAGGCGCTGAAGTCGATCATCTCCAAGCTCGGTTACCGCGAGGTCGATGATGCACTGGCGGCCGTCGGGCGCGGCGACCTGTCCTCCGCCGACGTCTTCAAGGCGGTCTATCCCGACTTCCAGGACAACCGCGCCACCAAGACTCCAGCGCATCCGGAAGAGGAGGGGTGGTTCAATCTGCGCACCGCCGCCGGCATGATCTTCAAGGTGCCCGGCCGCTCCAGGGCGAACGGCCACAACGGCAAGCATGCGATCCCGATTCGCGGCGCCGGCGACGACCTGCCGGTTCGGTTCGGGCCGGACGGCGCGGTGCCGGGAGACCGCATCGTCGGCATCATCGAGCCGGGCAAGGGGATCACCATCTATCCGATCCAGTCGCCCGCGCTGGTCCAGTTCGACGACGAGCCGGATCGCTGGGTCGATGTGCGCTGGGCCATCGACGAGGAGATGAGCACGCGCTTTCCGGCCAAGATCAAGGTCTCCGCGATCAACGAGCCGGGCGTGCTCGCCGGCGTCGCCGAGACGATCGCGGCCAACGATGCCAACATCCATGGCCTGTCGATGGTGACGACGGCTCCGGACGTGTCGTCGATGATGATCGATCTGGAGGTCTGGGACCTCAATCATCTCAACCGCACGGTGAACCAGCTCCGTGCCAAGCCGTTCGTCTCCGAGGCAATCAGGGTGAACGGTTGAAGCGGCCACATTTCGTGGTTAATCGAAGCGGCATCCATATCGGTTTCGCCGATGCATCCGATGGTCTGGGATCGAAGACAGCGGCCGGGGTTGGGCTGGCGCCTGCGCCGAATTCGCGCGGTGACGGCCATCGAGTGTTTATTCTTTCGTGGCACACTGCTGCGTGAACGGCATGGCAAGGAGTGGCGGTTTCGATGCTTTTTCGGCGACGGCAGCCGGAGGACTTTTGGTCCCGGGTTAAGGTTCTGCTGTGGCCACGGCATTCCTGGTCTCGCTCCTTCAGCTATTTCAAGAAGCGCGTCCTACGGCTGAATGCGACGCCGCACGCCGTTGCCGCAGGGATCGGGGCAGGGGTCTTTGCCTCGTTCACACCGTTCATCGGCTTTCACTTCGTGATCGCCTTCTCGCTGGCCTTCCTGGTCGCGGGCAATTTCGCGGCCGCCGCGCTCGGAACCGTGGTGGGCAATCCGGTCACCTTTCCGGCGATCTGGGCGTCGACCTACGAGCTGGGTCATTTCATCCTGGCCACCAAGCATCACGGCGACCCGCCGCATCATCTGGGACGCGTGCTCGAGCGGCTCGACTTCTCGGCGCTCTGGGACCCGCTGCTCAAGCCGATGACGGTGGGAGCGATCCCGCTGGGGCTGCTCGCCGCACTGTCGGCCTATGGCGTCGTCTATTGGGCGGTGAAACGCTTTCGCCGGCACCGGGCGCGACGCATCCTGGCACGGCAGCGTGCCAATGGCCGGACGCGCCTGGTAGCCCTCCGCAGTCCCATGGACACGACGTCATGATCATCGGCATCGGCAGCGACATCATCGATATCCGGCGCATCGAGAAGACGCTGGAGCGCCATGGCGAGCGCTTCGTGCAGCGTGTCTTTACGCCGGTCGAACAGGCGAAGTCCGATCGCCGCCGCCAGCGCGCGGCCTCCTACGCCAAGCGCTTCGCGGCCAAGGAGGCCTGCGCCAAGGCCTTGGGCACGGGGCTCTCGCGTGGCGTCTTCTGGCGCGACATGGGCGTCGTCAACCGTCCCGGCGGAGCGCCAACCATGGCGCTGACGGGGGGCGCCCTAACGCGCCTGAAGAGCCTCGTGCCGCCGGGACACGAGCCGGTCATCCACGTCACGATCACCGACGATCACCCCTGGGCGCAGGCTTTCGTGATCATCGAGGCCAGCCCGGCCGGATGAGGACGGGCATCCATGCGGCGATGGACTTCCATATTGTCGTCAGCGTCTTGAGCCGGTAGAAGCCGAAACGTCGGCACCGCGGCGGACTTTCAGGAAAAGGGCAGAGCATGGTCGATCAGGCCGAACGCAAGGACCAGGGCGGCCTCGGCGAAACGATCAAGGTCATCATTCAGGCGCTGTTGCTGGCCCTGGTGATCCGAACCTTGCTGTTTCAGCCGTTCTCGATCCCTTCGGGGTCCATGATGCCGACGCTGTTGGTGGGCGACTATCTGTTCGTCACCAAGTGGAGCTACGGCTACAGCAAATATTCCTTCCCGTTCTCGCCGGATCTCTTCGAGGGGCGCTTCCTGGCGTCCGAACCGGAGCGTGGCGACGTCGTCGTCTTCCGCAAGCCGAACGAGGAGGACGTCGACTACATCAAGCGCCTGATCGGCCTGCCCGGCGACCGCATCCAGATGAAGAACGGGGTGCTGTTCATCAACGACGAGCCGGTGAAGCGGGAGCCGGCAGGCGAATTCACCGCCGAGGACGGAACCAAGGTCCAGCAGTACCGCGAGACGCTGTCGAACGGGGTCTCCTACATCACGCTCGATCTCAACCCCAATTCGACCGGCGACAACACCCGGGAATTCGTGGTGCCGGCCGGGCACTATTTCATGATGGGCGACAATCGCGACAATTCGCTCGATAGCCGCTTCGACGTCGGCTACGTGCCGTTCGAGAATTTCGTCGGCAAGGCGCAGATGATCTTCTTCTCGATCGAAGGCGACGAGTCGCCGCTGGAACTGTGGAAGTGGCCGACGGATCTGAGGCCGAGCCGCGTCTTCACATGGCTAAGCTAGAGCGTTCGCTGGACGAGCTTCAACGCCGCATCGGAGTCACGGTCGCCAACAGGGAACGGCTGGAGCGGGCGTTGACCCACGCCAGCATCAAGGGTGGCGCGGCCTCCAAGAGCTACGAGAGGCTGGAGTTTCTCGGCGACCGGGTGCTCGGACTGGTCATCGCCGAAGAGCTGTTCGCGCGGTTTCCCCAGGCGCCCGAGGGCGACCTGTCGCTGCGGCTGAATTCATTGGTGAGCGCCGAGGCTTGTGCCGAGATCGCCGACGAGATCGGCCTGGCCGAATTCATTCGGCACGGCGGGGACGTCAAGCGGATCAAGGGCTCGCAAAGCAAGAACATCCGGGCCGACGTGGTCGAGGCGCTGATTGCCGCCATTTTTCTCGACGGTGGACTGGAGGCGGCCCGCGACTTCGTCGGGCGGTTCTGGAAGGATCGGATTGCCGGCTCCGTGAGCGCGCGGCGCGATGCCAAGACGGCTCTTCAGGAATGGGCGCATCTTACCACGACCCTGACGCCGCACTACGAGGTGGTGGGCCGTTCGGGGCCGGATCACGATCCCGTCTTCACTGTGCGCGTCAGCGTGGACGGTACCGAGCCCGGCGAGGGCCAGGGTCGTTCCAAGCGACTGGCGGAGCAGGAAGCGGCGTCCGCCGTTCTGGTGCGCGAGGGGGTCTGGAAGGTGGGGGCTTGAAGAGGACGGACGGCCATGACGGATGATACGATGGTCGATCGCGACGCGGAGCAGGACTCCACCCGCTCCGGCTTCGTCGCGCTGATCGGCGCGCCCAACGCCGGCAAGTCGACGCTGGTCAACCAGCTCGTCGGCACCAAGGTCTCGATCGTCACCCACAAGGTGCAGACGACGCGCGCGCTGGTGCGCGGCATCGCCATTCGGGGCCGCACCCAGATCGTCTTCGTGGATACGCCCGGGGTCTTCCGGCCGAAGCGCCGGCTCGACCGGGCCATGGTGCGCACCGCCTGGGGCGGCGCCAAGGACGCCGACATCGTGCTTGCCATCGTTGATGCCGACCGCGGCGTCAGCGAGGAGGTCGAGGCCATTCTCCAGCGTCTGAAGGAGGTGCGCCAGCCGCTCGTCCTGCTGTTGAACAAGGTCGACCGGATGAAGCGCGAGCGGCTGTTGGCGCTGACCAGCGAGATCACCGCGCGCGGCGTTCAGTTCGACCGCGTGTTCATGATCTCGGCGCTGACCGGATCGGGCTGCGACGACGTGATGGACTATCTGGCCGAGGCTTTGCCGGAAGGGCCCTGGTACTATCCGGAAGACCAGATCTCCGATCTGCCGCTTCGCCAGCTGGCCGCCGAGATCACGCGCGAAAAGCTCTATCTGCGGCTTCATCAGGAACTGCCCTACGCCTCCCATGTGGAGACGGAGCGCTGGGAGGAGCGCCCGGACGGCTCGGTGAGAATCGAGCAGACGATCTACGTCGAACGCGACAGCCAGAAGCGCATCGTGCTCGGCCACAAGGGCGAGACCATCAAGGCGATCGGCCAGCAGGCGCGCGTCGAGATCGCGGAAGCCGCGGACCAGCCGGTCCATCTCTTCCTGTTCGTCAAGGTGCGGGAGAACTGGGGTGACGACCCGGAGCGATACCGCGAGATGGGGCTCGACTTTTCGAGCTGAGGCGCGGTTAAGATTCGCCTTATTCTTCCATCTGATAGACAGTTTTGCTGAGCTTTCGATTCAGTCGGGACCGATTGGAACGGGCATGCGAAGCTTCATCCATGGGATGAGGACGGCGGGCTGATGGAGTGGCGCGAAGAAGCGATCGTTCTGGGCGTGCGGCGGCATGGCGAGAGCAGCGTCATTGCCGAGCTGATGACGCGCAGCCGCGGCCGGCATCTGGGCGTGGTGCGCGGCGGCCGATCACGCCGCCAGCGTCCGGTCCTGCAACCCGGAAACCAGGTGGAGGCGACCTGGTACGCCCGTCTCGACGAGCATCTCGGCACGCTGACCGTCGATCCGATCGAGCTGCGCGCTGCCCGGCTGATGGAATCGGGACTGGCGTTGCATGGCGTCCAGCTCTTGGCCGCGCATCTCAGGCTGCTGCCCGAGCGGGATCCGCATCCGCGGCTCTATGACGGCCTGTGCGTCATTCTCGACCATCTGGCGCCGACCGGTGAGGCGCTCGGCCGTGACGCGGCGGTCATAGCCGCGCTGCCGTCGCCGGGCGAACTGATCCTGCGCTTCGAGATCGCGCTGCTCGACGAGCTCGGCTTCGGCCTCGACCTGTCCTGCTGCGCGGCCACCGGCGCGCGCGACGACCTCGTCTATGTCTCGCCGAAATCTGGCCGCGCAGTCAGCCGCGCGGCGGGCGAGCCATGGAAGGACAAGCTCCTGCCTCTGCCGTCATTCCTGCTCGAGCCCGAGACCCGGGCCCAGTCGGGGTCGCTCGCCGACGGCTTTCGCCTGACCGGCTATTTCCTGGCCCGCCATGTCTGGGAACCGCGTGGCATCGGCGAACCGGCATCGCGGGCCGGGACCATTGCGGCGGCTCTGGCTGTGTAGAAAGCTGCATCTCGATGCTGGGTCGCGCTACCGTGTCGGCTCGATACGGAGCAGGGGGTGCGGCTCCCGCTCTACGAATTCGCGGCGAATATGAGCCAGCACATGCCGCTGACCCGGGAAAGGCACCATGCGTTCCGCCTCATCGAACGAGACCCAGCGGAAATCGCTGTGTTCGTCGTTCAACGTGACCACCTCATCGGCGCCAACAAAGGCGACAAAGACCGGGACGAGTGTGATTGAGTCGCGATCAGGTTCGTAGAATTGCTCGCAGATATCGGCCGAATAGAGCGTGTCGACAGACAGCGCGGTTTCTTCCTTGATCTCGCGGAGCGCGGTTTGCCACGCTGCCTCGCCCATCTCGATGCCGCCGGCAACTTGACACCATTCTCCGGCCAGCGAGCGCGTACGACACAATAACAGCACTTGTGTCGTTGAGGCGAGCCGACGAAGCACCACGGCGGAAACGCCGAAGCATCGAACCGGTATTTCTCAGGAGTTGGCGGCCTTCAGCTTTGCCGCTTGATCCGACCGTTTGCTGGTCTGGTTTGCATCCTCCAGCTTGCTGAGCTGCTCGGTGGTCTCGGCGGCGCCCATCGCTTTTGCTGCGCCGAGTGCCGTCATGCCGTCGGCGGCGCGGGCATGGAGGTCGGCGCCACGCTCCAGAAATAGATCGACCAGTTCGGTGCGGTTGAACATCGCCGCCATCATCAGCGGCGTGCGTCCGTCAGGGCCGGCTCCGTCGATGGCCGCGTGATGATCGAGCAGCAGCCGGGCGATCTCGATCTCGCCCTTGAAGGCGGCGCCGGCCAGCGGCGTCTGGCCGCGATCGTTCAACAGGTTCGGATCGGCGCCATGCTCCAGGAGCAGCCGCGTCAGCTCTCGGTGGCCGTTGTAGCTGGCGAGCATCAACAGACTGTCGCCCTTGTCGTTGCGCAGGTTCGGGGGCAGGCCTTGTTCGAGAAACTGCGCCATCTCGCCGGTCTCGCCGCTGCGCGCCGCCTGAAACACCCGCGCCGCGAGCGCCAGCGTCTCCTCATCGAACCCGGTGGCCGTGCCGGAGTGCTCGTCGCTCATCGAAACTCCCTCATTGCCGGAAGAGGCTGGTCCCAGCGTCTTCTCATGGCGGGAGAGGGCTCGCAAGGGCTCGGCTCAGCTCTTCGCGTTGGCGTTGTTGAAAGGATGAGATTGCCTGGAGCGGCAGACTACGCTGAGAGGCAAGCGTGGCCGCCGCGAAATGGTGCCGTCGGGCTATTCTGCCGAAGGCTCGCGGGGCTCCGAGAACGCGCGTTGGGTCGTTGCGCGACAATAAGGCAGCCATTCGGCCGGCATGCGTGGGGTCGCGACGGCCTGAACCATGGGCTGTTGGACAACAGGTTGGGGTTCGGCGGGCGAGGGCAGCGGCGCTCGATCTTGCCGAGGCTGGCTGCACGGCTGGTAGATCGGCAGTGTCTCCTGTCCGCTTCGCACCGACATGGCGTCGAGAGGCACGGACTCCGACTCGACCGGTATGCCCCTATGGAAATGCCAACCCTTCCCCATCGTTCTTTCCTCCGCCCTTTGGCGCGGCCCGAGATCGGTCGCGCTTTTTGCGTCAGTCCCCTGCCGACCGGCAAGCGGAGCAAGGGAGGCTCAGGCCGACGTTGGTTCGCCGGTCCATGGGCGCCATACTAGGCCACAGAGGTAAATCCGAGGTTGAGATTGAGGCAAAACCCGGCGTCACAAAAACGTCAGATCGCGACAATAACTATATGATATTTATTGCATTTATGACCGTCATGTGCGGCTGGAAAGGGCCTCTGCGAAACGCGCCGGCTGGCCGGTGCTCGGGGCTGCGATCTCGCCTTCCCACATGATGCGGCGGCCGCGCACGAAGGTGCCGATCGGCCAGCCCGTGACCGTCTTGCCGTCATAGGGCGTCCATTGCGAACGCGAGCCGATCCACTCGTTGCGGATCGTCTCCTGCCGCTTGAGATCGACCACGGTGAAGTCGGCGTCGTAGCCGACGGCGATCCGGCCCTTGCCAGCCAGACCGAAGATCCGCTGCGGGCCGGCCGAGGTCAGGTCGATGAAGCGGGCAAGCGACAGCCGGCCCTGCGCGACGTGATCGAGCATGATGGGCACCAGCGTCTGGACACCGATCATCCCGGAGGGCGACTGCGGGTAAGGCTTGAGCTTTTCCTCTAGCGTATGCGGCGCATGGTCGGAGCCGAGCACGTCGACGATGCCCTGTTCGATGCCGTGCCAGACGCCATCTCGATGGCGCGCATCGCGCACCGGCGGGTTCATCTGGATCAGCGTGCCGAGCCGGGCGTAATCCTCGGCCGACAGCGTCAGGTGATGCGGCGTCGCCTCGCAGGTGGCGTGATCCTTGTGCCGGGCGAGGAACGCGATCTCTTCGGCCGTGGAGATGTGCAGCACATGGATGCGGGCGCCGGTCTCCTCGGCGATCGCCACCAGTCGCTCGGTGCATTGCAGGGCGGCCTGGGCGTCGCGCCAGACCGGATGCGAGGAGGCGTCGCCCTCGACCCGCTCGTCGAGCCTGTCGCGCAGCCGGTATTCGTCCTCGGAATGGAAGGCGGCGCGGCGCCTTGTCCGTTTCAGGATATCCCGCACGCCGGCATCGTCCTCGACCAGCAGGGTGCCGGTGGAGGAGCCCATGAACACCTTGATGCCGGCGGCGCCCGGCAAGCGTTCCAGGTCGGCGACGTCCGCCGCGTTCTCGTGGGTGCCGCCGACCCAGAAGGCGAAGTCGCAATGCATGCGGTCGCGACCCCGCGCCACCTTGTCGGCCAGCGCGGCCTCGTCGGTGGTCAGTGGGTTGGTGTTGGGCATTTCGAAGACGCAGGTGACGCCGCCCAGCACGGCGGCGCGCGACCCGGTCTCCAGATCCTCCTTGTGGGTGGCTCCGGGCTCGCGGAAGTGCACCTGGCTGTCGATCACGCCGGGCAGCACATGCAGGCCGGTGCAGTCGACGACCTCGCCGGCCGCCTCGGGGCCGATCGAGCCGATATGGGCGATACGACCATCTCGGATGCCGACGTCGCGGATGCCCGCTCCGTCCTGGTTGACGACGGTTCCGCCCTTGAGGACGCGATCGTAGGTCTCGGCCATCGCCGTCTCCTGCTTGCTCCGATACTGCTCGGGGTTTACCTAACGGGCTTGGACCGGCTTTTCCAGCACGCTCGACGAGCGTCGGAACGGCACCCTCATCACCCGGAACGGTACGGCCGGTGGCACGACTTGCCAGGACTTCGGCCGGTACTACTTTCCGCCAGCGAGTTTCTCGCCCATGCCCTATACCCATCTCACAGACCGATCGCTGCTGACCGTTACCGGCGAGCCGGCCGAACATTTTCTGCAGGTGCTGATCACCGCCGACCTCGTGAAGCTCGGCGTCTGTGAAGCCCGGCCGTCTGCCTTGCTGACGCCGCAGGGCAAGATCCTGTTCGATTTCCTGATCAGCCGGATCGACGGCGGGTTCCGCCTCGATTGCGCAGCCTCTTCCCGCGACGCGCTTCTGAAACGCCTGACCCTCTATCGGCTGCGCACCAAGGTGGACATCGAGACGAGCGACGAGCCGGTCTTCGCCGCCTGGGGTCTCGAGAAGGTGCCTGACGGTGCGGTTGCGGACCGCCGCTTTGCCGACGACTCGACCGTGCGCTTCTATGGGAGCGCGCCGGTGGACCTCGATGGGGTCTCCCCGGAAGAGTACGTCGCTCATCGTGTGCGGGCCGGCGTCGCGGAAGCCGAAGCGGATTTTCCGGCCGACGACGTCTATCCGCACGATGTTCTGATGGATCAGAATGCCGGTGTGTCCTTCGCCAAGGGCTGCTTTGTCGGCCAGGAGGTCGTCTCGCGCATGCAGCATCGCGGCACGGCGCGGCGTCGGCTGATGATCGTGCGCGGCGAGGGGCATCTCGGCCGGGGCGTGACCGTGACGGCCGAGGGCAAGGCGATCGGAACGGTGATCGCCGCGACCGGAGACACCGGCATGGCGCTGATGCGGATCGACCGTCTCGCCCAGGCCCTGGCCAGGGGTGCTGTGGTGGCTGCGGATGGCGTGCCGGTGGAGACTTCTATCCCGCCCTGGGCCGGCTATGCTCTTCCGTCGGCTGACGCCGCCACGCGGGCCGGTGAGGACGAATGAGCCGAGCCAGCACGACCGCCGCGCGGGTCTGGCAGCGCATGCTGTCCGGCCGCCGGCTCGACCTGATCGACCCGTCGCCGCTCGATGTTGAGATCTCCGATATCGCCCATGGCCTGGCGCGCGTTGCGCGCTGGAACGGCCAGACCAAGGGTGATTTCGCCTTCTCGGTGGCGCAGCATTCGCTGATCGTCGAGGAGATCGTGGCACGCACCGAAAGCGATCCGCGATGGCGGCTCGCCGCCCTGCTGCACGACGCGCCCGAATATGTCATCGGCGATATGATTTCGCCCTTCAAAAGTGTCATGGGCGGCGATTATAAACTGGTGGAGCGGCGGCTGACCGCTGCCATTCACTTGCGCTTCGGTTTGCCCTCCGACCTGCCGAAACAGGTCGAGAAGGCGATCAAGAAGGCGGATCGCGTCTCGGCCTATTACGAGGCGACGCTGTTGGCCGGCTTCTCGATCGCCGAGGGTGTCCGCTTCTTTGGAGCGGCCGGAGGATGCGAGCTCGATCCTGCCGTGTTCGAGCCGCTGCCGGCGAGGCGAGTGGGGGCGCTTTTTCTCGAGCGCTTCGCCGCGCTCGACGGCGTGCTTCACCCGGCGTCCGCGTCGACCTGATTCGAAGGATTTCTCATGTCTTATCTCGTTGTGTCCTCGCTGGCCGAGATGCCGACGACCGTCGCACGTCACGAGGCTCGCGACGTGCTTACGTTGATCAGCGCGCAGACGGTGGTCGACCGGCCGGTCAGCATCGAGGAAGCACGCCATCTCTTCCTCGGCTTCGACGACATCATCGAGCCGATGGAAGGCTTCATCCATCCCACCGTCGACCATCTCGACCAGATTCTCGACTTCGGCAAACGCTGGGATCGGGAGCGGCCGCTGGTCGTGCACTGTTTTGCCGGGATCAGCCGCTCGACGGCAGCGGCCTATATCCTGGCGATCGCCATCAACCCTGCACTCGACGAGTTCGAACTGGCGCAGGAGCTGCGCCGCCGAGCGCCGACGGCGACACCGAACGCCCTGATGATCGAACTCGCCGACGAGAAGCTCGGACGTAGCGGGCGCATGGTCGAGGCGATCCGCTCCATCGGACGCGGCGATTTCGCCTATGCCGGCACGCCGTTCATTCTGCCGTTGGAGATCGACCCGTCCGATCGGGGCTGAGGGTATAAGGCCCGCCCCGAACTATGCGAGGCAGGCCTGTTTTGAGCGATCGCCGTCGAAGAAGCGTCAGACGAGATCAGAAGTCGAAGTCGTTGATGTCGTCCTTGGTGAACACCTTGGGCTGGCCGAGCAGCACCTGGCTCTGATTGACGATCGGCAGCTCGCCGAGACGGCCGGCCTTGACCGTCGTGTCGCCGGGCTTCAGCGTGCCGTCGGCCACCGCCCGCATCACCTGGGACGCGGCATAGCCGAGATCGATCGTGTTCCACAGGATGGTCGACTTGACGCAGTCGTTGTTGATGTAGGGCTTCATGGCATTGGGCAGCGCCAGCCCGACCACCGCGACCTCGCCGCACAGGCTGTTCTGCTGCACGGCTTCGGAGGCCGCCGGCGTCGCCACGCTGGTCATGCCGAAGATGCCGTCGAGATCGTCGCCATACTTGTTGATCAGCGTCTGCGCCTGGTTGAAGGACAGGATGTTGTCCTCCTGCGCCTCCACCGTCTCCAGGAACTTCAGATCCGGATGGCACTTCTCGGCATAGGCCTGCATCTCGGTGATCCAGCGGGCCTGGTTCGGCGTCGTGAAAGTCGAGGTGACGATGGCAAAGCTGCCGTCCTCGCCGATCTCCGAGGCCATCTGGTCGATCATCGTCTTGGCGACGCCGTTGGGTAGCGCCTGGTTGACGAACCACTGGCGGGCGTCGGCCTGGGCGTCAGCGTCATAGCCGACCACATTGATACCGGCATCGAGCGCCTTCTTCAGCACCGGGGCGATCGCCACCGGATCGTTGGCGGCAAACAGAATGCCGTCGACGCCGCTGGTGATGTAGTTGTCGATGAAGGTGATCTGCTCGTCGATGTTGGCGCGGGTCGGGCCGTCGGTCTTGATCTCGATGTTGCCGAGTTCGCCCACCGCCTCCTTCATGCCCTCCGCCGTCGAGGCGAAGTAGCCGACGCCGACCAGCTTGGGGATGTCGACGACGTTGAGCGTCTTGCCGCTGCGGTCGGGCGCATTGGTGGGTGTGCCGCCATCGTATTCGCCGGGCGCCGGGGCAGGGCTCTCGCCCTCGCAGGCCAGCGGATTGGCGGGATCGTCGTCGCCGCCCGTCCAGGTGCTTTGCGCCGCGGCGGGGCTTGCCAGAAGACCCGCTCCGATCATCAGAGACCATAGTTTTCTCATTGCTTCCTCCCGTGTTGCGATCGGGCGGCCTCCCGCCGCCCGCTTCCTTCCTCAGTCGTTTGCGAAACGGCTGAGAAAATTGCTGATCAGAACGGCGACGATCAACACGACGCCGATGACGACCGTGGTGCCGTCGCCGCGCACGCCCGCGAGCGCCAGACCGTTCTGCAGGATCTGCATCAGGCAGACGCCGATCAGGGTGCCGACCACCATGCCGCGACCGCCGAAGATCGAGGTGCCTCCCAGCACCACGGCGGTGATCACCTCCAGTTCGATGCCGCTGCCCATGTCGGAGCGTGTGGTGGAGACGCGCGACACGAAGACGATCGCTGCGAGCGCCGAGACGAAGCCCGAGGCCGTATAGATCCAAAGCTTGGTGCGATTGACGTTGATGCCGGAGAAGTCGGCCGCCGCCTCGTTGTTGCCGATGGCATAGGTGGCGCGACCGAAAGCCGTCAGCCGCAGAACGAACATGCCGACCAGCACGACGGCGGCGAGCAGCCAGAGCTGGGTCGGAATGCCGAAAAGCTCGCCCTGGCCGAACTGGGCGAACCAGTCGGGGTAGCCGCGCACCGAGCGGGCCTGGCTAATGCCCTCGGCCAGTCCGCGATAGAGTGCCAGCGTGGCGAGCGTGGCGATCAGCGGCGGCACGGCGAAGCGGGTGACGATCATCCCGTTGACGAACCCAGCCAGCGTGCCGGCGGCGAGCGAGGCCACGATGGCGAGGCCGAGCGGCAGGCCGGCGTTCTGCCAGAACACGCCGACCAGGATGGCGCACAGGCCGAGGATCGAGCCGACGGACAGGTCGATGCCGCCGGTGATGATGACGAAGGTCATCGGAATGGCGATCAGCCCGACCTCGGTCATCAGCCGCCCCTGGTTCAACAGGTTGGCGGTGGTGAGAAAGCGATCCGACTGGCCGGCCATGATGGCGAGCGCCAGGGCGAAGAGAATGGCGAGGATGGCCTCGTGGCGGGCGAGAATGCGGGTCATCGGGCGTCCTCCCTCAGCCGGTCCGCCGCCGGCGGGCCATATCGGCGAGCACCGTCGCCAGAATGAGCACGCCCTGCACGGCCCTCAGCCAATAGGCCGAGACGTTGAGAAAGATCAGCGAAGAGCCGATCGCGGCGAACAGGATCGCGGCCAGCGTGGAGCCGACGACGGTTCCGACGCCGCCGAGGATCGACACGCCGCCGACCACCGAGGCGGTGATGATTACCAGTTCCAGACCGACCGGCACGGTAGACTGGATGACCTGCAACTGGGTGGCGAAGAGCACGGCGGCGACGCCGCCGATCATGCCGTGGATGGCGAACACCTTGACGATGGTCGCCTTGTAGGGAATGCCGCTCGCCTCGGCCGCTTCCGGGTTGCTGCCCACTGCGTAGATCGAACGGCCGAAGGGCGTGTAGCGCATCAGATAGGCGGCGGCGACGGTCATGATCGCCATGAACCAGACCGGGGAGGGAACCCCGAAGAGCCGGAACTGGGCGAGCTGGAATCCGGAGGGCAAGCCGCTGATCCAACGCCCGCCGGTCATCGTGATCAGCCCGCCGCTCCAGATCGACAGCATGGCGAGCGTGGCGATGATCGAGGGCACGCGGGCATAGGCGATCAGGAAACCAAGTGCGGTGTTGACGATGCCACCGAACAGCACCGGCGCCAGCCAAGCCAGCCAGACCGGATAGCCGTTGGTGGCGATGAGGCCGGAGATCGTCGCGAGAACGCCGATCAGCGCGCCGATCGACACGTCGATATTGCCGGAGATGATGACCATCGACATGCCGATGGCGGCGACCGCGATATAGGCGTTGCCGACGAAGATGCTGGTCAGGTTGTTGTGCGAGACGAAACGCGCGTTGACCGAGCCGACGACGGCGAAGAGCAGGAGCAGGGCGGCCACCAGCAGCAGTTCCTGGCCGACATTGGCCAGGGAGTGGAGGGTGCGGCGCTTCATCGGGCGGCTCCCGCGAGTTCGCTCGCCGGGCCGCGCATCATGGCGGCGCCAACCGTGTCCGGCGTGGCCTCGCCGCGGCCGAGAATGGCGGAGAGCCGGCCGCCGTTCATCACCATGATGCGGTCGCTCATGCCAAGGACTTCGGGCAATTCGCTGGAAATCATCAGGATCGCCAGCCCGGATCGGGCGAGTTCGTTCATCAGGCGGTGGATCTCGGTCTTGGCGCCGATGTCGATGCCGCGCGTCGGCTCGTCGAGGATCAGGATCTTCGGCTCGGTGGCGAGCCATTTGGCGAGCACGACCTTCTGCTGGTTGCCGCCGGAGAGCTGAGCCACCGGCTGGCGCGTGTTGCGCGCGCGGATGGCGAAGCGCTCGATCGCCGATGTTGCCAGGCGCTGTTCGCGGCCGGTGTCGACGACGCCATGCCGGATCAGCCGGTCGAGGATCGCCAGCGTGATGTTCTGGCGCAGCGGTTGCGGCCGCACGAGGCCATGCAGGCCGCGATCTTCCGGCACATAGGCGATGCCGGCATCGATCGCCTCGCGCACGTTGCGGATCTTTTTCGCCTCGCCGTCGATCCGGATCTCGCCGGAGGTTGCGGGCCGAACGCCGAAGATCGTCTGGGCCAGCTCCGTGCGACCCGAGCCGACGAGGCCGGCGACCCCGAGGATTTCACCCGCATGGAGATCGAAGGAAATGTCTTCCACCACGCCGGTATGACTGAGATTGCGGACTTCGAGCCGGGTCGGACCGCGCGGGATGTCGTCCTTCGGAAAGAGCTGATGGATATCGCGGCCGACCATCATCGAGACCAGTTCGGCGTCCTTGACTTCGCCGATCGCGCGGGTGCCGATCGAATGGCCGTCGCGCAGGACGGTGACGCGATCGGCGATCCGGAAGATCTCGCCCATGCGATGACTGACATAGACGATGCCGACGCCGTCCTCGCGCAGCCGGCGGATGACGTCGAGCAGACGGAGGACGTCTGCTTCAGCCAGCGCCGCCGTCGGCTCGTCCATGATCAGCACGCGCGCCTGGCGCGACAGTGCGCGGGCGATCTCGACGCGCTGACGGTCGGCGACCGACAGCTTCACCACCCGCTGGTCCACGTCGAGATTGGGGCAGTCGAGGCGGTCAAGCAGCTCGCGCGCCCGGGCGCGCATGGTGTCCCAGTCGATCAGGCCCGAGGCGGTGCGCGGAGCGTGGCCGAGAAAGATGTTTTCCGCCACGCTGAGCGAGGGAAACAGCAGCAGCTCTTGATGGACGACCGCGATGCCGGCGGCCTGGGCGTCGCGCGGCCCGGTCAGACGCCTGGGCGATCCGTCGATCAGGAGATCGCCCTGGTCGGCCTTGTGCTCGCCGGAGATCACCCGGATGAGGGTGGACTTGCCGGCGCCGTTCTCGCCCATCAGGGCGTGGACCTCGCCGGGCATGAGGTCGAAGTCGACATCGATGAGGACCCGAACCGGCCCAAACGACTTCGAGATGGCCTTGAGTTCGACGACCGGCGTCATGGGCGCCCGGCCCGGATTCTGGAACTGGTACGACGCAAGCGCATGGCCCTCCCTGCCTTCGCTTCGGCGCCGCGCCTCTTTCGGCTCCGCGGCGCCGTGTTCGTCCGGCGGCCGTCGTGGCGGCCACCCTGATCGCATGTGGGCGCCGGCGTCTCGGCCGGCGGTCTTCAGTCGGCGAGGAAGCCGCCGTCGAGCGGCACCGAAAGGCCGTTCAGCATCGACGCCCGGTCGCTCAGCAGGAACAGAACGAGGTCAGCCACATCGTCGGTCTCGGCGAAGCGGCCGAGCGGAATGCGCGCCATCATCGGCCCCGACTTGGCCGGGTCGCTCCAGGCGGCGGCCGCGAGGTCGGTCATGGTCACGGTCGGGTTGATCGCGTTCACGCGAATGCCGTGGCGGCCCAACTCGTTGGCCATGACGCGGGTCATGCCGTCGAGCCCGCCCTTCGAGGCGCAGTAGGAGGCATGGTCCTGGAATCCGGTGAAGGCGGAAATGCTGGAGACGTTGACGATAGCGCCGGGTTGTCCGCGCGCGATGCGGTCGCGGGCATAAAGCTGCGAGACGATCATCGGCGCCCGCAGGTTGACCGCCTGGACGAGGTCGAAATTCGCGTCCTCGATTTCGAGAAAGGGCTGGAGGATGTTGATGCCCGCGCAATTGACCAGGAAGTCGGCAGGCAGGATTTCGGCGACAGCTCGCCGCGTCGCGGACGCATCGGCCAGGTCCACGGCCACGCCACGGCCGCCGATCTCCTTGGCCAGGCTGTCGAGATCGGCCCGCGTCCGCGAGATCGCCACGACCTCGGCCCCTTCGGCCGCGAGGCGTCGCGCGGTCTGTCGGCCGATGCCCTTGCCGGCGCCGGTCACGATGACGCTCTTGCCCTCGAACTCCATCCGATCCTCCCCCTCGATGTCGGCCGCCGGTCGATTTCCGATCTCGCTACGGCCGCTTTTATCCGGTTCGGCGAGTGCTGCCGTGCCTGCGCCGATCCGGCTGTCGCCATCGTCAGATGCGCCCGGCCGTCGTGGAGCGCAGAAGCAGCGGGCTGCTTCAGCGCGACGCGGACCGCGACATCTGCAATTCCTCCCAACGTGAATGCTGGTCAGGCGTGGCACGCTTGTCAATCAGTTTCAAAAGCGATCCATCATATTCCCGCGCAGGTTGATCGGTGCTGATGGCTCGTTGACGGGCAGGTGGTTTTGGCCAATCCTTCGGCATCGGTCCTTGGGAGGGGATGTGATGACGGATCTCTACAAATCGGTGGTCGCCGAGCTTGGCGCCGTGATGGACAAGATCGACGACGCCGCGGTCGACAAGGCCTGCGCGATGATCGCCGGGGCACGGCGCATCGGCGTCTATGGCGGCGGCCGCGAGGGCCTGCAGATGCGCGGCTTCGCCATGCGGCTGTTTCATCTCGGCTGCCATGTCGGGGTCGTCGGCGACATGACGATGCCGGCCTTGGGGCCGGGCGACCTCTTTGTCGTCACGGTCGGGCCGGGCGAGATTTCGACGGCGTTGGCGCTGATGACCGTCGCCGGGGAGGCTGGCGCGAGCATCCTGTTCCTGACGGCCCAGCCGGAGGGCCGCTGCGCGGCGCTCGCCGACTATGTCCTGCTCGTGCCCGCCCAGACCATGGCGGACGACCAGGGCGCCCAGGCGACGTCGACGCTGCCGATGGGCTCGCTCTACGAAGGCGCGCTGTTCCTGCTGTTCGAGGTCATGGTGCTGAAGCTGCGCGAGACGATGCGGGTGGCGCCGGAGACCATGCGAGGCAATCACACCAACATGGAATAAGCAGCGCTCAGAACGCTGCCATCGCGGCACGCACCCTGTCCTTGAAGGCTTCGAGCTGCGGCACGGCGTTGTTGTTCATGTCGTAGAGGGCGAGATACTGAACCGGGCGGGGCGGCTGGAAGACGGTCCAGAACACCCGCGTCGCCACCTTGCGCGGCGGATCGCCGACCAGAAAAGCGCGCCACCGCGTGCCGCCATAGGTGGTCACCACCGCGACCTTCTTTTTGGGCGGCAGCGTGCGCACCAGCTTGCCGCCGCGCATCTCGAAGGAGACGCCGGGAACGAACACGCGGTCGAAAAAACCCTTGAGGATCGCCGGCAGGCCGAAGTTCCAGACCGGATAGACGAAGACCACGGCGTCCGATGCGTAGACCCGCTCGACATAGGGCGCGATGGCCGGCGTCAGATTGTCAGGCACGTCGTGGTAGATCAGCCGCTCCTCGCGCGACAGCTCGGCTTCGAAACCCTCATCATAGAGGCTGAGAACATCGACCGTGTGCCCTGCCTTGGCCAGCTCGTCGACGGTAATGTCCTTGAGCGCGGCGCTGTAGCTGGTTTCGACCGGATGGGCATGGACGACGAGAACCCTCACCTCAGGCCGCGCCCGCCGTCTGCAGGCCGGAGAACAGCCAGGTGCCGCCGGCCTCGAAATCGAAATCGGGGTTCTCCCAGGCGATCATTTTGCCGGGATTGAGGATGCCCTTGGGGTCGGCCTCGGCCTTGAAGGCGAGCTGCGCCCGGTCGGTCTTCTTCATGCCGCCTTCCTCCAGCGTGTAACGGTGGGGGTTGAAGACCAGGCAGCCATTGTCCTCATGGATGCGGATGATCTCGTTCAGCCGCTCCTCGGTGGTGAAGCGCACGATGGGAAGCCCCGAGAAGGTGACCTTGCCGTCGAAGCGGATCAACTCGCAGTGCATCGGCACCTCGTCGCCGAAGATCTCTATCATTCGGCCGACGGCGGCGAGGTCGGGATACTGGATCTGGAGATAGGTGATGGTGGGATCGACCTTCAGGCCGCGCAACGTCGTGTGGTTCCAGGCCAGTTCGTAGACCGGCGGTAGCCGTCTCATCTCCTCGGGCGCGACCTGGTCAGAGCGAAACAGCATATCGCCCTTCTCGTGCGCGAGGAACACGGCGAGCGACTCCATCGCTTGCGGCGCTGCCATCATCAGCACCACCGACTGGTCGCGGCGGATGAAGGGACGATGGCGGTTGAAATAGTCATGCGGCACGGGGGCGGCGACCGGCGCGATTTCCTTGAGCAGCAGCCCGTCTTGCAGCGCTACGTCGCGGGCGAAGCGGCAGGCCTCCATCGGCGTATCGAAGCCGGCGATGACGTCGACCCAGTCGTAGGCCGCCGTCAGGGGGATCTCGGCTTCCACGATGATGCCGTTGGTGCCATAGGCGTGGGCAACCTTGAGGATATCGGTACCTGCGAGGTCGAGAACGCGGGGGCTCTCCTCGCAGGTGACGACCTTCAGGCCGAGCACGTTGCCGATGTTGCGCAGTCCGCCCCAGCGGATCGAGCCGACGCCGCCCGAGCCGCCGGCGATGAAGCCGCCGAGCGTCGCCATGCGGTAGGTCGAGGGATGGAAGCGCATCTCCGCGCCGGCACCTGCCTTCGTCACCTCGTCCAGCTTGGACAGCACGATCCCCGCACCGGCCCGCGCCCTAGTCGCGTCGAAGGACACAACCTGATCGAGCCCGGCGAGATTGAGAATGGCACCGCCGGACAGCGGCATCGCCTGACCGTAATTGCCGGTGCCGGCGCCGCGCGGAGTAATCGGCACGCCGTGGCGGTAGGCGGCTTTGAGAGTTGCGACGACCTCCTCGGTCGAGCGCGGCGAGACCACGAGGTCGGCGCTGACCTGCTCGAGCTGGCGCTTGAGCACTGGCGAATACCAGTAGAAGTCCCGGCTCTTCTGAAGCACGAGCTTGGGATTGACCTCGATCGGGATCTCGCCGAGATCGGCGCGGAAGGCGGGGATATCCATCGAGAATGGTCCTTCGTCAGGCCGGAAACAGATCGTCGAGCTCGCGATAATCGGGCGGCGTCGTGTCGATGGGGCGGCCGGCGCGCAGCACGATGCGGTCCGCCTGCGGTCGCGCCATCATCTCTGTCCAGTCGCGCGCCCGGAGCAGCACAAGATCGGCGGTCGAGCCTTCGCGGATTTGCGCGGGATAGTCGAACCCCGCGATCCCCGCCGGGATCGAGCCGACGGCGCGCAGCCAGTCGAAGGCGTCGCTGGCGGGGTGGTCGAAATGGGCGATGCGCGAGGCTTCGCGCAGCACCTCCAGCGCGTCGAGATCGCCATAGGCATAGAACGGGTCGCGCGTGTTGTCGGAGGCCAGCGCTACGGGCACGCCGGCCGCCTTCATCTCGTTGACGAGCGTGACCCCACGCCAGCGCGGCGTGCTCACGGCGCCGTCGTTGTGCCGGTCCTGGAGATAGAGATTGCACATCGGCAGCGAGACAACCGAGATGCCCGCTTCAACGACGCGTTCGATGGTCTCGGCAGCAAACCCCACGTCGTGAATCGCCAGCGAGCAGCAGTGCCCCGCGGTGACGCGGCCCTTAAAGCCAGTTTCGATGATGAGATCAGCCAGCGCACGCAGCGAGCGCGCGGCCGGGTCCTCGCTTTCGTCGATATGAAGGTCCAGGTCGAGGCCATGCCGGCCGGCCGCCTCGATCGCGCCGCGCAGTGCGTCTTGCGCCCGGTCGAACACCGAGACGGCGCCGCCGAGCAGTCCCCCGGCCGCCTTGGCGGTGGCCGCGACGGTTTCCATGAGGCCGGGGTCGAGGAAGTGGTCGGGGCCGAGCAGCGCCACCGCCTGCAGCTCGATGCGGCCGCGCCAGCGCTCGCGCATCGCCTCGAAAACCGGCCAGGAGATCGCATGCTGGGGCGGTGCGGAATCGAGATGGGTGCGGATCGCCGCCGTCCCATGCGCATGGGCGCAGCGCAGGGCGAAATCCATGCGGCGCTCGACGTCGCGCTCCGACCAGTTGGCGATACGGTCGGCGCTCACGGCTCCGAGCGCGCCCATGAAGCTGCCATCCGGGTTTGGCTGGCGGGGCCAGATGTGGCCCTTGTCGAGATGGGTGTGCAGATCGACGAAGGCGGGCAGGACGAGACCGCCGTCGCAGTCGTAGACGGTCATGCCTTCGAAGGGGGGAGAACTGCCCGCGACCGTGATCGCGTCGATCCTTCCATCCTTGATCGCGATATCGACTCGGGCTGTTCCACCGCCGCTGCCGGGGCCGGCAGCCTCCGGCAGGGTCACATTCGTGAGGAGGACCGCATTGTCCTTCGGAAAGTCCTTCGTCATCGCCCCTGCCAAGCTCAGTTCTCGCGCTTCAGCGCGCTTTCGTGCCAGCGGCGTAGCGCCAGCCACGAGATCAGCGAAGTGACGCCGAAGATTGCGACGCCGGTCAGCGATAGAAGCACGAGGGCGGCGAAGAGGCGCGGAATATTGAGCCGGTACTGCGCCTCCAGCAGACGGAAGGCGAGGCCCGAGCCGGCCCCGGCGGAACCTGCCGCAAATTCGGCGACGACCGCCGCGATCAACGCGAGGCCGCCGCCGATCTTCAGGCCCGCCATGAAATAGGGAAGGGCGGCCGGCAGCTTGAGCTGGACCAGCGTCTGCCAGCGCGAGGCGCCGTAGAGCTCGAACAGGTTGAGCAGATTGTGGTCGACGCTCTTCAGCCCCTGCACCATGTTCGACAGGATCGGGAAGAAGGCGACGAGAAACGCGCAGATCAGCAGCGCCACTTGAGTCGACGAGGCATAGACCAGGATCAACGGTGCGATCGCCACGATCGGCGTCACCTGCAGGATCACCGCGTAGGGGTAGAGTGCCAGCTCGATCCAGCGCGACTGGACCAGCAGCACGGCCAGCGCCACACCGCCGACGAGCGCCAGCGCCAACGCCATGAAGGTGATCTTCAGCGTGACCAAGAGCGCCGGATAGAGCGTGCCCCAGTCGGTCCACAAGGCCGTGACGACGACGACGGGGCTCGGCAGGATGTAGGTGGGCACTTCGAAAACCATGACATAGAGCTGCCAGATCACCAGGCTGAGCAGCAGCATGCCGGCAGGGATGGCGATCTTGAGCAGCCGCTCGGGCGGGCCGCTCGGCTGCTCCTCGGCGCCGGGCGTCTCGATCAGAAGCGCGTCCGGCTCGTCGGCGGCCGGTGCGGCGACCGCGCTGGTGGCGGGAAGATCGCTCATGCCGCCTGGCTCACACCGTGGATCGCGCCCTGAAGCGCATTCGAGACACGTCGGCAGAGCGCCGCATAGTCCTCGGTCGCGCGGAAATCTCCGTCGCGCGGCCATGGGGGGCCGAGCGCGATGTCGGAGACGACGCGGCCCGGCCGCGCGCCCATGACGACGATGCGGCTCGACAGATAGGCGGCCTCGTAGACCGAATGAGTGACGAAGACGACGGTGAGATCGGCGTCATGCCAAAGCCGCAGGACGTCGTTGTTGAGCTTCTGCCGGGTGATCTCGTCGAGCGCGGCGAAGGGCTCGTCCATCAGAAGCAGCTTCGGCCGGGTGACGAGCGCGCGGGCGATCGACACGCGCATCTTCATGCCGCCCGACAGTTCGCGCGGATAGGCTTTGGCGAAATCCTTCAGCCCGACGGTCTCCAGCGCCGCCATGATGCGCTCGGTGGCACCTTTGCGCGAGAAGCCCTTGAGCCGAAGCGGCAGATGCACGTTGCCGAACACCGTCGCCCAAGGCATCAGCGTCGGCTCCTGGAAGACGAAGCCGATCTCTGCCTCGGGTTTGCCCTGGCTATCGATGCGCGACGTCGGCCATTCGATCGTGCCGGTGCTGGCCGACCCCAGCCCGGCGATGATGCGTAGCGCCGTCGACTTGCCGCAGCCGGAGGGTCCGAGCAGGCTGACGAACTCACCCGGCACGACGTCGAGCGTCATGCGCGACAGCGCCAGCGTATCGTTGGAAAACCGCTTCGAGATGTTCTTCAGCGCGACCACCGGCCGTGTGTGAGCCGTCGAGCCGGCCATACTCGTGTCGCGCTGTTGGGTCATCGACATGGACATCGCGATCTCGTCCCGGCGATCAGCCCTTGGCGAGGTCCATACCGACACCCTTGCAGACGAAATCGAGCGTGTAGGCCTTCTTGTAGTCGAGGTCGCCGTCGACGACGCCGATCTCGACCATCTTGTCGAAGAAGTCCTTGTAGTGCTCGTTGGTCATGCATCCGATGCCCTTGGCTTCGGCGTCGCCCGAGACCAGGATGCCATACTCCTTCATCTTTTCCAGCGAGTAGGCCAGCTGGCCGTCGGTCATCTCGGGATTGTCCTTCTTGATCAATTCGTTGGCCGCCGTGTTGTCACCGTAGAGGTAGGTGTACCAGCCGATGATCGAGGCATCGACGAAGCGCTGGACGACGTCGGGCTTCTCCTCGACCATCGAAACCTGCGTCTCGATCGTGGTGGAATAGGGCGAATAGCCCTGGTCGGCGATCAGGAACACTTTCGGCGTCCAGCCGGCCTGGCGCTCCACTTCGTAGGGCTCGGAGGTCAGATAGCCCTGCTGAGCCGACTGCGGATCGGCGATGAACGGGGTGGGATTGAACTGATAGGGCTTGAACTGCTCGTCGGAGAAGCCTTCGTAATTCGCCTTCATCCAGGCGAAGTAGGTGATGAAGCCTTCCTTGCCCATGAAGATGGTCGGCAGCTTCGCAAGATCGGCGAACTCTTCGACGCCCTGGTCGGGATGCGCCATCAGGATCTGCGGATCCTTCTGGAAGATCGAGGCGACCGTGATCAGCGGCACGCCTTGCTTGACGGCGTCGAAGGAGCCCAATGTGCCGCCCATGTAGAAGTCGACTTGGCCGGCCATCAGCAGGTTGCGGTTGGCGGCCTGCGGCCCGCCCTGGCGAATCGTCACCTTCAGGCCGTACTTCTCGTAGGTGCCATCGGCCACCGCCTGATAGTAGCCGCCATGCTCGGCCTGGGCGAGCCAGTTGGTGGCGAAGGTGACCTCGTCGAGGTCTTGCGCCGTGGCGGCAAGCGGACCGAGGCCGGCCAACAGAACGGGAACGCTGAGGACGATCTTCCAGACAGACATGACACTCGCTTCCTTTAGGCGGGTCAAAACGCGCAGCGCGGGGAGGCTTGCTGCGACCGCCTGTCGCAGACTATTTTTAGGGCATGTTCATTTGCAAGGCATTTTTTGTTAGGAACCGGTCCCGTTCCCAGCATAATGCTGCGAGTTTCGGACGGGGATCCGCGCCGTGAAAAGCCTGACGCCTGCCACCATCCAGCCGCCCTTCGCGGCCTATTCGCATGGTGTGGAAATCCCTGCCGGCCAGAAGCTTGTCTTCTGCTCCGGACAACTCGGGATCGGCCGCGAGGGAGATGTCCCCGTCGACTGTACCGGCCAGGCCGAGCTCTGCTTTGCCAATATCGCGGCGATTCTCGCCGAGGCCGGGCTTGGATTGGCCGATGTCGTGCGGATCAACGCCTACGTGGCGGGGCGCGAACATCTCGCGGCCTATATGGCGGTGCGCGATCGGCTGTTCGCCGAGCCCTATCCGGCCTCGACCCTGATGATCGTCTCGGGCTTTGCCCGGCCGGAATTCGTGGTCGAGATCGAGGTCGTGGCCGCCGGGGTGGCCGAGGCGCAGGTTTTTCAAGCGTAGAGCCGGCGCGACTCGCAATGCGCTGAAACTCAGCAAGATGAAAGAGGAAGGCCGATGGCATCGAAGGTCTGGTGGGCCGAGCACAAGACGACCGACTACCCGTCGATCGATCCGATGCGCACGATCGCGGTGCTGCCGATCGCGGCGATCGAGCAGCACGGGCCGCATCTGCCGGTCGGCACCGACACGATGATCAATCAGGGCATGCTGGAGACGATGATCGCGATGTTGCCGGGCGATCTCGACCTGCGCATCCTGCCGATCCAGGCGGTCGGCAAGTCGAACGAGCATCTGCACGCGCCGGGCACCCTGACCCTGCCGCCGGCCGTCCTCATCGAAGCCTGGACCGAGCTCGGCCTGTCGGTGGCGCGCGCCGGCGTCAAGAAGCTCGTCTTCGTCAACTCTCATGGCGGCAACGAGGAGGTGATGGGTATCGTCGCGCGCGAGCTGCGGGTGCGCGCCAAGATGCTGGTGGTCAAGACCGCGTGGGCTCGATTCGGTCATCCCGAAGGCATGATCTCCGCCCTCGAACAGCGCCACGGCATCCATGGCGGCGAGGTCGAGACCTCGCTCATGCTCCACTTCCGGCCCGATCTGGTGGATATGGCCAAGGCCGAGAATTTTCGCTCCACGGCGGCCGACGACGAAGCGGCCTTCGAGTTCCTGCGGCCCACCGGTACCCACGCCCGCGCTTGGATCGCCAGCGACCTCAATCCCCAAGGCGCGGTCGGCGATGCCTCCAAGGCGACGGCCGAGAAGGGCCGGCTCATCGCCGAGCACGAGGCCGCTGGTTTTCTCCGCTTGCTGACGGACGTCAGCCGTGCATCCATTCCTCTTTAGGTGATCCCGGAGAGGAAAATGGGGATCACTGCGCATTCAGGCTTGATCAAAAGCCATGAAACGTTTCATTGTTGAGCCGTCTTGGTTGGCATTTCGTGCTGCGCGAACCGGGCCGGAAAAGTTGGATAACTTGTCGAGGATCGTCACGATGAAGACAACCGCAACCGCTCTGGCCGCCCTGCTGGTCGCGACGGCATCCCCTGCCTTCGCCCAGGAAAAGGTGTCGCTCTGGTTCTGGGGCGCGCCGCCCAACCTGCAGGACGCGCTGCAAAAGACCCTGGTCGATCCGTTCAACGAATCCCAGGACAAGTACCAGCTCGAGATCGAATACCTGAACGACGTCGACAACGACGTTCGCGTCGCGGTGCTGG
The DNA here is from genome assembly GCF_036541425.1 of Consotaella aegiceratis. Lineage (NCBI taxonomy): Bacteria > Pseudomonadati > Pseudomonadota > Alphaproteobacteria > Hyphomicrobiales > Aurantimonadaceae > Consotaella > Consotaella aegiceratis. The sequence goes on from NZ_JAZHFT010000011.1 coordinate 42,889, forward strand.
CGGGCGAGGGGCCCGATCTCGTCTATACGTCCGGCCCGTCCTACATCGCGCCGCTGGCCCAGGCCGGCGTGTTAGAGCCGCTCGATGCCTATGCCGAGCAGTATGGCTGGGCCGATCGGCTGCTCAAGCCGGTGCTCGACACCTGCCAGCAGCTCGACCATCTCTACTGCATGCCGCCGTCGCTGATCTCCGACGGTGTGTTCTACAACAAGGCGCTTCTGGACGAAAAAGGCTGGGCCGTTCCCAAGACGCTGGATGAAGCCGAGACCGTCATGAAGGCGGCCCAGGCCGACGGCCTCTATGCCTCGGTCACCGGCAACAAGGGCTGGCAGCCGGTCAACGAGAACTACGCCTCGATCTTCATCAACAACCTGGTCGGGCCGCAGCGCTTCTACGACATTCTGTCGACCGGGAAGGGCTGGCAGGACGACGACATGGTCAAGGCCATCGAGGAGTCGAAGCGCTGGTTCGAGGCCGGCTATCTGGGCGGCGACGACTATTTCTCGCTGAACTTCGACGAGTCGATCTCGCTGGTCAGCCAGAAGCGCGCGCCGTTCTTCTTCGCCCCCTCGATCGGCTTTCAATGGGCCACCAACTACTTCACCGGCGATCAGGCCGGCGATTTCGCCTTCGCGCCGATCCCGCAGATGGACGAGAGCCTGCCCTATCCGATCTATGATCTCGGCGTCGCCTTCACGCTGTCGATCAACGCCAATTCGGAGGTCAAGGACGGCGCGGCCGCGGTGCTCGACCGCATCTTCAGCCCCGAGTTCGCGACCGAGATCGCCAAGGTGTGGCCGGGCTACTGGTCGATTCCGCTGAAAGAATTCCCCTCGGCCGACGGTACGACCGGCCTGACGAAGTCCTATCTCGAAGCCATGGCCGATATGACCAAGGCGGTGGACGCCGGCACCTTCGGCTTCAAGATCGGCACCTTCTTCCCGCCGGCAACCAACCAGGTGATGTTCGAAGACATCGAGTCGGTCTGGCTCGGTCGCATGACGGCCGAGGACATGCTCGCCAAGGCGGCCAAGACCTACAAGGACGAGATGGACAAGGGTCTCACCCAGGATCTGCCCAAGCCGGCGATGTAACTCAAGGCCCGGCGGGTGTCGTGGCATGGATCGACGCCGCTACGCCCGCCGACCGATCGTATTGAATATCTTCGGAGCTCTCCATGTCCGGCAATCCCATGCGGGACCAGATCCTTGCCACGCCAGCCGCCCTCAAGGCGGCGTTCGACGAGCTGGAATTGGCGGTCCGGCTGGTTCTGAGCTTCGAGGAGATCTTCCGCAGCCGCCGCATCGTGCTGACCGGCAGCGGCGATTCCTATTTCGCCGCGGCGGCAGCCGAATTCGCGTTTTTGAAGCACGCCGGCCTGCCGGTCGAAGTCCGCACGCCGCTCGATGCCGGACGCTACCATGCTGCTGTCTCGCGGCCGCGCGACATCGAGAACACTTTGGTCGTCGCGCTGTCCAATTCCGGCGGTGCCGCGCGCACCGCCGAGGCGGCGGGGCTCTATCGGGCGCGCGGTGCCTTGGTGCTGGCTCTGACCAAGGATCGCGACAGCCGCCTGGCCGCCGCGGCCGACAAGACGCTGGTGACGCCGGTGCCGACGCTTCCTCCCGCGCCGGGCTATGGCGCCTACCTGTTCGCGCTGCTTGCCTTGCAACTCCTGGCGATCCGTCTGGGCGAGGTGCGCGCTGAGATGACGATGGACCAGGCGCAGGCCCTTCGCATGGACCTCAAGCGCCATCTGGACGATCTCGCGGCGGTGACCGAGGCGACGGATGCGCCGGCCCGCTCAGTGGCGGACAAGCTCCAAGCGGCGGCCTTGATCGAATTCCTCGGCGCCGGTCCAAGCCGCGCCGTCGCCGACTACGGCGCGGCGAAGATCCTCGAAGCTTGCGGCCGCCACGCTCTCGCCCGCGATCTCGAGGAGTGGGTTCACCTCAACTATTTCGACGGTGCGCCGGCCGAGATCGCGACGATGGCGATCCTGCCGGTAGGGAGCCGCGCGACGAGCCGTGTTGACGAAGTGGCCGCCTATTGGGCCAAGCTGCGCGCGAACTTCACCGTCGTGGGCGGCCCGATGGACGGCGCGGCCGCTTTGCCGGTCCAGCCTGCCATCGCCGAGGAATTTTCGCCGTTGCTCACCAGCGTCGGGCCGGCGCTCGTGACCGCGCATCTGAGCGAGTTGCTCGGCGCCGACTATGGGCGCGGTGCGACCGGACCCTGGTCGGACTGCCGGGATGCCGCCACCGTCCAGGGCGGCCGGATCGAGACGAGCTTTTCATGACCCTGTCCAACCACAAGCTCGCAACGTCGGAGAACGGGGCCACCGAGATTACCCAGACCGTCGCCGAGGCGGTGAAGGCGAGCGGCGTCGAGGACGGCCTTTGCATCGTCTTCGTGCCGCATACGACGGCCGGGCTTTCGATCACCTCGCGCTGGGACGCCAAAGGCCTCGAAGACATTCACGACGACATCGACCGGCTGGTGCCGACGCGTATCGACTTCAAGCACCAGTTCGACACGCCGCAGGATGCTGCCGGCCATGTGAAGTCGGTGCTGGTGGGGGTCAGCCTGCCGCTGATCATTACCGAGGGTGCGCTGCTGCTCGGCCACTCGCAGGGCATCTTCTTCCACGAGTTCGATGGACCCCGCCAGCGCCAGTTCTTCGTCCGGTGCGGTTGTGACTGAGCGCTGCGATCTCGTCGCGGGGGCCGTTTTGATCGATGACATCCACTTTGCCGACGGCGGCGAGAGGCTCGGCGTGCCCGGTGGGGCAGGGCTCTATGCCTTGTCGGGCGCGGCGCCGTTCAGCGACCATACGGTGCTGACCATCGGGACGGGCGAGGATTATTGCATCACCTACGGTCCCTGGATGGAGCGCAACGGCCTCTCCACCGAGGGACTGCGCATCGCCGATCCGCACACGCCGCGCAACACCCTGCGCTACTTTCCGGATGGCGAACGCAGCGAAGAGCCGGTCTACGGCGTCGCGCATTTCAGGCGCACCGAGCCGACGGCTGCGGATATCAGGCGGCGCGTTGCCGATGCGCGGGGCCTCTATGTGTTTCGCGACACCGATCCTGACTTCTGGGCGGAACTCGCTCCCCTGTTGGCGGCGAACCCGGTCACGACCCTCTGGGAGATCGCGGCCAATGCCTGCCTTCCAGAAAACCTCCCCGAGATCGAGCGGATCGCCGGCATGATCGACGCAGTCTCGATCAATCGGCAGGAGGCGGCGGCCCTGTTTCAGACCGAGGACGAGGCCGCCTTGCTGGCCTCGCTCGGCGCCTTGCCGGCGACCATTTTTCTGCGGGCCGGCGAGCGCGGCAGCTACTGGATCGAGGCGGATACCGTCGGGTTCGTTCCAAGCGTCCCCGTCGCGCCCGTCGACGTGACCGGGGGCGGCAACGCCTATGGCGGCGCGGCCATGGTGGGCCTGGCGCAGGGATTGCCGGCGCGCGAAGCGGCCGCGATGGGTACTGCCGCCGCCAGCCTGGCGATCCGGCAGTTCGGCCCCCCGGAGGCCGGCAACCCGGCGTTTCGCGCGGTCGCCCGCGATCTGGTTCGCGATCTTCAATCCACTCGGGAAGCGGTGCACTGATGACCAAGGTCCTGATCGATACGGATCCGGGAATGGACGACGCGCTGGCGATCATCCTGGCGTTGAAGTCGCCGGAGCTGGAGGTGCTGGGCATTTCCTCGGTGGCTGGCAACTATCCTGTCGATATTACTACTGCCAACGCGCTGAAGACGCTGGAGCTGCTCGGCCGCGTCGACGTGCCGGTGGCGCGCGGCATGGGCAAGCCGCTGGCGCGCCCGCTGCCCAAGGACCCGTTTTCGCACGGCTCCGACGGCATGGCCGAAACGCATCTTCCCACCCCGCAGCTGAAGCCGGTCGAAAAGCACGCCATCGATCAGATCATCGACGTGGTGAAGGCGGACCCCGGCGCCGTCACCATCGTGACGCTCGGGCCGCTCACCAACGTCGCGATGGCGCTGATGAAGGCGCCCGAGATCGTCCCGCTGGTCGGCCGGGTCGTCTCGATCGCCGGCTCCTTCGGTCTCAACACATATGCCTTCGCCAACGCGACAGGCGATACGCCGCAGAGCGAATGGAACGTCTACGTGGACCCGGAAGCGGCCCAGTTGGTCTTCGCCTCCGGCGTGCCGGTGACGGCCGTCGGGCTGGACGTGGCCACGCATTTCGACATCAACTTTTCCGAGGCGCAGCTCGCCACGCTGCGCGAGGCGGAGCGGCCCGAGGCCAAGATCGTCGAACGGATGGTGCGCTTCGTGCAGGGGCGCGGCTTCGAATCCTATTGCGTGCTGATCGATTCCCTCGCCATAGCTTCGGTCGTCGATCCGAGCCTGATCGAGACCGTTCCGGCGCGCGTCGGCGTCGAGACCAAGGGCGAACTGACGCTCGGCCAGACGGTGGCCGACTTCCGCCACCATCACGGCTGGATGCACCTGCCGGAGATCCAGGTCGCCGCGCGCGCCGACTACGGCCGATTTCTCGATCTGATCATGCGCGCGGTGCTGGCCTGACCATGGATTACGCCACTCGGGAAAAGATCTATGCCGGCGTGCTCGGCAAGATCATCGGCGTCTATCACGGCCGCCCCGTGGAGGGCTGGACCCACGAGCGCATCATCGAGACGCACGGCGAGATCACCTATTTCGTCAACGACCGGATGAAGCTGCCGATCGTCCTGCCCGACGATGACATCTCGGGCACCTTCGCCTTTTTCCGGGCGCTCGAGGACAACGGCTATCCCGAAGGCCTGACACCTGAGATGGTGGGCCGAACCTGGCTCAACTACATCATCGAGGAGAAGACCATCCTGTGGTGGGGCGGTCTCGGCCGCTCGACCGAGCACACTGCCTTTCTCAACCTGAAGAATGGCATCGCGGCGCCGGCAAGCGGCAGCCATGCGGTCAACGGGGCCTGGCTGCCGGCGCAGATCGGCGCGCAGATCTTCATGGACGCCTTCTCGCTTTCCTGCCCGAACGATCCGGATCGGGCCTCCCGGCTGGTGCGCGCAGCGGCCTCCGTCAGCCACGACGGCATCGCGCTCGACGCCGCCGTTCTGCTCGCAACGATGGAGGCGATGGCGTTCTCCGAGCGACGGGTGGAGACGCTGCTCGACCGGGGCCTCGCCTATGTCTCCGATCCGCATCTGCTGCGCGTCATCGAAGCCTTGCGCGGCGTCTGCGCCAAGTCCCGTGACTGGCGTGAGGTCCGTGCCTGGATCGCCGCGAACCACGGCTATGCCCACTATGACGGGCCCTGCCACATGGTGCCGAACCACCTGATCGTGCTGATGGCGTTCCTGATGGCCGGGGACGATTTCGCCCGATCGCTGACCATCGCCACGTCGGCCGGTTGGGACACCGACTGCAACGCCGGCAATGTCGGCTGCCTCAACGCTGTGCGCCTGGGGCTTTCGGCGCTCGATGCCGGTCCCGATCTCCGGCGACCGGTGTCGGACTTCATGTACGTGGTCTCGTCCGACGGGGCGGCCGCGATCACCGATGCCGTGCGGGAGACCCGCGCCATCGTCAAGGCTGCCTGCGCCACAAGAGGCGAGCCGGCGCCGGATGGGGGCCCCAAATACGGCTTCGATTTTCCCGGTTCGACGCAGGGCTTTTCGCCCTGTGCCCATCACCCCGGCCGCCAGGCGGTGATCGACTGGGGCGGCGAGGGGAAGGGCTTGACGCTGCAGCTGAAGGGGCTCTCGCTCGGCGTCACCGGATCGGTTTCGACGCCGGTTTTCGTGGAGCCGTTCGCGGCGTCGTCGAGCTTTGCCATGGTGGCGAGCCCGACGCTCTATTCCGGCCAGAGGGTGACGGCGCGCCTCGAAAAGGACGAGCGCGTCGAGGCGCGGCTCTATGCACTCTATTACGATGCCAGCGACGAGATCCGCCGCCTCGAAGGCGAATGGTCTGCCGGAAGCGAGCTTGCCTGGACCGTGCCGCATACGAACGGCATGCCGCTCTATCGCCTCGGCATCGAATTGCGCTGCGACACACGCTTCGACGGGACGGTGACGCTCGTCTCCGTCGACTGGGGCGGGGCGCCGGCCGAGATGCGCATCGAGGGCATGCTGGTGCAATCGATCTGGAACCTGACGCCGTTCTGGACGCGAGCGTGGGTCAGCTCGGCCCGGCATCTGGCGCCGGACTTCAACGACACGATCTGCATCTCCCACCCGGAGGAAAACGGCATCGCCACGCTCGGCAGCCGTGACTGGGACGACTATTCGGTCGAAAGCACGCTCGACTATTCCATCCACGATGGCGGCGGCCTGGTGGTGCGCTCGCGCGGCCACCGGCGCTATTATTGCGGCATCCTGCGCGGCGACCGCGCCGAAATCGTCAGGCGCTTCGACGATACCGTCGATGTTTTGGCCTCGATGGTCGTGGGCGGCGAGGCGGCCGGCAAGCGCCGACTGAAGCTGTCGGCCGAGGGCGACCGCATCACCTTCGAGATCGACGGCGCACATCGGCTGCAGACCCGGGACGCGGCGCTGGAATCCGGTGCCGCGGGGATCGTGGTCCATCGCGGCACGGTGGTCGCCGACGGCTTCATCGTCACCGGACTGAAGAACGCACAACAAGAGAGGACCACGGCCGATGCCGCGTGACGACGTCGCCGGAAGGCGAGCCATCGACGAGATCCACGCGCGCTATGCGCTCTGGGACAATGTGCCGAAGCGCGGCTTGAGCGTCGGCGGCAGGCCGGCCATGACACGGATCGACCCCGACAAGGTCGGCGATTTCGTGCTGGTGACGGTGCGCGATCCGTTGATCGATTATCAGGGCGATCCGGCCGAACATATCTCGAAGTTGATGGACGACGTGGAACTGGCCGGCCAGTCCGGTATGTTCACCAGCTATACCGGCAGCTTCGAGGGCGCGCGCATCACCATCGTCAGCGGCGGCAGCGGATCGTCGGAAGCCGAGCTTCTGCTTTACGACTTCATGGAGTTCACCAAGGCGCACACTTACCTCAGGGTCGGAGGCTCCGGCGGCCTCGGCACCGATGTGAAGCCCGGCGACATCGTGGTCTCCAGCGGTGTGGTGCGCGAGGAGGGCATGACGCGCGCCTATATCGACCGGGCCTATCCCGCGACGTCGCATTTCGAGGTCGTCGCGGCGATGGCTCAAGCGGCCGACGAAAGCGGCGCGCGCTATCACGTCGGCACCACGCTGTCGATCGACAGCGATTTCGTCGGCGCCGGGCGGCCGGGCGTGGGCGGCTATATGCAGCCCTGGAACATCGAGCTGCTCGGTACCTACAACCGCGCCGGCGTGCTCAACGGCGATCGCGAGTCGGCGGCCGTGGTGACGCTCGCCTCGCTATTCGGTTTTCGGGGCGGCTCGGTGTGCTCGGTGGCCGACAATGTGGTGACCGGCCAGAGCTTCAGTCACGGCGCCGGCCATGCCAACGCCATCGACATCGCGCTGAAGGGCTGCGCGCTGCTCGACCGGATGGACAAGAAGCGCATCGCGGCCGGCAAGCGTTACTGGCTTCCGAGCCTCGGGCTGTAATCCGTCAGTTCGCCGCGGCCGCCGGGATGGTGGCCACGCTCTGGCGTGAGATCAGCCGGACGTCCACCTTGTAGTGCCGGATCCTGCGCTCCGGCTCGGCAAGGCGGTTGAGCAGCAGCGTCATCGCGGACGCGGCCATCTGGTCGACGGGCTGGCGCACCGTGGTCAGCGCCGGCACGACGATCGATGCCCAGGAGATGTCGTCGAAGCCGACCACCGACAGGTCGTCGGGAACCCGTAAGCCAAGTTCGTGGGCAGCCCGCAGGACGCCGATGGCGATCATGTCGTTGCCGCACATCACCGCCGTGACCGAACGCTCCTTGAGCTTCTCGAAAACGTACTGAGGCAGGTGCACGGCATAGGACGTCTGCACCTGCCAGCCGATCTTCGCCTTGCCCTCGGCTTCGGCGAGGAAGCCGATCTTGCGATCGTCCTTGCCTTCCATGATGTCGGCGCTGGTGATCAGGCCAAGCGATCGATGGCCGTGGTCGATCAGATGGCGCGCGAGCTGCCGCCCGCCTTCGAGGTCGCGGGTCGTCACATTGTCGTAGCCGGCGTCAGGGGTGCCGATCACCGCAACGGGCATGGCAAAGTGGGGAAGCGCCTCGAGATGCTCGGCGTTCGAAGTGCGGCACCAGATGGCGCCGGCGACCCCCTGATTTTCCAGATGGCGCATACCGTCGATCTCGCTTTCGGCGGCGCCGGACGTGTCGATCAGCATGACGGTGTAGCCGGCCCTGCGGGCTTCGTGTTCGAGCGACTGGGCCAAGGCGGGAAAATAGGGATTGCGCAGATCCGGCAGCAGCAGGCCGAGCGTGGTGTTGCGGCCCATGCGGACGGCCTGGGCCGACCGGTTCGGCCGGTAGCCGAGCCGCGCGGCCACCTCGCGGACGTGCTCGCGCATCTCGCGGCTGACCGTGCCGCTGTCGCGCATCGCATAGGAGGCCGCGGCCACGGAAACGTTGGCCTCCCGGGCAACGTCCTTCAGGGTCACGGGTTTTTTCGGTGGCTTCGATTGCTCCGACATAAGCGCTTTCGGCGCCTCTTAAGCGGTGGCATTCAAGTGTGCCCATCGCGATTAGAGGCGCTGTCCCTCCTTCGCGAACACCAAGAGCTGATCATTCTCGAGCGCGACGCCGACGGGCTGACCGGGGCGGACCTCGGTAAGCCGTGGCTGCTCGACCGTCACCTCGGCGCCGCTCTGCATTGTAATATACAGGTAGGACAGGTTTCCAAGCTGTTCCACCACTTTGACGATGCCCGGACTGCCCGCCTCCTGGTTCACGGTGCTGCATTCGGGCCGAAAACCGACCATGACCTGCTGCCCCGCGCGGGCGTCGGTGCCGCGAAGACGCGCCGTGAGCGGGTGCGGTCCGAAGCTTGGCGCGCTCAAACGTGCGATGCCGTCGATGATCGCGTCCACCGTAGCCTCCACGAAATTCATCTTGGGGGACCCAATGAAGCCCGCCACGAAAAGATTGTCGGGGTTGGCGTAAAGCTCGACCGGCGGGCCGGCCTGTTCCAGCCGGCCGTCGCGCAGGACCACGATCTTGTCGGCGAGCGTCATCGCCTCGACCTGGTCGTGCGTCACGTAGATCATGGTTGCACCGAGATCCTGGTGCAGCCGGGCGATCTCCAGGCGCATCTGCACCCTTAACTCGGCATCGAGATTGGACAGCGGCTCGTCGAACAGGAAGATGCGCGGGCTCTTGACGATGGCGCGACCGATGGCGACGCGCTGGCGCTGGCCGCCGGACAGTGCTTTCGGCTTGCGGCGCAGCAGGTGTTCCAGCTGCAGGATGCGGGCCGCCTCCAGCACTTTCTCGCGCCGTTTCTCCCTCGGCATGTGCTGGATCTTGAGGCCGAAGCCGATGTTTTCCTCCACCGTCATGTGCGGATAGAGAGCGTAGGACTGAAACACCATGGCGACGCCGCGGTCCGGCGGCAGCATGCCGGTGACGTCTCGGCCGTCGATCTCGATCGCGCCGTCGGTCGGCGCCTCGAGCCCGGCGATCATCCGCAGAAGCGTGGACTTGCCGCAGCCGGACGGGCCGACGAAGACGACGAAATCGCCGTGGTCGACCTCCAGGTCGATGGACTTGATCACCTCGGTCGGACCGAACGACTTGACGAGTTTCTTCAGAGCGAGCGTCGACATCAGCCTTCCTTCATCGGCGCCGGACGAAAAAGCCGCGGGCCGGCACCGTGCCGCCTTCGATCAGGAAGCCGGCGCCGCCGCTGGGAAGAGTATCATCGACGGCGCTCACCAGGATGGCGCCGTCAATGGCAAAGTCGATTCGTGTCGCCTTCACCGTCAGCTCGAACGGCTTGCGGGCATTCGGCTCGAAGCGATAGGGCGTGCGCGCCAGGACGCGCAGCGCATCGTCATGACGGTGGATGATCAGCGCCTCGCCGTCCTTCACCACGCCGGCATAGTAGCGCCGATGGCCGCGCGCGCGCGCGACGAGGCCGGCACACTCGTGCAGTTCGAGCACGAGTTCGGAGCCGACGGAATAGTCGGTCCAGTCGCGCGTGCCGGTGGTGATCACGCCCTCCTTGCCGGGATGGGAGAGGGTGAAGGTGTTGTAGATGTCGGTCGCATAGTGCCTGGCCGAGCTGACGAAGGAGCGGGTCCAGAACGTCGCCGTGTCCCACGGCGTCAGGCCGGGCGTCAGTTCGCGCGCCGTGCCGAAGGCGAGGTCTCTGGGAGCGCCGCTCCAGTCGAGAGTGCGCAGCACGACCTCGCCGGACAACCGGCGGTCGGCCATGAGTTCGATGCCGAGACGATGGATCGGATGGCCGCCGAGATCGGGGACATCCCAGACGAGCCTGTTGGAGCCCCTGGCAAGAACGAAGGGCTCGCCCGCCGCGCGCGCCAGCCGTTCCGTCTCGTCGAAATAGAGCACGTAGAAGCGGAGCAAGGGATTGGCGTCGGCCAGGCCCTCGACCTCGGCGATCACCGTCTGCGTGCCATAGAGCGAGGGGCTTGCGATCACCTCGAAATAGCTGGTGTCCTCGGCGCCGCTAGGCTTGGGATCGATGAAGGTCGGCACCGACACGGTCCCGGTGACGCCCTTCGCGAGCGCTTCGACGCCGATGCAGAGACCGTTGCCGCGGCCTGTCTGGTTGGCATTCGAGACGCGTATGGCCGCCTGGCGGCCGGCGTGATGCGGGCAGGGCTCGAAGCCCTGGACCGATCCTGGAAATTCGAAGGCGAAGCGGCTGGCGGGCGGAGCGTAGTCGCGGCCTTGCAAGGCTGCGCTCGCCCGCAGTGCTCGGCGGGTCTCGATCGCCGCATCGCTCAGGCACTCGCCGCCGTCCGCACCGACGACGTAGAGCCGGTCAGCGACGGGGCCGCGGAAGTCGGGGCCGGTCTCCAGGCCGGCCAGCCCGAGGCGGATGCCGTTCAGCGCGCCGAGATTGCCGGCATTGCAGTCGGTGTCCCAGCCCGAGGAGACGGCGATCGAGAGACCCTTCTGGAAGTCGTCGCCACCGAGCAGAAAGGCGGCGATCAGCAGCGCATGATTGGGCACCATCGGGCAGTTGCCCGGATAGCGCTCGTATCCGTGATTGATTTCGAGCCAATGGCGCACGGCGCGCCAGTCGTCGGCCGATGTCTGACACTCCTTGCGCACCGCTTCGATCACGCCGGCCAGTTCCGCCGAACGGCAGAAGCCGAGCCCGAGGTCGAGGAGCGCCGAAATGTCGCGCTCGGTGAAGGCGGCGGCCTGCATCGCGGCGAGCAGGCAGGCCGCCTCGACCGCGACCCCGCCGTGGCTGACGGAGGCGGCCGCCCGGGCCATGGCCGCGGCCCGCTCCGGATCGCCCGGATTGGCGAGCGCCCAGGTGTCGATGAAGATCTCGGCGCCGATCTGTTCGGCCATGCCCTGGCCGTTCAGCTCGACCGACCCGCTCAGCGGCGCCTTGATGCCGTCCTTGAGGCGCAGATAGGCGGTGTGCTCTGTCGAGCGGCCGAGGCCGCCCCACCACAGGACGGTGCGGTCTTCGACGATGTAGTTGAGCCACGTGTCGCCGATCGTCGCCGGCGCGATGTCGGGCGGAAAGCCGTTATCCTCCAGCGCGCGATAGAACAGAAAAGTGCCGGAGATGTCGTCGTCCGGCACGATCAGCGGCCAGCCGACGCGGTGGTGGACGTAGTCCTCGACCTCGCCGAAGGTCGCTTCGATGTCCTCGTGGCGCCAGCCCTCGACGGCGCGCCCGAGATAGACGCCGATCAGCTTGCCGAGAACGCCGGCATAGGTCTTGTGGGCGAGATCCTCGGGCGAGAGGCCGGAAGCGGACATCGGCTATCCCTTGACCGCGCCGCCGACCATGCCGGCAACGAAGAAGCGTTGGATGAGGATGAAGAAGACGATGATCGGCGCCACGAGGATGAAGGCGCCGGCCATCATCGCGCCCTGGTCCGTGGCATAGGTGCCGTTCATCGACAGATAGCCGAGCGTCATGGTGACGTTGTCGCGGCCCTTCTGGAAGGTCGAGGTGATCAGGAACTCGTTCCAGGCGTTCAGGAAGACGACGATCGAAACCGTTACCAGGCCGGGACGCATCAGGGGCAGGATGATGTGCCAGAACGTCTGAAGCGGCGTCGCACCGTCCATGAAGGCGGCGGCATCGATTTCCTTGGGGATCGACACGACGTAGGCCCGCAGCAGGAAGATCGAGATCGGCAGGTTGATCGCCGCCAGGATCAGCGAGGTCGCGAAGAAGTTTCCGACCATGCCGAGCTTGGCATAGACGAAATAGAGCGGAAACAGGAACAGCTGGATCGGCACCGTCGTCGCGCAGAGAAAGTAGATGGTCACGAGCTGCCAGTAGCGGATTTCTCGCCGCGCCAGCGAAAACGCCGCGAGCGAGGCGCAGGACAGGGTCAGCACCACCGTCGAGCCGGTGATCAGCAGGCTGTTGACGAGCCCGGTCGAGAAATGCCCGCCCTTCCAGGCGCGCGCGAAGTTCGAAAAGTCGATGCCGGTCGGCAGGCTCAGCGGGTTGGCGACGATCTGAGGATGCGACTTGAAGGTGTTCACCGCCACCAGCAGCAGGGGCAAGAGCGCGACGACGACGCCACCGGCCAGGAAAAGGTTGGCGAGCGATCGCGACAGGGGTCTCGTGGCGGCGCTCATGTCAGGCCTCGATGCTCGATCGGCTGAGGCGTACATAGGCCAGCGACGCCAATAGGCCGAAGAAACTCATCACCAGCGCGACCGCCGCGGCCTTGCCGACCTGAAAGCTGGTGAAGGCGAACTTGTAGGCGAAGGTCGACAGGATTTCGGTGGCGCGGGCCGGGCCGCCCTGGGTGATCAGATAGACGTAGTCGAAGGTCAGGAACGAGAAGATGGTGACGAGCACCAGCATCAGCCCCAAGGTCGGCAGGATGTTGGGCAGCGCCACGTTCCAGAACACCTGCCAGCCGCTGGCGCCTTCCAGAAAGGCCGCTTCCAGCTGGTCCTCGGGGATCTGGCGCATGGCGGCGAAGAAGATCACCGTGAGATAGCCCCAGAAGTGCCAGATATCGACCGAGGCGACCGCATAAAGAGCCGTGTCGGGCGTCGCCAGAGGGCTGCTGAGCGGCATGACGGTGCGCGAGATGAAGGCGACCAGGCCCGATACCGGACTGAAGATGATGTTCTGCCAGATCACCGCGTTGGCGACCGGCGAGATGACGTAGGGCAGCAGAAAGACGATCTGGAAGATCGTGGCGCTGCGCCGGCGCGTCAGCAGAATGGAGGCCGCGACGAGCGCAATCGCCATCGGAACGGTCAGGAAGATGATCGTCCACTGCACATTGTGCCAGATCGCCAGCCAGAAGACCGGATCGGACGAGAGGTCGCGGAAGTTGTCGAGGCCGACGAAAGTGGGCGCGCCGATGCCGTCCCAGTCGGTGAAGGCGGCCAGCAGCGTCAGCACGGCCGGCATCATGACAACCGCGATGCTCAGGCAAAGCGCCGGCGCCAGAAACAGAGAATGATATGTTTTATGCGAGAGTCGCATGGCACCCGAGCAGCGATCGACGAGCGAGTGAAACGTTTGATGTTTTCGTTGTCAATGCAAGCGTTACGCTCAGTGAGTATCTTAGCCACACACGGCGGAGATGGGAATCTTTTTGAGACCAGCACCTTCGGGCGAAAGGCCTCGACCGTCAATCGTCGAGCGGCGCCATGACGCGCGAGCATATCCACAGAATCTGGGCCGGCTCATCCCCGGATGACACGCAGGCATGGCCCATCGTGCTGTCGAAATAGCAGCTGTCGCCGACATCCAGCACCGTCGGCGCATAGTGTTCGGTGTGCAGCGTCACTTGGCCGGCCAGGACATAGAAGAACTCTTCGCCCGCGTGCTGGACCAGGCCGGGAAACTCGGCCAGCGAACGCGCCTCGATGGTCGTCAGCAGCGGAATGAACTGCTTGCCGGATAACTCGGCCGCCAGCATTTCGTAGGTGTACTGGTCGGTGGCGCGGCGGATGCCATCGCCCCGGCGTGTGACGGTGCGGCGGCCGCCGACATGAGAGGCCGCGCCGCCGGTGAAGAGTTCCGTCACATCGATCCGCAGGCCCGCCGCGAGATTGAGAATGGTCTCGTAGGTGGGCGACATCTGGCCGTTTTCGATTTTCGACAGCGTCGACGGAGCGAGCCCCGCGCGCTCGCCGAGCTCCTGCAGGGTCAGGTGCGCCTCGCGACGCAGCCGCCGCAGGACCTCGGCGATCGAGTCCGTGTCGCGCTGTGGCTGACGGCGTACCGGGGCGGATCGAGGCGCGGCGTTGGATGGCGAAGACGTTCGGCGAGGGCGGCTCATCGGCGGGGCAGGCTCATCTGTCGTTTCGATCGAAAACTGCAGCGGCGTATCCCGCACGCCGGCAAGGTATCCCGGCGCGGAGCGTGTGACGCGAAAATCATTGGGCGGAGATTGTCATCGAATGCCGAGGTGCCGCTGTTTCCTATAGGAAAAACACGGATTGCTGACGAGGTAAAGATGTCCCGGCTGCTTGTGCACAAGCTTACGTTGAATTTTGCCGGCGCGTGGCGGCGGCCGCCTTCGGAACGTCAAATATTGCGGGTCTGCCTCTCAAAAAATCTTTGGACAGCCGGCCGCACAAGGCCTGCATGATGTTTGAGCAGGCAAAAATGCAGTTTGCACACAAAATCCCCTATACGAAATAAATTTCCTGTCATACGTTTCTCTTCGCCGGTCGAGACAGATTTTCCTGCCCGCACCGACCGGCTGCCGTTCCCGCGGGCGCCACGTTTCAAGGTCTTTCCCGAGGAATAGGAGCAGACTCGATGCGACTTTTGAGCAGGGCCATGCTTTCGGCTGCGATGCTGGCATCGCCGATCTTGGTGGCGACGCCATCCTGGGCCGAGCATGTGCTGGAACTCGATGAATCCCCCGTTGGCGAGATTGATCCGGCCAAGGCCACCGACTACGCCGACACCGTGCTGATGGTGAACATCTACGACACGCTGGTCTATCCGAAGAAGGGCGGACCGGGCGTCGAGCCGCTGCTCGCCGACAGCTGGTCGGTCGACGGCAAGACCTACACCTTCACCCTCCACGACGGCGTCAAGTTCCATTCCGGCAATCCGCTGACGGCCGACGACGTGGTCTTCTCGCTCAACCGCATGATGGCGTTGGGGCAAGGGCTTTCCAGTCTGTTCGAGGGGCGCGTCGAGACAGTCGAGGCGGTAGATCCCAAGACCGTCAAGTTCACTCTGACCGAGCCGTATGCGCCGTTCCTCGCGGCGCTGGTGCGCCTGCCCATTCTCGATTCCAAGACGGTCATGGCCAACAAGCAGGATGGCGATCACGGCGAGTTCGGCGACTACGGCGAGGCATGGCTGTCGTCGCACGACGCCGGATCGGGCGCCTATCAGGTCGAATCGCAGAACCCGCAGTCGGAGACCGTGCTCACCAAGTTCGACGGCTATTTCCTGGATTTCGCCGACAACGCGCCGGATCGCGTTCGCTACCGCTATGGCCTGGAAGCCTCGACCGTGCGCGCCCTGATGGGGCGCGGCGAGCACGACATCTCCGACATGTGGCTGCCCCCCGAGGTGATCCGGGCGCTGGCTGGCGAAGATGGCATGAGCCTGGTGGCCGAAGGCGGCTCCACGGGCGAATACATCAAGCTGAACACGGCCCGGCCGCCGCTCGACGACGTGCATTGCCGGCTGGCTCTGACCTACGCCTTCGACTACGCGAACACGTTGAACATCCTCAAGATCAACGACGACTACAGCCAGGGCGTACCGATGAACGGCGCGTTGCCGAGCGGTCTTCTGGGCTATGACAAGTCCGTGCCGGATTTCTCGCAGGATATGGAGAAGGCCAAGGCGGAGCTGGCCGAGTGCAAGTACGACCCCGCCGACAACCCGCTCGACATCGCCTGGATCGCCGAAGTGCCGGCGCGCGAGCGCATCGCGCTTCTGATGCAGGCGAGCTTCTCGCAGCTCGGCTTCCCGGTGAAAGTCGTCAAGACGCCGTGGGCGCTCGTCACCGAGCAGGTGACCAAGCCGGATACGGCCCCGCACGCCGTGGAGATCGCCGTCTCGGCCCTGACGCCGGACCCGGATTCGCTGCTTTACAACATGTATTCCTCGAAGGTCCCGGCCACCTGGATGTCGGCCGAGCATCTGAAGGACGACAAGGTGGACGAATTGCTGGAGGCAGGCCGTGCCGAGAGCGACGATACCAAGCGAGCGGAGATCTACAAGGAGCTGAACAAGCGCCTGCGCGAGCTCGCCCCCGATATCTTCGCCTATGAGCTGAAGGGCGTGATGGTGGCTCGTGACGCGGTGAGCGTGCCGAAGCTGACCGATGCGTCGCAGCGCACGCTCGACAACTTCAACTTCCTGTTCCGCGAAATCAGCATGACGGAATGAGGCACGACGGCCGCCGAACGTCCGGCGGCCTTCGTCTCTTCTAAGGAAGCGGGTGAGGAAGTCTAAGGAAGTGGGTGAGGAAGCCGATGAGCAAGCGCATTCTCTGGGTGAATACGGTTGGATGGGACGCCTACGACCAGCCGTTCGCCGAGGTGCTGGCGAGCGCCAAGGACCAGGGCACGGAGGTAGAGGTCGTCTCGCTTGCCCTGCCGGCGCCGCTCACCCACGTGGAATATCGCGCCTACGAGGCGATGACCTATGCCGAGATCGTCAAGCTCGCCTATGACGGCGGCCGGCGTGGCGTCGATGCCATGGTGATCGGCTGCTTCTACGATCCGGCGCTGAAGGAAGCGCGCGAGGTTTCCGGCGCCATGGCCGTGGTCGGGCCGTGCCTGGCGGGCGTGCAACTCGCCACCACGCTCGCCAATCGTTTCTCGGTGATCGTCACCCGGAAAAAGTGCATCGACCAGATGACGGACCGGGTGCGCGAATACGGCGCGGCGGATCGGCTTGCCTCCATGCGCAGTCTCGATATCGGCGTGGAGTGGCTGCAGAGCGATCCGGGCACCACCAGGGAGCGGATCATCGCCGCCGGCCGGCGGGCGATCGAGGAGGACGGCGCGGAAGCCATCCTGCTCGGCTGCACCTGCGAATTCGGATTCCATCACGAGGCGCAGTCGATCCTCGGCGTGCCGGTGATCGACGCCGTGCTCGCGCCGTTCAAGCTGGCCGAGCACATGGCCGGTCTCAAGCTGCGCTTCGGCTGGACGCCAAGCCGCGTCGGCAGTTGCGAACCACCTCCGTCGGCCGAGATCGAGCGCTTCGGGTTATTCGCCGCCGCGCCCGCTGTCGGCAACCGCCTCGTCGTCTAAGCGGCTGCCGCCTCGACCTAACCCGGAAGGACCAGACCGAACGCATGTCGGCCATCCTGAAACCCTTGCTTCATCGCCTCGGCGCTGCGCTCATCGTCCTGATCGGCATCTCGATGCTGATCTTTGCGATCGCGCGGGTGATGCCGGGCGATCCGGCCCGCATCGCGCTCGGGCCGAACGCCAGCCAGGCGCAGGTCGAGGCGCTGCGCAAGGCGCGCCATCTCGACGCCTCGCTGCCGGTTCAGTACTTCGAATTCATCAAGTCGCTCGCCCATGGCGATCTGGGCCGCTCGCTCTACACCAACCGGCCGGTGGCCACCGACATCGCGCAGTTTCTCCCTGCGACGCTCGAACTCGTCCTCTGCTCCGGCATCCTGATGGTGGTGCTGGGCGTGCCGCTCGGCATCGTCTCGGCGCATTTTCGCGGGCGAACACCGGATCATCTCGGCCGGCTGATCGCGCTGCTCGGCGTGTGCACGCCGGCCTTCGTCTGGGGCGTCATTCTGCAGCTGGTGTTCGGCTATTTCTGGGAAATCTTTCCGATCGAGGGACGGCTGCTGGCCTCGCAGGCGGCACCGGCGACGGTTACGGGCTTCCTGCTGATCGACACGCTGATCGCGGGCAATGTCGCGGCCTTCTTCGACGCCGCCCATCATCTGGTTCTGCCGTCGCTCGCCCTTGCGCTCTCCGGCATGGGACAGACCGCCCGGCTGACGCGCGCCAATATGGGCGAGGCCTATCAGCGGCCCTATGCGGAGATGGCGCGCGCCTATGGCTTCCGGCCCTGGCGCATCGCCACCCGCTATGTCTTCCGGCCGGCCTTCATCCCGACGCTCACCATTCTCGGGCTCGACTTCGCGGCGTTGCTCGGCAACGCCTTCCTGGTCGAAAAGGTGTTCGGCTGGCCCGGCCTGTCGCGCTACGGCGTCGACGTGATCCTGAGGAAGGACCTCGACGCCATCGTCGGCACCGTGCTGATCATCGCGGCCACCTTCCTGATCGTGAATATCGCGGTCGACGTGGTGGTGGCGCTGATCAATCCGCGCATCCGCCTTGCGGGAGGCAAGCCATGAGCGAGACGCCCTTGTCCGCCCCCGCCAGCCTGGCCAAGCCCCGGCGATCGCGCTCCAAGGCCTTGGCGGCGTTCACTGCCAATCCCTTGTCGGTGGGCGGGCTGGTTCTGATGCTGGTGATCGTGTTCGCGTCGATCTTTGCCGAATGGGTCGTGCCCTATCCGACCCATGTCGGGCCGATCGGCGATTTCGCCGCGATGAACCAGTCGCCGACGGGCGCGCACTGGCTGGGCACAGACACGATCGGCCGCGATCTCCTGACGCGCATCGTCTTCGGCTACCGGCTGGCGCTGATCATGGCCATCGTCGTGCTGGCGATCGCCACCCCGGTCGGCGTCGCCGTCGGTCTCGTCGCCGGCTATAAGGGGGGCTGGGTCGACTACGTGCTGATGCGGCTCACCGACGTCTTCCTGGCGGTGCCGCCGCTGGTGCTGGCGCTCGCCATCATGGGCTTTCTCGAACCCACGCTGATGAACGGCATGCTGGCGATCACCGCCATGTGGTGGCCCTGGTACGCCCGCCTCATCTACAACGTCACGCGCTCCGAGGCGCAGGAAGGCTACGTCATGGCCGCCGAAACGGTCGGCGCCTCGACCTTCCACATCCTGTTCCGCGAAATCCTGCCCAATTGCTGGCCGTCGATCCTGACCAAGATGATGCTCGACGTGGGTTTCGTCGTGCTGATGGCCTCGTCGCTTTCCTTTCTCGGCCTCGGCGTGCAGCCGCCGACGCCCGATCTCGGCTCGATGGTGGCCGACGGCGCGCGCTACATGCCCGACTCCTGGTGGCTGAGCGTCTGGCCGGGCCTGGCGATTCTCTTGATCGTGCTCGCCTTCAACCTGGTCGGCGACGGCCTGCGCGAAGCCTTCGAGGCGGAGGGCTGAGATGGGCGAACCGGTTCTCACCATCCGCGACCTGCGCCTGGCCTTCGGTGGGCGGCATCACCGCAGCGAGATTCTGCACGGCATCTCGCTGCATGTCCGGGCCGGCGAAAAAGTGGCGCTGGTCGGCGAGTCCGGCTCGGGAAAGTCGGTGACGGCGCGCCTCGCCATGGGCCTGCTGCAGGAGGGGCGCGGCGTCCACACCTCCGGCTCGATCCGGTTCGACGGCATCGAGGCGGTCGACGGCGGCCCCGAGATCGCCCGGCGGCGCGGCAACCGCGTCGCCATGATCTTCCAGGACCCGACCTCGGCGCTCAATCCGACCTATACGATCCGCACCCAGTTTCGCGACGTGCTGCGCTCCGGCAATCCGGCGATCGGCGACGCGGACGCCGACAAGCGCGCCATGGCGATCCTCGACGAGGTATCGATCGGCGATCCGGCGCGTGTGCTCTCGTCCTATGCCTTTCAGCTTTCGGGCGGCATGAACCAACGGGTGATGATCGCCATGGCGCTGGTCAACCGGCCGGCGCTCTTGATCGCCGACGAGCCGGGTACGGCGCTCGACGTCACCGTCCAGGCGCAGACGCTGAAGCTGATGAACGACCTGACCGACGAGACGGGGACGGCGACGCTGTTCATCTCGCACAATCTCGGGGTGGTGCGCGAGTTCGCCGACCGGGTCTATGTGATCTATCGTGGCAATCTGGTCGAGCATGCCACCACCGAGCAGCTCTTCCGCGATCCTCGCCATCCCTATACGCGGGCGCTTCTGTCGGCGATCCCGAAGATCTCGGAAGGCGCGCTGCCGGACCTGCCGGAGCGCAGCCCCGATTTCCTGAACCCGCTGATCGTGCACGAGGGATGCGGCGAGCCGCTTCCGTCGGCGGGGGAGGCGCGCGCATGATCCCGATCCTCGAACTCGACGGGCTCGGCAAGACCTTCTCTGCCGACGGCAACGAGGTCGTGGCGCTAACGGACGTCTCCATCGCTTTTCGCCGGGAGGAATGCCACGCCATCGTCGGCGAATCCGGCTCCGGCAAGACGACGCTCGCCAATCTGGTGCTGGGGCTGTTTCCGCCGACCGAAGGGTCGATGCGCTTCAACGGCGTGCCGCTGCCGGCCGAACGGCCGCGCGAGCTGAAGCGGGCCATCCAGTTCGTCCAGCAGAATCCGCTGTCGGCCCTCAATCCGCGCCGCAGTGTCGGGGCAAGCGTACGCCTGCCGCTCGACGTCCACGGTCTCGGCGTCCGGCGCGAGCGCGCGGGCGTCGTCGCCAGCTATCTGGAAGAGGTCGGGCTGGACCCGGCCTATGCGCGGCGCTCGCCTCGCGGCCTGTCGGGCGGCGAGCGCCAGCGCGTCGCCATCGCCCGGGCGCTGGCCTGCGACCCGGAGCTTCTGGTGCTCGACGAGCCGACCTCGGCGCTCGACGTGCTGGTGCAGGCGCGCATCCTGGCGCTGCTCAACCGCCTCAGGGTCGAGCGCAAGCTCACCTATGTCTTCATCACCCACGATCTCGCCGTGGTGCGTGCCATCGCCGACCGCGTGAGCGTGTTTCAGAAGGGGCGGCTGGTGGAGACCGGCACGGTCGCTGAAATCTTTGCCAATCCGAAGAGCGAGTACACGCGAGAACTGATCGGCGCCATTCCAGTGGTGACCGACGAGGAGGCAAGGCTGCGCGACGCCATTCGCGAGGGTGCCGCCGTGGAGGGCATCGCGCCATGACGGCCGTGGCGGTACCCCCGGCGCCCGAGACGGTTCGCGTCGGCTTCGACGATCTTGTGGCCGTGCTGAAGACGATCCTCGTCCGCTTCGGCACGTCCGCTTCGGTCGCGGCGATCCTCGCCGACAACTGCGCCACCGCCGAGCGGGACGGTTCGAAGAGCCACGGCCTGTTCCGCATGCCGGGCTATGTGACGACGCTCCGGAGCGGCTGGGTCGACGGCCATGCCGTGCCGGTGGTCGAGGACGCCGCCGCCGGTTTCGTGCGGGCCGACGCGATGAACGGCTTCACCCAGGTGGCTCTCGCCAAGGCCCGGCCGCTATTGATCGAAAAGGCGCGGCAGACCGGCATCGCGGCGCTGGCGATCCGGCAGTCGCACCATCTCGGCGCGTTGTGGCCCGATGTCGAACCGTTCGCACGCGAGGGCTTCGTGGCGCTCTCCGTCGTCAACAGCTTCGGCTGCGTGGTGCCCCACGGTGGCACCAAGCCGGTGTTCGGCACCAACCCGATCGCCTTTGCCGCACCGCGCGCCGACGACGATCCGCTGGTCTTCGACCAGGCGGCGAGCGCCATCGCCAATGGCGACGTGCAGGTCGCCGCGCGAGACGGCCACGCCCTGCCGCCCAATTCCGGCGTCGATCGCCACGGCAAACCGACCACTGATCCCCGCGCGGTGCTCGACGGCGGCGCGCTTCTGCCGTTCGGCGGCCACAAGGGGGCGTCGCTGGCCATGATGGTGGAGATTCTCTCGGCGGCGCTCACCGGCGGGCAGTTTTCCTTCGAGGTCGACTGGTCGGATCATCCGGGCGCGGTCACGCCGAAGACCGGCCAACTCGTCATCCTCATCGATCCCCGGCGCGGCGCCGGCGAAAGCTTTGCCGCGCGTCTGGAAATCCTGATCGAGCGCATTCGCGAGGCAGGGCAGGAGCGCCTGCCCGGCGACCGGCGCTATGCGCTGCGCCGCGAGGCGATGGCGCTCGGCGTGCCGGTGGCGGCCGACCTCATGGCGGACTTGCGAGCGCTGGCGGCGGGAGGACCCCTGCCACCCCGGTTCGCGCCGCCCAACTGACAGTTCGGAGAGTTTCATGGCCACGCGCATCGGCGTCGATATCGGCGGCACCTTCACCGACCTCGTCTATTACGACGAGGAGACGGGCGAGACCGGCGAGGGCAAGGTTCCGACCGTGCCGCACGCGCCGGACGAAGGCGTCGTCGCGGCGATCAGCCAGCACGTGCCGCAGAGCGTGATCGAGCGCGCGGAGTATTTCCTGCACGGCACCACGGTCGGCCTCAATGCGCTCTTGGAACGGCGTGGCGCCAAGGTCGGCCTGATCACCACCGAGGGTTTTCGCGACGTCCTGGAGATCCGGCGCGGCGACCGGGCGGAGATGTACAATTTGTTCTGGCGCCAGCCCGAGCCGCTGGTGCCGCGCCATCGACGCCTGGAAGCGATCGAACGCATCAAGGCGGACGGAACCGTGCACAAGCCGCTCGACGAGGCTTCGGTGCATGCCGCGCTCGAAGTCCTCCAGGCGGAACGCGTCGATTCCATCGCCGTCTGCCTGATCAGCGCCTACGCCAACCCGGCGCACGAGCTGCGCATCGCCGAAATCCTGGCCGAGGCGGGCTTTACCGGCGGCGTCTCGCTGTCGCACAGGATCTCCGGCGAATACCGCGAATACGAGCGCACCTCGACGACGGTGATCGACGCCTTCGTGCGCGCTCGCATGTCGCATTACCTGAAGCGGCTCGACGGACGATTGCGCGATCTCGGCTTCAAGGGAACCTCGTTGATCACCCGCTCGGGCGGCGGCTCGATGACGTTTGCGGAGGCCGAGGACCGGCCGTTCGAGACGATCATGTCGGGGCCGGTGGCCGGCGCGCAGGGCGCCAGCGAAATCGCGCAGCGGCTCGGCATCGAGGCGCTGGTCACCGCCGACGTCGGCGGCACCAGCTTCGACACGGCGCTGATCGTCGGCGGAAAGCCGCAGGTTCTCTATGAAGGCGAGATCGAGGGCATGCCGATCCAGACGCCCTGGGTCGACGTGCGCTCGATCGGCTCCGGCGGCGGCTCCATCGCCCATATCGATGTAGGCGGTCTGATGAAGGTCGGGCCGCGCAGCGCCGGCGCTGTGCCGGGACCGGCGGCCTATGGTAAGGGCGGTACGGAGCCGGCGATGACCGATGCCGCCGCCTTCCTCGGCATGCTCGGACCCGGGCGCCTCGCTTCCGGCATTACCCTCGACATCGCCAAGGCGAAGACCGCGCTCGCGCCGGTGGCCGCCTCCATCGGCCAGGAGGTCGAGGCGACCGCCGTCGGCGTCTTGCGCATCGCTTCGGCCGCCATGGCCAATGCCATGCGCGAGGTCTCGGTGGAGCAGGGCCTCGACCCGCGCGGCATGGTGCTGCTGCCGTTCGGCGGGGCGGGTCCGCTGATGGCGACGCTGCTCGCCGACGAATTGCAGATGAAGCGGATCGTCGTGCCGCCGCTGGCCGGCAATTTCTCGGCCTGGGGGCTGCTCGGCGCCGACATGGTGCAGTCGGCGGCGCGCACCCGGATCATGGACCTCGACGATGCGGCGATCGCCATGGTCAACAAGACGCTGGACGATCTGTTCGCGGGCATCGCCCAACGCAGCGAGCATCTGACCGAAGCGGCGGAGCGCAGCGTGCGGCTCGACCTGCGCTACAAGGGCCAGGAGCACTGGCTGTCGATCGAGTTGCCCTTGGAAGAAGGCCGGATCGGCCTCGGCGCCGCGTCCGTGCGCGAGGCCTTCTCTGCGGAATACAGGCGCAGCTTCGGCGGCACCATGGACGAAGCAGTGGAGATCGTCTCGATCCGCGCCACTCTTCGCCAAGGCCTGCCGCGCCGCGAGCAGGCGGCCGTGGCTGCCGTCGGAGCCGGGGCGGAAGAGACCTTCTCCGCCTACTCCTTCGACAAAAAGGGCCGGGTGCCGTTCCGCGTCGTACCGCGCGCGGCCATCGCCGCGCCGGTCAACGGGCCGGCGGTGATCACCGAAAGCACCACCACGCTCTATCTCGATGCCGCCTGGACGGCCGATGTCGGCAAGCAGGGCGAACTTGTCCTTACCCGTTCGGAGGCGAACTGATGGCGATCGCGGACCCCATCCTGCACAAGGCCGGTACCGAACGCTTCGGCGATCCCGCCAGCGCCGATCCAATCACCACCGAGGTGGTGCGCCATGCGCTGAACTCGGCCGCCAACCAGATGAAGCGGGCACTGGTGCGCACCGCCTTCTCGCCGGTGATCTACGAGGTGCTCGATTTCGCCGTGGCGATCTACGACCCGCAGATGCGGCTGCTCGCGCAGGCGCCGAGCCTGCCGATGTTCATGGGCACGCTGAACTTCTGCGTCCAAGAGGCGGTTAAGAACGTCGGCGGGCCGGACAATCTCTTTTCCGGCGACATGCTGATGTACAACTGGCCGTTCGGCACCGGCTCCCATCCGCAGGACGTGGCGGTGGTCATGCCGGTGTTCCTCGGCGAGGACGAGTTGATCGGCTACACCGCGATCAAGGGCCATTGGCTCGATATCGCCGGCAAGGATCCCTACTGCACCGACACGGTCGACGTCTTCCAGGAGGGCACGGTCTATCCGGGCGTCAAGATCTACAAGCGCGGCGAGCTCAACGACGACATTTATCGGATGGTCGTCGCCAACAGCCGCGTGCCGAAATTCGTGGCCGGGGACCTGAATGCCCAGGTGGTCGGCTGCCGCGTCGGCGCTTCGGCCTTCGAGCAGGTCGTGCGCCGCTTCGGCCGTGACGAGTTCGTCAACGCCGTCGAAGCGATGTTCGATCACGGCGAGCGGGTGGTGCGCTCCTATTTCGAGGCCATCCCCGACGGCCGCTACGTCGGTCGCGGCGAGATGGACAGCAACGGCATCACCGACGATCCGATCCCCTTCGAGGTGGCGGTCGAGGTGAGAGGCTCGGACGTGCGCGTCGACTTCTCGGTCGTGCCGGGCGAGCAGGCGGGACCGGTCAACACGCCGCTGCCCTCGACGATTTCGGCGAGCCGCGTCGCCATCACCATGCTCGCCGGCTATGGCGAGGCGCCGCACGAAGGCCATTTCCGGCCGCTGGAGGTGATGACGAGGCCGGGCACCATGTTTCACCCGCGCCCACCGGCGCCGTGCTTTCTCTACGGCTGGCCCGCGCTGCAGGCGATCGAGGTGATCTACAACGCCATCGCCCAGGCGCTGCCGGAGGCGGTGCCTGCCCAGAGCGGCGGCTGCATCTGCTCCGTCGTCTGGTGGGGCACACGGGCGGGGACGGGCGAGCCCTGGGCCGATGGCTCGCCGCATCCGGTCGGGCAGGGCGCCTGGAAGGGCGGCGACGGCGGCACCATGCTGCACATCTCGGAATCGGCGACGCGCTTCTCGCCGATCGAGGTGTGGGAGGCGAAAAACCCTTGGCTCATCGACAGGCTCGCACTCACCCAGGATTCGGGCGGCCCCGGCACCTGGCGCGGCGGCCCCGGCATCGAGTTTCGCTTCCGCATGCTGGAGGACACCTACATCACCACCGCCGTGGAGCGCTCCAAGACCGCACCGTGGGGACTAACCGGCGGCGGCACGGCCAAGCCGAACGCAGCGATCGCCCATCTGCCGGACGGCTCATCGGCCTCGGTGCCGAAGACGACGCGCTTCCTGCTGCCCAGGGATGCGGTGTTGGAGCTGTCCACCGGCGGGGGCGGCGGTTACGGACCGGCCTCCGAACGGCCGAAAGAGGCGGTCGAGAAGGATCTGAAGGAAGGCTACATCTCGGAGGCGTTCGCCCGGAAACACTATCCGCACGCCTTCGAGATCGAGAGCGGGGAGGCGTGAGAATGGATGCGACGAAGATGGCCGAAGCCTTGGCGGTATCGGCGCCCCAGCCGGAGACGGCGCTCGACGCGCTCTGCGCTCTGGCCCAGGCGACCGTCGGCGCGCCGCTGTTCACGGTGATGACCTTCGACGAGGGCACCGGCATGGCGCGCCGGATCTATTCCAACATGCCGGAGGCCTATCCGGTGTCGGGCACCAAGCCGGCGAACCCCACCGACTGGAGCCGCCAGGTGCTGGGCGAACGACGGACCTTCGTCGCCAACGACTACGAGGGGATCGCTGCTGTCTTCTTCGATCATGAGTTGATCCGCTCGCTCGGCTTCGAGTCGGTGATCAACGTGCCGGTGGTCGTCGCCGGCAAGGTCGTCGGCACCCTCAACTGCCTTGCCGAGGCGGGACATTACACACCGGAGCGGGTGACCGCAGCCGAAACGCTGAAGCTGCCCGGCGCCGCCTGCCTCCTTCTCATTCAGACGCTTGAAGACAGAGCATCATGACGATGGCCAAGACAACCGTTCGCGTTGCCACCGATGTCGGCGGCACCTTCACCGATCTCGTCTGCTTCGAGACCGATCCGGAGACCGGAAAGCAGACGATCCGCACCGCCAAGTCAGACACCACGCCGCCCAATTTCGAGGAGGGCGTGCTCAAGGTCATCGAGAAGAGCGGCATTCAGCCGACCGACATCGACTTTCTTGCCCACGGCACCACCGTCGTCATCAACGCGCTGACCGAGCGCAAGGGCGCCAAGGTGGCGCTGATCACCACTGAAGGGTTCCGCGACATCCTGGAGATCGCGCGGGGCAACCGGCCCGACTTCTTCAACCTGCACTACCGCAAGCCGAAGCCTTTCGTGGAGCGCCATCTGCGTCGCGAGCTGCCCGGCCGCATGGACTATCACGGCGATGAAATGACGCCGCTCGACCTCTCGGGCCTGGCGGCGATCCTGGAAGACTTCAAAGGCGAAGGCGTCGAGGCGATCGCCCTCTGCTTCCTCCATTCCTACGCCAATCCGACGCACGAACTGGCGGCGCTTGAAGCGATCCGCGAGCTTTGGCCGGAGGTCGCGACCGTCGCCTCCCACCAGATCACCCGCGAGTGGCGCGAATACGAGCGCACCAATACGGCGGTTCTCTCGGCCTACGTGCAGCCGACCGCCGAGCGCTATCTTGGCCGGCTCGCCGGCGGCTTGAAGGATCAGGGCTTCAAAGGCAGCCCCTACATCATGCAGTCGAACTGCGGGGTGGATTCCATCGACGCGGTGTCCAGGATCCCCATCACCATGGTGGAATCGGGACCGGCTTCCGGCTTCTGGGGCGCGGCCGAGTTGGGCCGGCTGATCGGCGAGTCCAACATCCTGGCGCTCGACATCGGCGGCACCACGGCCAAGTGCTCGTTGATCGAGAACGGCCAGGTCAAGATCATGACCGACTACTGGATCGAACGCGACCGCACCTCGGCCGGCTATCCGATCATGGTGCCGGTGGTCGATCTGGTGGAGATCGGCAATGGCGGCGGTTCGATCGCCTGGGTCGACGATTTCGGCAAGCTGCATGTCGGCCCGCAGTCGGCCGGCGCCATGCCCGGGCCGGCGGCCTACGGCCGGGGCGGAACGGAGGCGACGACCACCGACGCCAATCTCTGGCTCGGCCGGATCAACCGCGACTATTTCTGCGGCGGCGCGATCGATGCCGACATGACCTCTGCGGAAGCCGCGATCAAGGCTGTCGGCGAGAAGCTTGGCACCGATGCCGACGAGGCGGCGCGCGGCATCGTGCGCATCGCCAACAACAACATGGTCAATGCGCTGAAGCTGATCTCGCTCAATCGAGGCTACGATCCGCGCGACTTCACCCTCGTCGCCTTCGGCGGCGGCGGCGCCATGCATGCCGTGGCGCTCGCTCAGGAACTGGGCATCCGGAAAGTGGTGGTGCCTGCGGGCGCCTCGGTCTTCTCCGCCTGGGGCATGATGATGTCGGACCTGCGGCGCGACTACTTCGTCACGCGGCTGCTCGACTTGGCATCGGGAGCCGAAGACGCCATCGAGGAGACCTTCGCGGAGACCGAGGACAGGGCGAGCCGGCAGTTCGCCGAAGAAGGCATCCCAGCCGAGCAGGTCACCTTCCTGCGCTACGGCAAGTTCCGTTACCAGAACCAGGAGCACACCACCGAGGTGCTGCTGGCCCCGGGCCGCGTGACGGCGGATCGACTGGCCGAGATCGAGGCCTCCTTCCACGAGGCCTACGAGCGCGAATATACCTACCGCCTGAAGGCGCCGGTGGAGCTTCTGGGTATCCACGTCGTCGCCTCCGCCGAGGTCGGCAAGCTGGCGATGGAGAAGAAGGAGCCGACCGGCGAGACGGTCGAGACGGCGGTAAAGGGCCGCCGTGCCGTCGACTACGCGCTGGAGGGTACGCACGAGGCCACGATCTACGACGGCGAGGCACTGTCGCCCGGCATGGCCTTCGCTGGTCCCGCGATCGTCGAGGATCCCGGCACGACGGTGGTCATCCATCCGGGCAACCGGGTCGCGATCGACGGCTACGGCAATCTGATCATCGAACTCGGCCGGGAGTGAGCGCCATGACCGCTTTCGAAAACGACCCGATCACGCTCGAGATCATCCAGAATTCGCTCCAGGCCACCGCCGACCAGATGTTCGCGGCGATGAAGAAGACGGCCATGAGCTCGATCATCTACGAGGTGCTCGACATGGGCACCGGCATTCTCGATGCGGAGGGGCGGATCGCCTCCTCTGGTGCCGGCATTCCCGCCTTCATCGGCGTGCTCGACAAGTCGGTGAAAGTGCTGGTGAAGAAGTTCGACCGGCCGGACGACATCCAGCCGGGCGACGTCTTCGCCACCAACGATCCCTATTACGGCGGTGTCACCCATCTGAACGACATCATCGTCGCCATGCCGGTGTTCGCCGAGGGCCGCATCATCGCCTGGACGGCGAACATCGCCCACAATTCCGACATCGGCGGCAAGGCGCCGGGATCGCTGTCGGCCGATTCCACCGAGATCTTCCAGGAAGGGCTGCGTCTGCCGGCGATCAAGATCGTCTCCAAGGGAGAGCCGATCGAACCGGTGTTCGAGATCCTGAAGGTCAACAGCCGGATGCCCGACTTCCTGGAGGGAGACGTCTGGGCGGCGATCGCCTCCGTGCGCATCGGCGCGAAGCGGCTGCAGGAGTTGGCGGAGAAATACGGCGCGGCCACCTTCGAGCGGGCGATGGCCGGCTTCATGGACTTCGGCGAAGCGGTGTCGCGTGCCGAACTCGCCAAGCTGCCGCACGGCACCTTCGAACTGACGGAGGAGCAGGACGACGGCCGGCAGTTCAACGTGAAGATCACCGTCTCCGACGACGAATTCGTCGTCGATCTGCGCGACAACCCGGACCAGGATGCCGGCCCGACCAACACCAGCCGCGACGGCGTGATGGTGTCGGCGCAGATGATCTTCAAATCGCTGACCGACCCCTATTCGCCCTGCAACGAGGGATCGTTCCGGCCGATCAAGCTTTTGACCCGCGAAGGCACGGTGTTCCACGCCCGCGAGCCGGCGGCGATCGGCTTCTATTACGAGACCGAGGTGCGTGTGTACGACCTGATGTGGCGCTGCCTCGCCAAGGTCGTGCCGGAACGCCTGGCGGCGGGCCATTTCAGCTCGATCTGTGGCACCTTCATCGGCGGCAAGCATCCCGATACGGGGCGCCAGTACACGATCATCGAGCCGGAGGTGGGTGGCTGGGGCGCCAGTCGCGGCGCCGACGGCAACAGCGCGATCTTCTCCGGCTTCCACGGGGAGACCTACAACTGCCCGGCGGAGATTTCCGAGGCCCGCAACGGCCTCTTCGTCGACCGCATGGAGCTGAACATGGAGCCGGGTGGCGAAGGCCAGTGGACCGGCGGCCGTGGCATCAAGCTCGAATATCGGGTGCGCGAGGACGACTCGTTCCTGACCATGGGCTACACCCGATCCAAGGTGCTGCCCTGGGCGCTCGACGGCGGGCACGAGGGTTCGCCGAACTATGCTGAAGTGGTTCGCACGGATGGGGCGACCGAACGCTACTCCTTCGTTTCCGGTCTCACCGTCGACGCCGGCGACGTGATCCGCATCGTCACCGGCAATGGCGGCGGTTTGGGCGATCCCAGGGAGCGGGATCCGCAAGCGGTGAAAAAGGACGTCAAGAACGGTTTTATCAGCGCGACGCACGCCAAAGCCGTCTATGGCGTCGACGTTTGATGTGAGAATCGAGAAGGCACGATAAGGTCATGACCGACAGCCGAACCGCCGAACGCCTCGCCATGCTGCGCGAGTGCATGGCCGAGACGCGATGCGATCTCGTCGCCCTCGGACCCGGGCCGTACATGCACTGGGTCGCGGGTTTTCACACCCACGCCGACGAGCGGCCCTGCCTGCTCTTGATCGGCCTGGAGAAGGAGGCCTTCCTGATGCCGGCGCTCAACGCCGAAGGGGCGCGGGAAAACACCGACATCGCGTTCCACATGTGGGCGGACGAAGACGGGCCTCAGGCCGCGCTGACCGCCGCGCTCGCCGATATCGGGGTGATGCGGGCCCATTCGGTGGCCGTCGACGAGACCATGCGCACCGATTTCTCGCTGCTCGTGCTGGAGACTTTGCCCAATACGCACCACGCTTATGCGGCGGAGACGGTGGGCCGGCTTCGCATGAAGAAGAGCGAGGCGGAAGTCGCCGAACTCAAGATGAACGCCGCGATCGACGACGCGGCGGTCAAGGTGGCGCTTGCCGCGATCAAACCGGGCGTCACCGAGAACGAGGTGGCGGCAGCGGTGCGCGGGCATTTCGCCGAAAACGGCGCGAGCCCGCTGTTCACCATTGTCGGCGGCGGACCGAACGGCGCCTTTCCGCATCATTCGGCGAGCGATCGGCCGCTGCAAAAGGGCGACGCAGTGGTCGTCGACATCGGCGCGCGCAAGGGCGACTTCTCCTCCGACATCACCCGCATGGCGGTGGTCGGCGAAGCACCGGAAGGTTATGCCGAGGTGCATGCCACGGTCGAGAAGGCGGTGCAGGCGGCGTTGGCCGCAGCAAAGCCCGGCGTGAAGGCCAAGGCGGTGGACGCGGCGGCGCGCGGCGTCATCACGGACGCAGGCTACGGCGAATACTTCACCCATCGCACCGGCCACGGCATGGGCCTCGAAGGCCACGAGCCGCCCTATCTCACTGCCACTTCGGAAACCGTGCTCGAAACCGGCATGGTGTTTTCGATCGAGCCGGGCATCTATCTGCCGGGGCGCTTCGGCGTGCGGCTGGAGGAGATCGTGGTGCTGCGCGAGGACGGACCGGAAATCCTGTCGAAGCTGTCCCGCGACATGACGGTCTGCGGCTGAGCCCATGACCGGAGACCCCGCCCTCGATCGGTTCACCGTCGACGTCATCCAGGCGGGGCTCGTCGCGGCCGCCGACGAGATGTTCGCCGTTCTGAAGAAAACGGCAATGAGCCCGATCATCTATGAGGTGCTGGACGTCGGCACCGGGATCACCAGCGCCACCGGCGAGCTGGTGAGTTCCGGCGCCGGCATCCCGACCTTCGTCGGCGTGCTCGACAAAGCGGTCCGGAAGATCGTCGAGATTCACGGGCTCGAGACGATCCGCGACGGCGACCTCTTCGTCACCAACGATCCCTATTATGGCGGCGTCACCCATCTCAACGACGTGGTGATCGCCCTGCCGGTCTTTGCCGAGGGCGAGCTCGTCGCCTGGGCCGCCTCGATCGCCCACTGGAACGACGTCGGCGGCAAGACGCCGGGGTCGATGGCCGTCGACGTCTCGGAAATCTTCGCCGAGGGGCTGCGGCTGCCGGCGATCCGGCTCTACGAGGCGGGGCGGGCGGTCGACTCCGTCTTCGACATCGTCGCGGCCAACTCCCGCCAGCCGGATTTCGTGCGCGGCGACCTGTGGGCGCAGATCGCCGCCAGCCGCAAGGCCGAAGGACGCATCCGGCAGATCGTCCGAAGCTATGGCCTGGCGACCTTCCGCCATGCGTTGGACAAGCTGTTCGACGAGGGTGAGCGTCGGGCAAAAGCCGGACTGGCGACGCTGCCGGCCGGCACTTACGCGATCGAGGAGGAGCAGGATTCCGGCGATCTCTGGCGCGCCGCGATCACCATCGCGCCGGATCGTTTCACCGTCGATCTCTCGGGCAATCCGGCGCAGAAGGCCGCGCCCTACAACACCAGCCGCGACGGCGCCGTGATCTCCTGCCAGATGATCTACAAGGCGCTCGCCGATCCGACGCTGTTCGCCAACGACGGTTCGTTCCGCCTGCTCGAGGTGATCACCGATCCGGGCACCGTCTTCCACGCCGCCGGCTCGGCGCCGCACGGCTATTATTCGGAAACCCGCATACGCCTCTACGACATGCTGTGGCGCTGTCTCGCCGAGGCGATGCCCGACCGGTTGCCGGCCGGCCATTTCGCCTCGATCTGCGGCACGGTGGTGGCGGGCGACCATCCCGACACCGGCCGCCGCTTCACCATGGTGGAGCCGCAGATGGGCGGTTGGGGCGCCACGGCGGGTATGGATGGCCTCGATGCGATGTATTCGGCGAGCCATGGCGATACCTTCAACTGCCCGGTGGAGATCGCCGAGCAGCGCTACGGCCTGACGGTGATGCGCAAGGCGCTCAACGAGACCGATGAGGGCCAAGGCGTTCATTCCGGCGGTAAGGGGGTCGACCTCGTCTATCGGCTGCGCGGGGCGGCGGTGCTTTCGGCAGGCTACACCCGCAACCGCCTGCCGGTCTGGGGCTTGGCCGGCGGTGCGGCGGGCGGAACCAACGGTCTGACCGTCAAACGCGCCGGCGGCGAGGGGGAGGCGCTGGCGTATGCCAGCGACGTCCGCCTGAAGGCCGGCGACGAGCTTTACATCCGCACCGCCAACGGGGGCGGGCACGGAGCACCACGATGAGCGAGCCCAACGCGGATCAGGCCGAGTCCTTGGACGTCGTCATCGTCGGCGCCGGCATCGTCGGCTTGGCGGCCGCTTGGAAGCTGGTCGAGGCGGGTCGGCGCGTGCTCCTGATCGATCGCGAAGGCGTCGCGCAGGGCGCGAGCTTCGGCAATGCTGGCGCGCTCGCCTATTCCGATATCCTGCCGATCGCCTCCATGGGCATGGTCGGGCGTGTGCCGGGCTGGCTGATGGATCCGCTCGGGCCGCTGGCCATCCCGCCCGGCTATTTGCCGCAGATCGCGCCCTGGCTGCTGCGCTTCTGGCGCGCCGGATGGCCGGATCGCACGAAAGCCTCGATCGCCGCACAGTCGGCGCTGATGCACCTCAGCGAACGAGAGATGCACGGTGTCGTCGCGGCGGCGGGGCTGCAGGATAGGGTGCGCTCCGACGGCTCGCTGGAGCTCCACGAAAGCGAGCGCGAGTTCAAGGCATCCTTGCCGGGCTGGCAAAAGCGCGACGAGGCCGGCATCGCCTATCGCCATGTGCGCGGCGCGGAGCTGGCCGAGATGCAGCCGGGCCTGTCGCCGCGCTTCGTCGCCGGCACCTTCGTGCCGAGCTGGCAGGTGGTCTCCGATCCGTACGACTTCGCTGTCGCTCTGTCGGACCGGCTGACGGCGCGAGGGGCTGTGATCCGCATCGCGGCGGCGACGGCGGTCAGGCCGGTCGACGGGGGCGTCGCGATCGACCTGCAAGGCGGTGAGACGCTCAGAGCGCGCCAGGCGGTGATCGCCGCCGGAGCCTGGTCGAAGGCGCTCAGCCAGCCGCTCGGCGACAAGATCCCGCTGGAGACCGAGCGCGGCTACAACACCACCCTGCCGGCCGACGCCTTCGACGTGCGCCTGCAGCTCATCTTCGTGGCGCATGGCTTCGTCATCACGCCGCTGTCGAGCGGCTTGCGGGTCGGCGGCGCGGTCGAGCTGGGCGGCCTCAAGCGGCCGCCGAACTACAAGCGCGCCGACGCCATGCTGGAAAAGGCGACGCGCTTTCTGCCAGGTCTGAAGCGCGAGGGCGGGCGGCAATGGATGGGCTTCCGGCCATCCTTGCCCGACACTTTACCGGCGATCGGCGTCTCGCGCGCCAGCCCGAATATCGTCTATGCTTTCGGCCACGGCCATCTCGGCCTGACCCAATCGGCCGGCACCGGCCGGCTCGTCGCCGACCTCGTCTGCGGCCACGAGCCCGCCATCGATATGCGGCCGTTCCGGCCCGACCGCTTCTGATCGCAACCGCCTTCGAGGACTTTCGCCATGGCGCGTCACTCGTTCTTCTGTATCGACGGCCACACCTGTGGCAATCCGGTCCGCCTCGTCGCCGGCGGCGGCCCGCAACTCAACGGTGCGACCATGCTGGAGAAGCGGGCGCACTTCATGGCTGAATACGACTGGATCCGCACCGGCCTGATGTTCGAGCCGCGCGGCCACGACATCATGTCGGGCTCGATCCTCTACCCGCCGACGCGGGAGGACTGCGACATCGCCATTCTCTTCATCGAGACGTCGGGCTGCCTGCCCATGTGCGGCCACGGCACCATCGGCACCGTCACCATGGCGCTGGAACATGGGCTGGTGACGCCGAAAACGCCGGGAATGCTTCGGCTCGACACGCCGGCCGGTCTCGTCACCGCCGAATACGTCCAGAACGGCGAGCATGTGGAGGAGGTGCGGATCACCAACGTGCCCGCCTTCCTGCATGCGGAGAACCTGGAGGTCGAATGCCCGGGGCTCGGGCCTCTGGTGGTCGACGTCGCCTATGGCGGCAATTTCTACGCGATCGTCGAGGCGCAGGAGGCGTTTCGCGATATCGCGGACGCCACCTCCCTCGACCTGATCCGCTGGAGCCGGGCGCTGCGCCTGGCGCTGAACGAGCGCTACACCTTCCAGCATCCCGAGCACGCCGCCATCAACGGGTTGCGGCACATCCTGTGGACCGGCGCGCCGACCGTCGAAGGGGCGACGGCCAAGAACGCGGTGTTCTACGGCGAAAAGGCGATCGACCGTTCGCCCTGCGGCACCGGCACCTCGGCGCGCATGGCGCAATGGGCGGCCAAAGGGCGGCTTGCCGTCGGCGACGAGTTCATCCACGAAAGCATCATCGGTTCGCTGTTCAAGGGACGCGTGGAGGCGGCCGTCGAGGTGGGCGGCAAGCCGGCGATCATTCCGTCCATTGCGGGCTGGGCACGCATGACCGGTCTCAACACGATCTTTATCGACGACCGCGACCCATTTGCTCACGGCTTCCAATTGCCGTAGGCCACGGGCGACGCAAACGACCGAACCCGGAGGAGAACCATGACGATCACCGGCGAAATCCTGATCGGCTCCCAGGATGTCCAGGCCAGCGAGACCTTCGCCGCCGTGAACCCGGCGACGGGCGAGACGCTCGAACCGGCCTTCGCGGCGGCCGGTCCGGCAGAGGTCGAGCGCGCCTGCGCGCTGGCAGCCGAGGCTTTCGATACCTATCGCGAGACCGATCTCGAAACCCGGGCGCGGTTTCTGGAGACGGTCGCGGCCAAGATCGAGGCGCTGGGCGAGCCGCTGGTCGAGCGCGCCTGCGCCGAAAGCGGCCTGCCGGCGGCGCGCCTCACCGGCGAGCGCGGTCGCACCGCCAACCAGCTTCGACTCTTTGCCGGCGTGGTGCGGCGCGGCGAGTTCCTGGATCTGCGCATCGACCCGGCCCTGCCGGACCGCAAGCCGGCGCCGCGCGTCGACCTGCGCCAGCGCCATATCGCACTCGGCCCTGTGGCCGTCTTCGGTGCGAGCAATTTCCCGCTCGCCTTTTCGGTGGCTGGCGGCGACACGGCCTCGGCACTCGCGGCGGGCTGCCCGGTCGTGGTCAAGGGCCATCCTGCTCATCCCGGCACCAGCGAGATGGTGGGTCGGGCGATCCGCGAAGCGGTCAGCGAATGCGGCCTCCCCGAGGGGGTGTTCTCGCTTCTGACCGGCCCGTCCAAGGAGCTGGGCGCCGCCCTGGTCGCCGATCCGCGCATCAAGGCGGTCGGCTTCACCGGCTCGCGTGCGGCCGGTCTGGCGCTCTGCCAGATCGCGGCGGCGCGGCCCGAGCCGATCCCGGTCTATGCCGAGATGAGCAGCGTCAACCCGGTGTTCCTCATGCCGGCTGCCATGGAAGCCAAGGCCGAGGCGCTGGGCGAGGCCTTCGTCGGCTCGCTGACGATGGGCGCCGGCCAGTTCTGCACCAATCCCGGCCTGGTATTCGCCGTCGAGGGCGAGGCTCTCGACCGTTTCGTGAGCGCGGCCAGGACGGCGCTTGCGGCGAGCGCTGCGGCGACCATGCTGACGCCCGGCATCAGCCGGGCCTACCAGACTGGCCTCGGCGCGCTGTCGGGCCTCACCGGGGTCGAACTCCTGGAGCGTGGCAAGGCAAGCGAGGCGCCCAACGACTGCCAGGCGGCGCTGCTCTCCACCGACATCGACAACTTCCTCGACGACGAGGCGCTGCAGCAGGAGAATTTCGGCGCCAGCTCGCTGATCGTGCGCTGCAGGACCACCGCCGACATGGTGCGTGCGGCCGAGGCGCTGGAAGGCCAGTTGACCGCGACCTTGCATCTGACCGAAGCCGACCACGGCGATGCTCGCACCCTCTTGCCGGTGCTGGAGCGGCGCGCCGGCCGTATCCTGGCCAATGGCTGGCCGACGGGCGTCGAGGTTAGCCACGCCATGGTGCACGGCGGCCCGTATCCCGCGACGTCCGACAGTCGGACGACCTCTGTCGGCTCGCTGGCTATCCGCCGCTTCCTGCGGCCGGTCTGCTATCAGGACCTGCCGGAAGGTCTTCTGCCCGAGGTCCTGAAAGAGGGCAATCCGGCAGGCCTGCCGCGCCTTGTCGACGGTGTGCCGGAATAGCGCTTGCTATCGGTGGTACCTGCGCTCTTGCCGCGGCTTCCGCTTTGTCATTCTCGGGCTCCGTCGAGAATCCAGGCCTTTGGTCACCGATGGTACGCTTCATAGCGTCACGAAAGACAACTGCGCATGGGGCGGCTCTGGATTCTCGGCCCGGAGGCCGAGGATGACGGGGGAATGAGTCGGCGCATCTCAGCTCGTGCGCATCAACCCCTGGAAGGCCTCATAGGCCGACAGCACCGTTTCCATCTGCGCGGTGTGGGCATCGACGAAGGCCTCGCCCTCGATCGTCTCGTCCGGGTATTCGGTGATGAGGATCAGGGGCGCGGGGTGCTGCTCGGTCACGGTGACCTGGCACGGAAAACCGT
This sequence comes from Consotaella aegiceratis, assembly GCF_036541425.1. NCBI lineage: Bacteria > Pseudomonadati > Pseudomonadota > Alphaproteobacteria > Hyphomicrobiales > Aurantimonadaceae > Consotaella > Consotaella aegiceratis. Next base: position 79,975 of record NZ_JAZHFT010000011.1, read on the forward strand.
TGATCATGCGAAAGCCCGGCGGTCCGGCATGGCGCTCGTAGAGCGAAAGCTGCCGCTCGTTCAGCGCCGTCAGGGCCGGGATGGCCGAAAGGTGGGCGGTGACCTGTTCAAGCAGCGCCTCGCCGCGCTCCGTCCAGTCCGGATAGTGGCGCAGGATCAGGAAGAACCCCTTGGGCAGGCTCCACATCTCGAAGCCGCGCGGCAGGTAGCCGGTCAGCGGCCGCGTCCATTCGTGCGCCGGGTAGCCGTGCAGATTGACGTGTAGGAGCGCGCCGGAGCGGCGCAAGGCTTCCTTGCGGATCGCCTTCTCGTGCAGCGGCTCGACCGTCTCGTATTCGAGGTCGTTGCCGAAGGCGGTGTAGCGCGCGGCGTGGTGCATGTGCGAAGGATTGGTGGCGGTCAGGCGGCCGTGCAGGGCATAGCCGTCGACATTCTCCATCGGCGAGATCACGAAATGCGTGCTTGGCCGCTCGGCCAGCCGCATCGCGGCGCGCAAGGCCCCGACCACGCCCGAGGTCTCGTTGGCGTGTTGGCCGCCGCTGATGATTACGCCGGCATCAGTGCCGGCATGATGCACGGCGTTGACCCGCCGTCCGGCGCGCGAGCGGCTCTCGAAGGCGTCTCCGTCGATCCCGCCCAGGGCTTCGCGCACCTGATGCGGGCTGAGGGCGTTGGTCGCGGTTTCGAGGTCGTGGCGTGGCCGCTCCGGCTCCGAGGTATCGAGTGGCCGGGTTTCGACCTTGAGCCTCAATGGACCCTCGGCGATGCGGATGTCCGGCACGATCTGGCCAGGGCGCAGATCGCGGTTACCCAGCTTGCGGCCGGATCGCTTCTGGAAGAGTTCGAGCAGGGTGAAATAGAGGTCCTCGTGCAGCGCTTCGGCCAGGCTGACCGTCTCGTGCCCGACCGGCAGCGGACGGTCCGCCCAGGGCAGCGTCGCGACGATCGAGAGCTCCTCGAACAGCGGCTCGTCCTCGCCCCAGGGGTGCTCCGCGACGGCCGCGATCGCCCCGTCGAACAGCGTCTGATAGTCAGTGAGGAAGGCGGCATCCTCGCTTTCGCCGTTCGGGCCGGTCCACTTGATCCATCCCGTAGGCGAGACGAGCGCATGGCCCATGGCATCCTGATGCTGCCGGTTCGGCGCGAACACGCTGTGGCGCGTCTCGCCGGACGCGGTGGTCAACGCGACCTCGTAGCCGAAGCCGTCCGCCGCACCGTCTTCGAGGGTCAGCGGAATGCCGCCCAGCATGTCGGCCAGCGGATAGGCCTCCAGGCGGAATCGCAACGGGCTCGTCGCCAGGGTGGGACAGACGATGTGAACCGCGGTCACGCCCTCGAGGTCCACCTCCTCCAAAAAGAAGTGCACGAGCGGCTTGTAGGCGCTGCGCAGCCGCGCCGTGACGCCTGCCTCGGCCAGCTTCGCTTCGGCGGCACGGCGGGGCGCCTCGGCGGCGAACACCCAGGCTTCCAGCGCTCCGCCGGCATGGATCGACGTGCCGTAACGCGCGACGAGCTGGTCGAGCGACGGCTCGAAGGTCGTTTCGAGAAGAAGCGTCATAGGCGGGTGCGTCCTGTCGGATCGAGCGTGTCGCGCAGCCAGTCGCCGAGAAGATTGAGGCCGAGCACGGTGAAGAGGATGGCTAGGCCGGGAAAGACGCTGACCCACCAGGCGCTCTGCAGGTAGGTGCGGCCCTCCGCCAGCATGCCGCCCCAGCTCGGGATCACCGGATCGGCGCCGAGGCCGAGAAAGGTGAGGCTGCTTTCGAGAAGAATGTTGGTGGCGACATTGAGCGTGATCAGCACGATGACGGGACCGAGCAGGTTGGGCAACAGGTGCTGGAACAGGATCGCGCCGTCGCGCACGCCGATGGCGCGCGCCGATTGGATGAACTCGCGCTCGCGCAGCGCCAGCACCGAGCCGCGCACCAGGCGGGCGTATTGCACCCACTGCGACACGATCAGGAGGATGATCATGTTGGTGACGCCGCCGCCGATGATGGCGATGAAGGTGATGGCGAGAAGGATGAAGGGCAGGGCGAGCTGGACGTCGGCGAAGCGCATGACGACGATGTCCCAGACGCCGCGATAATAGCCCGAGACGAGACCCATGACGACGCCGATCACCACGGCGCCGGCCACCGAGAAGATGCCGACCATCAGCGAGATCCGGCCGCCGATGACGACGCGGGCGAGTACGTCGCGGCCGAGCGGGTCGGTGCCGAACGGATGCGCCCAGTCGGAGAAGGGCGGGGTGAGCCGCGCCATCAGGTCGACCTTCATGCCGCCATCCGGAAACAGCAGGCCGGACAACAACACGGCTAGTCCGATGCCGCCGACGAAGAGGATGCCGAGGACAAATTCCAGCGACCGGTAGCGAGCGAAACGTTGGGGTCTGCGGATGGTCTCGACGGACATCGGCTACTCCGTGCGAATGCGGGGATCGATGATCCCGTAAGCGATGTCGACCACTAGATTGACGCCGATGATCAGCAGCGACAGCACCGTGATGACGCCTTGGAGCACCGGATAGTCGCGCGACGCCACGGCGTCGAAGGCGAGCGTGCCCATGCCCGGCCAGTTGAACACCCGCTCGATGACGACGATGCCGCCGAGCAGGCCGCCGAACTGCAGGCCGAAATAGGTGATCAGCGGGATCGCGCAGTTGCGCAGCGCATGCTTGTAGAGCACGACGGATTCGCTCAGGCCCTTGGCGCGAGCCACCATGACGTATTGCGCGCTGAGCGTCTCCAGCATCGTGGTGCGCACCAGGCGCACGTTGGTCGCGGTCAGGATGATGCCCATGGTCACGGCGGGCATGACGAAGCTCTTGAAGCCTTCCATGCCGCTCGGCGGCAGCAGCCGGAAGGTGATCGAAAACAGGAGCACCAGCATGATCGCCAGCCAGAAGTTCGGGAACGACAGGCCGATCAGGGACAGAATGCGGATCAACTGGTCCGCCCAACGCCCTCGCGACACGGCGGCCTTGATGCCGAGCGGAATGGAAATGACGATCGAGACGAACAACGAGGCGAAGGCGAGAAGCAGCGTCGCCGGCAGGGCGCGGCCGATCAGCATGCCGACCTGCGTGCCCCCCATGAAGGAGCGGCCGAAATCGCCGACCAGAAGCCCTTTGAGAAAGCCGATATATTGCGCGAGGAAGGACTGGTTGAGACCGAGCGCTTCGCGGATGCGCGCCAGATCCTCCTCGGTGACGCTGCCCGCGCCCTGCGTCAGCATGATCGCGGGGTCGCCCGTTAGGCGGATGGCGAAGGAGACGATCAGCGTCACCACCAACACCACGAAGATGGCCTGCAGGATGCGATAGACAAGAAAGCGCGCCACGATGCGATCCAACAATCATGGGCCGCCGACGCGTGGCGCCGGCGGCCTTTTGCAGTTCTATTCCACGGTGACTTCGTTGAGACGCATCCGGTTGTCCGGCGCGGCGTCGAAGTTCTTCACCCGCTTGTTGATCGCGTAGACCGCGTTGATGTTGTAGAGCGGCATCTCCAGCGCACGGTCGGCCGTGTAGTGGGCGATGTCCTACAGCATCTTCTCGCGCTTATCCTTGTCGGTGATGCCGCGCTGGGCCTCCAGCATCTTGTCGAGGTCCGGATCGCTGTCATACGGATTCCAGCGTTCGCCGGTGTGGTACATCAGATAGGCGGTGTTGTCGTAGTCGAAGGTCCAGCCGCCCCAACCCTGCTGAAACATCTCGCCGGTGCGCCCGTTTGGGATGATGTCGTTCAGAAAGACGTTGGTCTCGTAAGGCTTGATGGTGGCGGTGATGCCGACCGCCGAGAGATAGGCGGCGATCGCCTGGGCCACCTCGCCGAAGGTCGCGTCGTTGCCGCGCACGTCGATCTGGACAGTCGCCCCCGGCTGGACGCCGGCCGCCGTCAGCAGTTCCTGTGCCTTGCCGGGATCGTAGGGCAGGGGCTCCATTGCCGGATCGTTGCCGAAGGAGAGGGGGCCCTGGAAGCTGGCGATGGGCTTGGCCTGGCCGGCGAGGATCGAGTCGATGATCGCCTGGCGGTCGACCGCCATGATCAGCGCCTTGCGCACGTTCTCGTCCTTGGTGATGCCGTCCCGCGTGTTGAAGCGCAGCGCCGCGACGGTCGGGCCGGTGACGCTGACGATCGACAGGTTCGGGTCGTCCTCGATGGTCGGGATCATGCCGATCGGAATGGTCGGCGGGATGACGATGTCGACGCGCCCGGCCTGCAGTTCGGCCACCGCCGTCGACGGCTCGGGGATGAAGCGATAGGTGACGGTGTCGAGCTTCGGCACGTCGCCCCAATAGTCCTTGTTCGCCTCCATCTTGATCGACTCGCGCGGCGCATAGGAGACGAACTTGAACGGGCCGGTGCCGACCGGATTGTTGTTGAAGTACTCGTCGCCGTGCTCCTCGATGTATTTCGGCGGCACGATCATCGCGCCGTAGCCGGCGAGCTTGGTCAGGAGCACCGGGTCGGGCTCCTTCAGATGGAAGTCGACCGTGCTCTCGTCGATCACCTCGACGCTGTCGATCACCGTATAGTTCGACTGCTGCGGCCCCTTGCCGCCTTCCTCGCCCAACAGACGATCGAAGCTGTACTTCACCGCGTCGGCGTTGAACGGCTCGCCGTCGTGGAAGGTGACGCCCTCGCGCAGCTTGAAGCGGATGGTCTTGCCGTCGTCCGAGACGGTCCATTCGGTGGCCAGACCCGGCACCAGCTTGGTGTCCGGCCCGCGATAGGTCAGGCCTTCGAAGATGTTGGTGGCGACCGACGCCCAGTTGATCAGGTAGGTGTCGAGCGGATCCCAACTCCCCGGATCCTGCGGCGAAGACACGGTGAGGTCGCCGGCCGCCTGGGCAGGCAACGCGGAGGGCAGGGCGAACACGGTCGCCAGCAGGGCGGCTGACAGGAGGCGTTTCGTCGAAGGCATGGCGGGCTCCTTGGGTTGCGGATATCAGGCGGAAAGGACGAGGGGCGCCTCGGCGGCGACGAAATGGCCGGGCTTGGCTTCGGCAAGGGCCAGGATCTGCGGCTCGTCGCCCACAGCGCGCACCGGACTGACGATCTCGCCCTCTAGAAGCGGGCGATTCTTGCGCTGGCCGGGTTCGGCGACCGGCACGGCGGAGAGCAGGCGTTGCGTATAGGAGTGGCGGGGGTTCTCGAACACCGCCTGACGCGGGCCGAACTCGACGATCTAGCCGAGATAGAGCACCGCGACGCGGTGGCTGATCTTTTCCACCACCGCCATGTCGTGGCTGATGAAGAGATAGGCGAGGCCTTCTTCTTCCTGCAACTCCATCAAGAGATCGATGATCTGCGCCTGGATCGAGACGTCGAGTGCGGAGAGCGCCTCGTCGGCGATGATCAGCTTGGGGTTGGAGGCGAGCGCGCGGGCGATGCAGACGCGCTGGCGCTGGCCGCCGGAGAATTCGTGCGGATAGCGCTGAGCATGGGAGGGTTCGAGGCCTACGCGCTCCAGCAATTGCCGCACGCGGGCGTTGATCGCCTTGGACGAGTCGAGCAGGCCGTGGGTGCGGATCGGTTCGGCGATGGAAAAGCCGACCGTCTTGCGCGGATCGAGCGAGGCAAAGGGATCCTGGAAGATGTACTGCACCTTCTGGCGCAGGCTCGTGCGCTCGGCTCGCCCCATGTCGGCGACCCGCTTGCCGTCGAAGCGGATGTCGCCGCCGGTGGGCTCCTGCAACTGCTGGATGACGCGGCCGATGGTCGATTTGCCCGAGCCCGATTCACCGACGAGCGCCAGCGTCTCGCCGGGATAGATCTCGAAGCTCACCTTCTCGACCGCGTGCACCCGGTGGGTGACGCCGCCGAGCAGGCCTTTGCGGATGTCGAAGCGCGCGACCAGATCGTCGATGGCGACGACAGGCGGGCGGTCGTAACGCGCCGTGTCGTGGATGCGCTCCTCGCCAAGGGTGCGCGCGGCGCCATCTTCCATCACCGTAATCGGCATGCGGCGGGGCAGGGGCTGGCCGGTCATGCTGCCGAGCTTCGGCACAGCCGAGAGCAGCGCCCGGGTATAGGCCTAGCGCGGCTGGGCGAAGAGCTCGAGGGCCGGCGCCTCCTCGACCTTGTGGCCTTGGTGCATGACGACCACGTCGTCCGCCATCTCGGCGACGACGCCCATGTCGTGGGTGATGAAGATCACCGCCATGCCCAGTTCGCGCTGAAGATCGCGAATGATGGTCAGGATCTGCGCCTGGATGGTGACGTCGAGCGCCGTGGTCGGCTCGTCGGCGATCAGGAGCTTCGGCCGGCAGGCGAGCGCCATGGCAATCATCACGCGCTGGCGCATGCCGCCGGACAGCTGGTGCGGATAGCGCCGCAGAAGGTCGCGCGCGTCGGCCAGACGAACGAGTTCGAGAAGCCGTTGCGCTTCGGCGCGGGCGGAGGCCCGGCTGTGCCCTTCGTGCAGGGACAGGACCTCGACGATCTAGTCGCCGACGGTGAAGACCGGGTTCAGCGAGGTCATCGGCTCCTGGAAGATCATCGCGATCTCGTTGCCGCGGATCGCCCGCATCGCCTTTTCCGGCTGCTTGACGAGGTCGACCGGTCCGCTCGCGCCGTCGAACAGGATCCGGCCTTCGGCGATGCGGCCGTGCATGAACTCCACGAGCCGCATGATCGACAGCGAGGTGACCGACTTGCCCGAGCCGGATTCTCCGACGATGGCCAGCGTGCGACCCGGATGAACCTCGAAGCTCAGGCGATCGACGACGCGGTTGGCGCCGAAATCGACGCTGAGGTCTTGCACGCAAAGTAGCGCGGGCGCGCCTTCAGAAAGGGTCATATTGCATTCTTAGCTTCTATGATCCCAGAGTCCAAGCGTATATTGCACATTTTGTATACAAGCGTGCGAATTGTTCAGATGGAATGCGCAAATCAAGGGCATGCGCCCATCGGCGCTGGTCGGAGACCGCCCTTCTCATTGGAAAAGCTCGGTCCGGATGCAGGCCGAGACATGCGCCGGTCCGACTTCGACGGCCGGCGGCACGATCTCCGCGCAGTCCTTGATGGCGTAGGGGCAGCGGGTGCGGAAGACGCAGCCGGACGGCGGATGGATTGGGCTCGGCACCTCGCCTTCCAGTACCTGCTTCTCGCGCGCGGCGTCGCGGTCGAGCGAGGGGGCGGCCGAAAGCAGGGCGCGCGTATAGGGATGGCGCGGTGCGGCGTAGAGTTGACGCGTCGGTCCCGTCTCCATGATCTTTCCCAGATACATGACGATGGTGCGGTCGCAGAGATGCTCGACCACGCCGAGATCGTGCGCGATGAACAGCAGCGACAGCCCGAGGTCCGACTGGAGATCCTGGATCAGATTGACGATCTGCGCCTGCACCGACACGTCGAGCGCTGACACCGGCTCGTCGGCGATCAGGAAACGCGGCTCGACCGCCAACGCCCGGGCAATGCCGATACGCTGGCGCTGGCCGCCGGAGAATTCGTGCGGATAGCGCCGCATGGCCTCCTCCGAAAGACCCACGAGCCGCAGCAGTTCGGCGATGCGGCCACGCCGCTCCGACCGCTTGCCGAGGCGATGGATCGACAGCGCCTCGCCGATGATCGCGTCGACGCGCTTGCGCGGATCGAGACTGCCGAAAGGGTCCTGAAAGATCATCTGCATCTGCCGCCGGTAAGGCTGGAAGGCCCGGTCGGAGAGCGTCGTGAGGTCCTTGCCGTCGAAGCGGATCACGCCATCGGTGGCGCGCGTCAGGCGGATCAGCGAGCGTCCGACCGTGGTCTTGCCGGAGCCGGATTCGCCGACCAGACCCACCACCTCGCTGTGGTCGACGGTGAAGCTGACGTCGTCGACGGCGTGGACATGGCCGACGGTGCGCGACAGCATGCCCTCGGTTACGGGGAAATGGGTCTTGAGGTTCTTCACCTCGAGCAGCGGCGCCTTTGCGGTGCGGCTGGTGAGCGACATCGTCATACGGCCTCCCAGCGGACGCAGCGTGCGCGATGGTCCGGCTGGTCGGTCGCCATCAAGGCCGGCACCTCGGCGCGGCAGGCGTCGATCGCATAGTCGCAGCGTGGCGCGAAGGCGCAGCCGGGCGGCAGCTTGAGCGGGCTCGGAACCGTGCCGCGAATGGCGTGCAGGCGCCGCCGGCCCTTGTCATCGACCATGCCCGCGCCCTGCCGCGGCACGCTTTCCAGCAATCCCTTGGTGTAGGGATGGCGCGGATGAGAAAAGACGGCGTCGACGTCGCCCGCTTCGACGACGCGGCCGCCATACATCACCGCCACCCGGTCGGCGACTTCCGCCACCACGGCGAGATTGTGGGTGATGAAGAGGATCGCCATGCCGATCTCGTCTTGCAGATCCTTCATGAGCTTCAGGATCTGCGCCTGGATGGTGACGTCCAGCGCCGTGGTCGGCTCGTCGGCGATCAGGAGGGCCGGCCGGCAGCAGAGCGCCATGGCGATCATCACGCGCTGGCGCATGCCGCCCGACATCTGGTGCGGGTAATCGCGGGCGCGGGCCTCGGGCGCCGGAATGCCGACCTTGCGCAGCATTTCGACGGCCAGTTCGCGCGCCGCGCTTCGGCCCTTGCGCTGGTGCAGCGTGATCGCCTCGGCGATCTGGTCGCCACAGGTCTGCACCGGATTGAGCGAGGTCATCGGCTCCTGGAAGATCATGCCGATCTGGTTGCCCCGGACGCGCCGCATCTCGGCTTCCGAAGCCTGGACGAGATCGATCGGGCCGCTGTCGCCGATAAAGGTCATGCGGCCGCCGGCAATCTTGCCCGGCGGCATGATCAGCCGCATGAGCGACAGGCTGGTGACGCTCTTGCCGGATCCGGACTCGCCGACCAGCGCCAGCGTCTCGCCGCGCGCGACCGACAGGTCGACGCCGTCCACCGAGCGCACCATGCCGCGATCCGTGTCGAAATAGGTTCTCAGCCCCTCGACGGAGAGGACAGGCGGCGCCGTAGTCGGCGTTCGGACCGGCTCGCCCTGGCTCATGACTTCGCCGGTACTCCGAGCCGTGCCGCCGACCGCGCCGACAGAGCGACCTGCGGCTCGAATTCGAAGGTCTTGTCGAACGGCCAGGTCGGCTTCGCCTTGCGCGGGCGCGGCAGGCGCTCGATATCCTGGTCGACGACACCCGGCGACAGTGCCATCAGGTTCGGATTGGCGATCGGCGCCAACTCCGGCGAGAGATAGCCGGATTTGACCACGACGATGCCGGCCGTCTTCGGATCGAGCCCGAGCCGCGCGAAATCCGCGATGTCGTGATAGGGGCGGCGACGCGCGGCGAGAACCAGCGTGATGCCGCCGAAGCGCACCACCGCCTCGCGTTCGGATGCGTCTGCCGCATCGACCAGGCGCAGCACTTTGGCCTCCACCGTGACGCGCGGGCTCGAAGGATCGAGGCTGGCGCCGACGGCAAGCGACAGCGTCGCGCCGAGACCGGCCGCGAACGCGGCCTCCAGCGCGGGGCGGTCGGTGATGCCGACGACGACGGTGTCCTGCGCGTCGCGGCGGATCAGTTCGGCCAGCACATCGGCGCGGTCTCCGACGCCGCCGCCGGTCGGGTTGTCACCGGAATCGGCCAGGATGACGGGACGGGTCGCAGAGGCGATCGCCCAGCCGACGCAGTCCTCGATGCTGCCGGTCTTGGGGCCGAAGGCGAATTCGTCCCGCACGTCCCAATAGCTTTGTGCCAGCGCCTTGGCTTGGGTCTCCAGCACGTCGCGATCGGTGCCGGTGAAGATCGCAGCGGCCGTGGCACGCGGCTCGTCGGCCCAGACGTAGCCGACGTTCAGCGAGGCGTCCCAGATGCCGGGCAGGGCGTCGAGCGCGGGCAGCCCGGCATAGAGGCGCTTGGCCGGCTGATCCTCCGTCGACGTGCGTTCGCCCGGCAGAACCAGCGGGATCGGCGCCCAGAGCAGGATCGGCCGCTCTCCGGTCTCGATGCTCCTGACCAGCATGGTCACGGCGCGCCGCATGGTCTCCTCGACGTCGATGTGTGGCGCCGTGCGGTAGGTCGAGTACATGTCGAGCGCATCGATGATGCGCTGGCTCAGATTGCCGTGCAGGTCGTAGCTCGCCGAGACGGGCACGGCGTCGCCGACGACGGCGCGTGCCGCCGTGATCCAGTCGCCCTCGGCATCGTCCATGCCCTCGACGTTCATCGCGCCGTGCATGGCCAGATAGAGCCCGTCGATCGGCCCCAGGGCCTGGAGTCGAGCCAGGAAATCGGCCTTGAAGGCCTCGTAGGCCCTGCGGCTCACCGGGCCGCAGGGGACCGCGCGGGCATGCAGCGTCGGCAGGAACTCGGCGTCGTAGTCCTTGAGAAAGGCAAACCGGGCGTCGGCGGTCAGCGCTTCGCCGCGAACCACGCGGAAATCGTGCTCTTCGATCAGCACCGGATTGTAGGTGCTGCACTCGACATGAATGCCTCCGACGGCGATGCGCATCAGGCGGCCTCCCCTGGATGAAGAATGGGATTGGACAGGAACTTGTCGGCGGCGATGCTGGCGGCGCCGCGCGCCCAGACGTCGCTCGAGACGTGGCGGAACTGGATGTCGATCTCGCCGGCCACGCGCGGCAGCACGTTGGCCTCGATGGCGGTGCGTGTCACCGTGCCGTAGAGCCCGTCGAGGACCCCGTGACAATGGGTGACGACGATCCGCTCGGGATCGATGATCTGGATGATCTGGGCGATCGCGAGCCCCAGGGCCGCGCCGGCGCGGTGCAGGATGGCGATCGCTTCGCCGTTGCCGGCGCCGGCCAGGCGTTCCAAGGCCGCGACCTCGCCGGGTAGGCCTGCGGCGCGGGCGCTGGAGCGGATGGCCATCAGCGAGGAGACGGTGTCGAGGCAGCCGCGCTTGCCGCAGCGGCAGGGCAGGCCGTCAGGCTCGATGGTCGCATGGGCGATCTCGCCGGCGCCGCCGCGGAAGCCGCGATAGAGGCGGCCGTCGATCACATGGGCGCAACCGATGCCGTCGCCGACCGAGATGAGGCTGAAGGAGCGGCTGTCGCGGGCCGCGCCGAACAGCTTTTCGCCCAGCGCCACCGCCTTGGCATCGTTCTCGATCGCCGTGGGCAGGCCGATCTCGGCTTCCATGAGCCCGGCGGCGGCCACGTCCTGCCAGCCGAGCAGCGTCGATTTGAGGCAGGTGGTCTGCGACGGATCGACGTATCCCGACAGCGCCACACCCACCCCGGAGATCTGTTCGCCGCCGGCCGTCAGTTCCGGCAGTCCGCCGGCGATCAGCCGGCCGATCTCGGTGGGGTCGTTGGACCAGCCGATCTCATGCCGGCGCACGACCTCGCCGTGGAGGTCGGCCAGCACCATCACCACCGGCGTCTCCACCAGCGACACGCCGACGAAATAGGCCGACGAGGAATCGAGGCCCAGCCGGATCGCCGGCCGCCCGGTGCCGCGGACGGTTTCCGTCGGCATCAGAATGCCCTTGTCCACGAGCTCGCGGGTCAGCATCGACACGGCCGCCTTGCTCATGCTGGTGCGCGCGGCCAGCTCGGTGCGGCTGAGCGGCCCCGCCTCGCTGATCAGACGCAGCAATTGCAGTTGGGCGGGGCTGAACATGCTTAAACTTTCATCCCAAACGTTCGCTTGACACTTATTTCAACACATGAACCAATAGGGCCGTCAAGTGGGTGAATGGAAACCAAACTAGGATTGGTTTCCGGTTTCGGTGAATTAAAGGAAGGGGAAAAGCCATGCTACGTCACGTCGAAGCTCTGGCCCTGCGCGGCATCGCGTTGGCCTGCCTCGCCGTCGTCGGCTCAACGGCGGGGATCGTCCGCGCCGAGGCTCAGACGACGGTCACCATTTTGCAGTCCGAACCGCCGCGCAGCATGGATCCCGCTGATCAGACGGCGACGTTCACCGGCGACGTGCTGGAGCCGATGTATGAGGGACTGGTCGCGCGTGGCGAGGACCTGAAGGTTCATCCATCGCTGGCGACCGAATGGTCGGTCAGCGAAGACGGTCTGACGTGGACCTTCCATCTGCGCGAAGGTGTCAAATTTCATGACGGTTCGGATTTCGACGCCGAGGCCGCCAAGGCATCCTTCGAGCGGCTGATGGACGAATCGCTAGGCCTGGCTGGGGCCGGGCGCCTGCGGCCGCTGCTTCAGAGCGTCGAGGCGAGCGATCCGCACACGCTGACGATCGTGCTGACGCGCAACTATCCCGCCTTTCTCGACCTGTTGACCTCGGCCCAGGCCTCGATCGTTTCTCCGGCCGAAGCGGAAAAGGGCGATCTTGGCCGCGTGCCGGTCGGAACCGGGCCGTTCAAGTTCGTCGAGTGGAGTTCCGGCAACTATGTGCTCGAAGAGGCCAATCCCGACTATTGGGGCGACAAGGCCAAGGTCGAGCAGCTCAAATGGACCTGGTCGGCCGAGCAGTCGGTGATGAACATGGCGTTGCAGACCGGCGATGCCGACATCGTCAATCCGCTGCCGCCGGTGTTTGCCCAGGGTGTGGAAAACAACCCCGATATGGATCTGATCGCCCAGAGCGGGTCGGCCGTGTTCTGGATCGCGCTCAACGTCCAGATCGAGCCGCTCGACGACGTCAAGGTGCGCCAGGCGCTCAACTACGCCACCGACCGCGACGCCCTGGTCCAGGCGCTGCTCCGTGGCTACGGCACGCCGGCCGATTCGCCGCTCGCGCCGATTCCGCCCTATCACCTGGATGAAGCGCAGCCCTATCCCTACGACGTCGACAAGGCCAAGGCGCTTCTGGAAGAGGCCGGCGTCGCGGACGGCTTCTCGATGTCGGTGGCCGTGCAGGAGCCGGAGGCCAACATCGCCGAGGCGCTGCAGGGCATGTGGGCCAAGATCGGCGTGAAGCTGGAGATCCGCACGCTGGAAAGCGGCGTTTGGACCAAGGCCGCCTTCAACGATCCGGATGCCAAGAAGGCCGACAATCTGGGTTCGGTGATCGCGTCGTGGTCGTCGGGCGGCTTCAATCCCGACCAGCAGCTTCGCCCGCTCTACGACACCGACAGCTGGGCTCCGGCCGGCGCCAATCTGGGCTTCTTCTCCAACGAGGAGTTCGACCAGCTGCTCGATACAGCGGCGAGCACCGCCGATCCGGCCAAGCGCAAGGAGCTCTACGACCAGGCGCAGAGGATCGTGAACACCGAGGCGCCGATGGTGCTGCTCTACGTCAAGCAGGACCTCGTCGGCGTCAAGAAGGGTATCGAGGGCATCTGGGTCGTGCCGGGCGGCGACGTCCGCGCCGCCTATGTGGACAAGTCCTCCTGAGTTCGAAATCCTGATGGGGGCGGGCCTCGGCCCGTCCCTTTCGCACCTTGCATCGGAGAGCGGCGGTGAAGACCTACGTAGCCAGAAAGCTCCTGGCGCTGCCGTTGATCGTTCTCGGCGTGTCGCTCATGGTGTTCATCGCCATTCGCATGCTGCCTGGCGATCCGGCCCGCATGATGGCGGGGCCCGAGGCGCCGGAGGCCGCCGTCGAGGCGATGCGCATCCGGCTCGGTCTCGGCCAGCCGCTGGTCTTGCAGTATCTAGCCTTTCTGCTGAACGCCATCAAAGGCGACTTCGGCGTTTCCATCCACTCCAGCCTGCCGGTGACCAGCGAGATCGCGGAGCGCTTTCCCTATACGTTCACGCTGGCGCTGACGAGCTACGCCATGGCCATCTGTCTCGGCGTGCCGGCCGGCATGGCGGCGGCCGTCTACCGCAACAGGTGGATCGACCAGATCGTCATGCTGCTCGCCATCGCCGGCGCGTCGGTCGCCAATTTCTGGCTGGCGCTGATGGCGATGAACTATTTCGCGGTGGAACTGCACTGGCTGCCGCTGCTTGGCGCCGGATCCTGGCGGCACTACGTGCTGCCGACTATCGCTCTGGGCACGCTGCCCACGGCGCTGATCGCCCGTATGACGCGGTCCTCCATGATCGAGACTCTCAACCAGGACTTCATCCGCACCGCACGCGCCAAGGGGCTTGGCCCACTGGCCATCTACCGGCGCCACGCGCTGCGCAACGCGCTCATTCCCATCGTCACGATCGTCGGGCTCAATTTCGGTTCGATCATGGGCGGCGCGGTGGTGACCGAATCGGTCTTCAACTGGCCGGGGATCGGCCGCCTGCTGGTGGATTCGGTGCGCTATCGCGATTATCCGGTGATCGAGGCTGTGACGCTGATCGCCGTCGTCAGCGTGGTGATGGTCAACTTCCTCGCCGAAATGGCGATCGCCGCAATCAATCCTCGCATCCGCCTGGCCTGACATGACCGTTGCCGAAGACACCTCGATCGTTGCGGACAAGCCGCGCTCGCGATCCTTCATCGTGGCGCGCTGGATGGTGCGGCGCGCCAATCTCGTGCTCGGCGCCTTGCTGGTCGGCTCGATCGTGGTCGTCGCGATCTTCGCGCCGCTGATCGCCACGACCTCCCCGGAGGCGCAGGATCTGATGAACACGCTGTCCGGACCCTCGGCGATGCATTGGTTCGGCACCGACGATTTCGGCCGCGACATCTTCTCGCGCGTCGTCTACGGCGCGCGCATCTCGTTGCTGGAGGTGGTGATCAGCGTCGGCATCTCCTGCGCCATCGGCGTGCCGCTCGGCCTGATCGCCGGCACGCTGGGCGGTCGCCTGGATCAGGTGATCATGTGGGTGATGGACATCCTCTTCGCCTTTCCCGGCATCATCCTCGCCATCCTCCTGGTGAGCGTGCTGGGCGCGAGCCTGTTCAACATGATGCTCGCCATCGGCATCTTCGCCATTCCCGTCTATGCCCGGCTCAGCCGCAACATCGCGCTCGGACTCAAGCAGATGGAATATGTCGAGGCGGCGACGGCACTCGGCGCCAGCATCTGGCGGGTGATGTTCGATCACATCCTGCGCAATTCGCTCGGCCCCATCATCGTGCAGTCGACGCTGACGGCCGGCACCGTGGTGCTCGCGGCCGCGAGCCTCTCGTTCCTCGGCCTCGGCGCTCAGCCGCCGACGCCGGAATGGGGCGCGATGATGAGCGCCGGCCGCAACTATCTCGGCGTCGACATCTACCTGTCTCTGTTCCCGGGGCTCGCCGTCACCATCATGGTGCTCGGCTTCAACATCCTGGGCGACGGCCTGCGCGACCTGCTCGATCCCCGCACCTGAACCTTAAGGGCGGTGCCCTCTTTATCCCGTCAGCGGAGCCGCCGGACAGCCGGAACGCGTCGCTTACAGGGAGAGGTCGAGAAGGCGGCCTTCGAACAGGCGGTCGCGCGAGTCCTGCAAATGCTGGCGCATGCGCTCGCGGGCGAGTTCGGCATCGCCGTCGCGGATTGCCTCGTAGATGCCGGTGTGCTCTTCGAAGACGTTCTGCAGGCCGTCGTGACTGGGCATCATCAGCGCCATGCCGTGCAGCTTCATGCCCACGCCGATATGCGGGCGAAGCGCCCGCATCGCGGAAACATAGTAGTGGTTGTTCGAGGCTTCGCTCACGCTGCGATGGAATGCGTAGTCGGCATCCTCGCGATGGCGCTGCTGGCGGGTGGCGTTGCGCAGCAGTTCCAGCACTTCCGCGATCCTCTCGACCCCCTCGGCATTGCGCCGCTGGGCCGCGAAGAACGCGGCATCCGGTTCGATCGTCAGGCGGAATTCATAGCAGCGCTGGATGTCGGCGATCGTCTCGACCGGTGGGAATCCGAGCAGACGCTGCTCGACCACCTGGCGCACGAAGCTTCCCGCGCCCTGCCGCGAATAGATCAGTCCGTCGCGGCGCAGCCGTTCCAGGGCCTCGCGGACGATCGGCCGCGAGACGTCGAACTGCAACGCGAGCTCCTTCTCGCTGGGCAGCTTCTGGTCTGCGGCATATTCGCCGCTGGCGATTCGGGACGACAGCAAATGATAGACGCGATTGGAAAAAAGAGCCCGGGACCGTGGCGCGTCCTGCGTCTTTGCTTCGGGATTGGGAGCCTGCTTCATCTGTATCACTGGAACAACGCTTGAACGAAGGGGGGATCGCGCTCGGGGTCGGCCGTCGCGCATGCATTTGCCAGCCTCGCCAGGGTTTCAGGATCACCGAATCCGCCTGATTTGGTCATTACCGTCACCTCGCGTCCGCCGATCCGAAGCTGCATGAAAGGAACGCCCGGAAGAGCCTCGCCCAGAACCTCGATCCAGCGCACATCGAGTGCTCGGAGAAGACTTTGGGCAACTTCCCCGCCGCTGACAAGCAGACATCTCGGCGTTTGTGTGTACAACTTATCTGCAAGCGCGGTCGTAAAACGCTCGGCAACCGTGCGGCCGTCTTCTGGCTCGTCACCGGCCACGACCCGGATCAGCGTCAGCCCGGCAGACCAGGGTCCGTCGGCGAGGTGCCCGTTGGGCGCCTTGATCGCCATGACGTCCGCAGCCTTCGTCAGACGGTCCGACTGGGCGATGGTGATCGGATCGCGCGATCCGATGGCGAAGACAAGCGGAAGCCGGGGCCGGAACGGGAGGCCTGCGGCATCTGGCGCGGCGGGGCCGAGCAACGTCGCCAGAGACGCGGCTAGGCCCCGGGCGCCGACGGCGAGCGTCGCCTCGGGCCGCGCCGTCAGCAGTCGCGCCGCGGCATCGAGGTCGGCCTGCGTCGCGGCCTGCGGGATCTCGGCAGCCACGGCGATCGCCGTGGCCAGCGGGCGCAGCGGCAGGGGCTTGTCGACACCGACGCCGAACAGGCACTGATCCCAGACCGTGCGGCCGAGATCGGGGATGGCCGGGCAGAACAGAACGGTGCTGCGACCCGTCGCCGCCGCAACGACCCGGCTCTCGGCAACCACGTGTCCCTTGGTTCGCGAGTCGATCTTCTTGAAGACGATGTCCGGCCGAAAGCGATCGAGCGTCGCAGCCGCGGCGGCGACACGGCGGCACGCCTCGTCTTCCGGCAATTCGCGCGAGGCGGTGTTGATGCACAGCAGTCCGAGGTCTGCGGGGAGATCGTCGGCCGGTACGGCCGGGTCCAGCTGGATCGCCGCCCGGATCCCGCGTTGCGCGAACGGGGCACTGGCATCGAGCGCACCGGTCAGGTCATCCGCAATCATGCCGACGCGCAAGCTCATTGCGAAACGGCCGTCTCCGCCGGCGCGACAAGGTGGCATGCCACCCAGTGATCCTTCTCGATCTGGCGCCACCGTGGCGTGGCTCGGCTGCAATGTTCCACCGCGACCGGACAGCGGGTGTGGAAGCGGCAGCCGGACGGGGGATGGATCGGGCTCGGCACGTCGCCGGTCAGAACCTGGCGCTGCCGCGACCGTTCATAGGCCGGATCGGGTTCCGGCACCGCCGACAGCAGCGCCTTCGTATAGGGATGCAGCGGGTTGGCGAAGAGACGATCGCGGGGCGCCAGTTCCGCCAGCCGGCCGAGATACATCACCGCCACGCGCGTCGAGATGTGGCGAACCACCGCCAGGTCGTGCGCGATGAACAGGTAGGTCAGTCCGTAGCGTTCCTGCAGATCCTGGAAGAGATTGATGATCTGGGCCTGGACCGAGACGTCGAGGGCCGATACCGCCTCGTCGCAGACCAGGAATTCGGGCTCGCAGGCCAGCGCGCGCGCGATGACCACCCGCTGGCGCTGCCCGCCGGAGAGTTGGTGCGGGTAGTGGTCGGCAAAGCGCTTCGCCAGACCGACGTCGGCCAACAAGCGTTCGATCCGTGTCCTCACCTGAGCGCGCGCGACAATCCGATGGAAGATCAGCGGTTCGGCGATCGCCTCACCGACGGTCATGCGCGGATTGAGCGTCGAATAGGGGTCCTGGAACACCACCTGCAGCTTGCGCCGGTAGGGTCTCAACTCGTCTTCCGACAGGCCGGAGAGATTGCGTCCGTCGTAGACGACATTGCCGGCCGTTGGCTTGTTCAGTTGCAGGATGGTCATGCCGGCCGTCGATTTGCCGCAGCCGGATTCCCCGACAAGACTCAGGGTCTCGCCGCGCTGGATATCGATACTGAAGTCGTCGAGAGCGTGCACCACGGCGCCGGTCTGGCCGAAGGCGCCGAGCTTGATCTGATAGTGCTTGGTCAGGCCCTCGATCGCGATCAGCGTCTCGGCGCGTGCCGGCGCGCCGCCCGGGTTCGGTCTGTCGGCCGCGTCGTGCTTGCGATCGTCCATCATCACGGTGCTCATGCTGCGGCCTCCACCTGCTCGACGGTGACCCAGCAGGCGGCGCGATGGCCGTCGAGCGACCCGGTCACCGGGTCGAGCGGCGGCATTTCCTCGGCGCAGCGTGCGATGCGCTGGTTGCACCGGGAGAAGAAGGGGCATCCCGCTGGGCGGTTCTGCGGATCGGGCGGTGTCCCAGGAATGGAAGCGAGCCTGCGCGCGCCCTGATCGTTCAGCTTCGGCAGCGAGTTCAGGAGGCCGCGCGTATAGGGATGGGTCGGGTGCTCGTAGAGCGCGTCGACCGGCGCCTCTTCGATCACCTTGCCGGCGTAGAGCACGATGACCCGGTCCACCAGGCCCGACACCAGGGCTAGATCATGGGTGATCCAGATGACGGAGATGCCGAGCCGCTGGCGCAGGTCCTTCACCAGATCGACGATCTGGGCCTGGATGGTGACGTCGAGCGCGGTCGTCGGTTCGTCGGCGATGATGAGCGGCGGCTCGCAGGCGAGACCGATGGCGATCATGACGCGTTGGCGCATGCCGCCCGACAGTTCGTGCGGGAAGGCCTTCATCCGCTCTTCCGGGCTGGGAATGCCGACCATTCGCAGCAGGTCGGTGCCGCGTTTCCAGGCTTGGACCTTGGAGATGCCACGGTGCTCGAGCATCGCTTCGCAAAGCTGCCGGCCGATGTTCATGACCGGGTTCAGCGAGGTCATCGGATCCTGGAAGACGAAGCTGATCTTGCCGCCGCGCACCCGGCGCAACGCCCTGGCGCTCATCCCGACGAGATCCTGCCCCTCGAACCGCACCGCGCCGCCGGTCACGGCCGCTCCGGGCGGCAAAAGGCCCACCAGACTCATGGCTGTGATCGACTTGCCGCATCCGGACTCGCCCACCACGCCGAGCGCCTCGCCCTTGCGCAGTTCGAACGACACGTCGTCGACGACCACCGCCGGACCCTTGCGGGACGGAACGGTGACCGTAAGTCCCTGAACGTCCAGCAGAGGCTCCGTCGCGTTCCCGGCCTTGCTTGTCGCGGTCATTGGTCCTCCCGGCAGCTGCGAATGGCGCACTCGATCGTCCGCCATAGTCCGGAAGATTTGTTTACATGTCAATCATAAACCGGATTGGCGCCTGCGTCAATTTTGGCATGTTTGCATAATGCTATGATTTTAAAATGAAAAATAGAAAGAAAACGCGATGAATCCTCGCCGTCCAGGTCGAAAACTTGTAATTTCTGATTGACAGTCGCGGCTTGGATGGGCGATGCCTCCCGGCAAGCTTACAACGCATTCGCACGGAAACGACAGTGGAAAAGCCAATCGCGGTCACCATGGGGGATCCGGCAGGCGTCGGTCCCGAAGTCATTGCCAAGGCCCTGGCGACGCTCGACGAGCCCGAGCGCCGGCGCCTGGTCGTGATCGGCGACAGGGACGTCATGGTCCGCGCCGCCAAGACGACCGCATGCGGCCTGCCGGTCGAAGCCCCGGGGGAGGGGAGCGGCATTCAGGTGGAACAGGTCGACGTCCCGGACCTCCGCGCGGCGTTCGGCCGGCTCGACCCGAGCTGTGGCGAGGCGTCCTACCGCTATATCGAGCGCGCCGTCGCGCTGGCACTGGACGGGACGATGGGATGCATCGTCACCGCGCCGATCAACAAGGAAGCTTTGAACGCCGCCGGCCACAAATATGATGGCCACACCGGCCTGCTCGCCGCGCTGACCAAGGCTCGCTCGTCGTTCATGCTTCTGGCCGACGAGAGGCTCAAGGTCATCCACGTTTCCACTCACGTCTCGCTGCGCGATGCGATCGAACGGGCCAAGCCGCAGCGGATTCTCGAGACGATCCGTGCCGGCCACGATCATCTCCGGCGCATCGGCTTCGCCAGTCCGCGCATCGCCGTCGCCGGGATCAATCCCCACTGCGGCGAGAACGGTCTGTTCGGCGACGAGGACGTGACGAACATCGCGCCGGCGGTGGAGCAGGCGCGGGGCGAGGGGATCGACGTGACGGGGCCGGTGCCGGCCGACACCTGCTATGCCCGCGCTTACGGGGGCGCGTTCGATCTGGTCGTGGCCCAATATCACGATCAAGGGCACATCCCGATCAAGCTCGTTGCGTTCGACACTGCCGTCAATGTCACGCTCGGTCTGTCGATCGACCGCACCTCGGTCGATCACGGCACGGCGTTCGACCTCGCCGGCACCGGCAAGGCCAATCATGTCAACATGCTCGCGGCCATCGCCTATGCGCGGCGGCTGGCCGACGCGCCGCGCTGAGGAGGCTGCGATGGGGGGACCGTTCAAGGGTGTGTTTTGCGCGGCGGCGACGCCGCTCGACGCCGACCTGAACCGGGACGAGGCGCGGTTGGCGCGCCACTGCCGGCGCCTGCTGGATCGGGGATGCCATGGCGTCGCCCTGCTCGGCTCAACCGGCGAGGCGAACTCGTTTTCCGTGAGCGAGCGCAAGGCGATGCTGGAGGCGGTGGTCGCCAGTGGTGTCGAGGCTGAGAAGCTGCTGCCGGGGACCGGCGTCTGCGCCATTCCGGAGACCGTCGATCTGACCCGCCACGCTCTGGCGCTGGGCGTGACGACGGTCATCGTGCTGCCGCCCTTCTACTACAAGGCGGTGTCGGAGGAGGGGCTCTACGAGGCCTATGCTCGGGTCATCGACGGTGTCGCGGATCCACGCCTGCGGGTCGTCCTTTACCACATCCCGCCGATCTCGCAGATCGCCATCACCCCGAGCCTCATCGAGCGCCTGATCGCGCGTTATCCCGAGACGATCGTCGGGGTCAAGGATTCCGGCGGCGAGCTCGAGCACATGACGGCTTTGGCGCGGACCTTCCCTTCGCTGTCGATCTTTGCCGGCGCCGATCCGCTGATGCGGCCGCTGCTGGAGTCCGGCGGAGCCGGCTGCATCACCGCCACGTCGAACCTCCTGTCGGCCGAGCTGCGCACGATTTTCGATCATTTCGCCGATCCCGCCCGGGAAGACGACGTCGCCGCCGCACAGGCGCGTGTCGTGGCCATCCGCAATCTGTCGAACAGCCATCCGCAGATCCCGACCATCAAGGCGATGGTCGGGCATGTGAACGGCGAGGCGGGCTGGGAGCGCGTGCGGCCGCCGTTCCGGCCGCTGAGCGAAGCCCAGCGTGCCGAGGTGGCCGCGGCCATGGGGTGAAGCCGACGCTGCAGGCGGGCTGACGCCGGCGCGCTGACGCGATTGCTCGCGGGCTTGCTTCGCCGGGGTCCGCGGCGGTCTGCAGTCGCATTCCGGCCTCGACTGAACTTTGGTGCATGTCCGTGTCTGCTTTCGTTTCTCCCGATGCCTTCGCCGCCTTTCTGCGTGTGGTGTTCATCGACATCTCGCTGGCCGGCGACAATGCCATCGTGATCGCACTTGCGGCCTCCGGGCTGATGCCGGAACTCCGGTCGCGCGCCATCGTCTTCGGCACGCTCGCCGCCGCGGTTCTCAGGATCGTGTTCGCCCTGGCGGCCGTGCAGCTGCTCGATGTCACGGGGCTGTCTCTGATCGGCGGCGTGATCCTTCTCTGGGTCTGCTGGAAGCTTTGGGGCGAGCTCCGGGACGGCCAGGGTCTCTCGGCCGGCTGCGACGTGGCGGTGCCCGGCCCCTCCGGCAAATCGCTGCATCAGGCCGTCTGGCAGATCGTCGTGGCCGACGTGTCGATGTCGCTCGACAACGTGCTGGCGGTGGCGGGCGGCGCCCGTCACCACGACGAGGTCCTGGTGTTCGGCCTCGTCATGTCGGTTGCGCTAATGGCGATGGCGGCGTCGCTGATCTCGAACCTGCTGCACCGGTTCCGCTGGATCGGCATCATCGGGCTCTTGGTGATCCTCTATGTGGCGTTCGAGATGATCGTCACAGGCGCCGAGGACGTCCTTCATACCCTATAGGCGGCTCTCCATCCGTCTGTGGCCGTCATCGGGGCCTCGATCCGCAAAACGCCGCGGTGCCGATCGAGGCCAGGGCCACGCCCATCGACATGAAGATCGAGCTGAAGCCGAGCGTGGCGCCGAGCGCCCCGAGGCCGAGCGGAATGATCATCTGTCCGAGCCGCGTGCCCATCTGGCGCAGCGAGATCGTCGTGGCGCGTGCGCCGACGGGAGCCGCCGCGATCGCCAGAGACAGCGTCGCCGATCCTGCCGCGCCGATGCAAAAACCGAGGATGGCCAGTGCCGCGAAGATGGCCGTCGGCGGCAGCGGCAACCACAGCAGGACCAGCATCGCCGCACCACTCAGCGAACTCGCCAGCATCGTCATGCGGCGCCCCAGCCGCGCCGCCATGCCGCCATAGAACGCGCGGGCGACGACGGTCGCCAGCGACAGCACGCTCAACATCAGACCGACGACGCCCGAAGCGATCCCGCGGTCGATCCCGAGGACGGCAGGTAGATCGGCATGACGCCGTTGATGGTGGCGACCACGCTGCCGGTCATCAGCATGGTCGGCAGACCGGGTCGGGCGAGGATGATCGAGATCGGCACCGCCACCGACGGTGCAGGGGCCTTGTCGGGAAGCCGCCGGCCAACCAGGACGGCCGCACCGATCAGAAGGACCGCACTGCCGAGCGCCAGGTCCAGCAGATGAACGGCGATCGAGGCCGGATCGTTCGTGTCGATCAGGCCGACGAACAGCGGCGCGATCATGCTGCCGGCCGAACTGGCGAAGAGATAGTTGCCGAGCATGGCGTCCCGGTGCATGCGCGTCGACGCCAGCAGGACGACGAGTTGCAGGCCCGACAGATGCAAAGTCTGGCCGACGCCGAGGACGCCGGTTCCCATCAGAAGCCAGACGAGATCGAGCGGCGAAGCGAGCAGCGCCAGCGTTGCCAAGACAAGCACGCCGGCGCCCGCGACCGTCATGAGCGCGACGGCGCCGCGATCGCCCAGCCGCCCGAACCAGACGACGAGACAGGCCGGCAGCAGCGAGAAGGCGACGGCCAGGACGCCGGCGTAGGAGCCGTCGATCCCGGCGGCGAGCGCCTTATAGGTGACGCCGATCCGGGAAAGAGTGACCGAAAAACTGATCAGGAAGGCGGTCGCGAGCATCAGCCACGCGAGCCGCCCGTTGATCAGTCTGCGGGCACCCCCGGTTCCGGCGGGGCGCCCGAATGGCGCTGCGCGCATAAGGGCGGCGGGCGTCTAGGCGCGCTCGCCGGAAATCCAGTCCTTGGCGAAGCGGACGTGTTTGATCGCCTCCCGAAAATACGTGTAGGTCACGTTGATCGCGCCATCGGCGGTCTGCATCACGCTGGGATAGGAGAGTTCGCGCTTGCGCCGCTCAAGCTTCGGGCTGTCGTTGTTCAGCAGCTTGCGATCGCCGGCCTCGATGACCCGATGGACCGGAAAGGTCTGGCCCTCGTCGGTGGACAGGGCGATGGACAGCGGGGCACGCTGGATGCCCCAGACGGCGCGGCGAATACCCTTGCCGTCGGGCGCGGGAGGCTCGATGGCGGCCGGCTCGATTGAGGTGTCCTTTCCGGGGGCGAAGCTGGCGCTGGTGTGGTTGTAGACGAGCGCGATGGTGCCGTCGGCGAGGCGTCGCGCCTGGATCGACGAATTGTTGTTGGGCACCGCGATCGGGCGCGGCTCCGTCCATGTCCGACCGTAGTCGGTCGACTCGCTGCGCTTGATGGCATCGGCGTAGCGGCTGCGGAAGAGGCCGATCAGCTTGCCGCTACCGACCTCCAGCACATCCATGTGGACGGCGCCGAGGCTGTCGGGAACCGGGTATTCCGTCCAGCTGCGGCCCCGATCGGACGAGATCTTGACGGCGCTGACGTCGTTGTGGCCGTGCCAGGACTCGCCTTGGATCGGCCGGCAATGGAAGACCGGCAACAGCCACTCACCATTGTCCATCGCGACGATCGGCTGGCGGATGAACAGGCCGGGCTCGTCGAACAGCGTCTCGATCGGCCCCCAGCTCTTGCCGAAATCGGTGGAGATCCGGCGGCGGACGATCGAGGTGTCCTGGCCGTCGATCTTCTGCGCCGTGTAGATGACCCAAAGCTCGCCATTCGGCGTTTCGAACAGCACCGGGTTCTGCTCGGAGCGGCTCGTGTCGTCCGAAATCTGGACCTCTTCCGACCAGCGGTCGGCGCCGGCCGCGAGGCTCGAGAAGAAAATCGAGACGTCCGGCTGACCTTCTTCCGTCCCGGCAAACCATACGCAGGCGAGGTCGCCATTGGAGAGGGCGAGCAGGAAGGAGGCGTGATTCTCCCGTCCTTTCGTCGGCAGGAAGGCTTCCTGCAGCGCCGGATCGGCGCTGGACGGGCGGATGATGCCGTCGGAATTGATGACGGCCTCGTCGGCAGTGGCGGCCATGGGAGTCCTCCTCACAAATGAATGGAGTGTTCTATCTGCCTGCCTCCTGGCATCTTGTAAAGACGTAAATAATGCCGCCTGGTTCACTCATAAATCGGAAAAACGCTGGAAAATAAGGATCTATTGCCGTTCATGTCATGACTAGCGGCAAGGTTGTGGCCGACGATGGACAAACATGTTGACATGTTGGTCCGACGGGTGAAAATGGGATCGATTTCGCTGACATCCAATAGGGAGGAAGATATGTCGGGAAGTTCCACGAGCGGTATGACGCGCCGGTCGGTTCTCAAGATGGGGTCGCTGGCCGCTGCGGCGGGCATCCCGATGATCGGCGGATTTCCGATCCGGGCCATGGCCCAGGAGGCCGGGGTCCTGCGCATCGCCACCGGCATGTTCGAGATGAACTGGTCGCCGATGATGGCCGGCGGCCCGCATTATCGCTGGAATTCGCTGTGGTGGGCCTCGCCGATGTATTTCGACGAGGAATCGAAGATCCACCCCTATGTGGTGACGGCGTGGGATCATAACGACGACTTCACCAAATGGAGCTTCGAGCTCGATCCCAAGGCGACGTTCTCGGACGGCTCGTCGATCACCGCGGGCGACATCAAGGGCTCGTGGGAGATGGCGGCGATGCCCACGACGCAGAACTATCGTGTCGATCAGGTGCTCAGCGGCGTCGAGGGCTATGACGAGGTCGCGGCCGGCAACGGCAACTCGATCGGCGGCATCAAGGTGGTCGACGACACCCACCTGACCGTCACGCTGAAGAAGCCGGATTCGGTCTTCTTCATGCGCATCGCCAACGACCTGATCCCGATCGTCAAGGCATCCGAGGCGCGCGACGAGGACGGCCAGATGGTGCAGGAATGGTGGTCGCCGGACAATGGCGGCTCGGTTTCCGGGCCGTTCAAGCTCGTCGAAATCAATCTCGACGACGGCCATCTCGTCTTCGAGCGTAACGAGAATTTCTTCGGGTCGCAGCCGAAGCTCGACCGTGTCGAGATCGATGTGGTGGAGGATCCGGTGACGGCGACCACCCTGCTGCAGCGTCGCCAGTACGACGCGCATACCGAGCTGGTGACCTCGACGATCGTGAGCGATCTGGGCGAAGAGTTCTCGGCCGGGCCGTCGATCCCCTCCGGCCAGCATTTCTGGTTCAACTCCAAGTCCGCGCCGTTCGACGATCCGAAGGTGCGTCAGGCGCTGATCCTCGCTGTCGATCGTGACGGGTTGATCAAGGCCTCCTTCCCGGACGGGCCGAACCCGAAGGCCGACCAGATCCTGGTCGCGGTGGAGGGCGTGGACAAGGACTTCGAGCCGTTCCCCTACGATCCCGAGAAGGCCAAGCAGCTGTTGTCGGAATCGAGCTATGGCGGCCCCGAGCGTCTGCCGCGCCTGGTGATGGCAGGGATGACCAACCCGGCGCACCAGGCGGCCGCGCAGTTCATCATCGAGCAATGGCGCCAGAATCTCGGCATCTCGGCCGTCGAGATCCTGCCGACCCTGGACAATTTCGACACGTCGAGGGTTCACGTCATCCGCGACGACGCCGGAACCCGCGTGCCCGATGCGGCCGTCTTCCTGAATGGCGTCATCGCCTCGACGGGCGGCACGGCCATCGGCAAGATGAACGGCTACAACAATCCCAAGGTCGACGAGCTGCTGGCTCAGGCTGTCACCCTGGAGGCGGACGACCCCAAGCGCAACGACCTTGCGCAGCAGGCGCAGCGCCTGTTCCGCGACGACTACATGTTCATCCCCTGGTATCACGAGATCATGTCGCGCTGGGCCAATCCTTACGTCCAGGGCATGGAGAAGAACCTCGACTGGCAGGTGATCCGGCCGTGGGACATCGCCATCGATACGGCATCCAAATAGGCAGCCGGACGGCGGAGGGGGCTCCTCCCTCCGCCGCATCGTTCGACCAGGGGATGACGACATGCTGACATATGCAGCCAAGCGGATCGCGCTGTGGGTGCCCTCCCTCTTGCTGGTGCTGCTCAGCGTCTACGCGCTGGCCTTTTTCGGCGCGGGAGACCCGATCAAGCTGATCTTTCTGCGGGAGCCGGGGGACGTCGCGTTCGACCCCGTGCGCATCAACGCGATGCGCGCGGCCGCCGGCATCGATCGGCCGTTCCTGGTTCAGTTCTTTTCCTATCTCGGCAACATCTTGCACGGCAATTTCGGCAATTCGCTGCTGTCCGGGCGCTCGGTCGGGCATATGATCGCGGCCGCCGCGCCGGTGTCGATCCAACTGGGTCTGCTGGCGATCGCGCTCACCGCGATCGTCGCCATCCCGCTCGGCGTGATCGCGGCGCTGAGGCAAAACACCCGGGTCGACTACGTCATTCTCGGCTCGGCGCTGTTTCTCTGGGCGATCCCCGCCTATGTCGCCGGGCCGCTGCTGATGGTGACGCTGCTCGTCGTTTTGCCGGACGTCGCAATGTCCTACGGCTGGGGCGGCGTTTTCGATTATCGGATCATCCTGCCGTTGATCGTGCTGTCCTTCCAGCCGATCGCCCTCATCGTGCGCCAGACGCGCTCGGCGGTGATCGAGGTGCTGAGCGAGGATTTCGTCCGCACCGCCCAGTCGAAAGGCCTGTCGCCGTTCAAGGTGGTGACGCGCCATATCCTGCGCCCGGTGCTCACCCCGGTGGTGACCCAACTGGGGCTGATCATGATCACGCTGGTCAACGGCGCCGTGTTCGTGGAACTGGTGTTCGGCCTTCCCGGGCTCGGCCGGCTGACGGTGCAGGCGCTGATGAACTCCGACTATCCGATCATCCTCGCCGTGGCGCTGATCAGCGCAGTCCTGGTGATGGCCTCCAACCTTTTGGTCGATCTGATCTATCCGCTGCTCGATCCGCGCGCGAACGAAGGCAAGAGGGACTGACGATGAGCGCACAGCTGGTGGATATGGTCCCCACCGAAGACGACGTCCCCGAAGAGGGTGCAAGCCTGTGGGGCGACGCGTGGGCCCGCCTGAAAGCCAACAAGATCGCCGTGGTCGGCCTCGTTCTCATCGCGCTGTTCGTCGTCTGCGCGGCGATCGGCCCTTGGCTGACCCCGTACGATTTCCTGTCGCAGAACCTCGATGCCCGGGGCCAGGGGTTCTCCTGGTCGCATTGGCTGGGAACCGACGAACTCGGCCGAGATGTCGCCAGCCGGGTGATCTACGGGGCGCGGACGGCGCTGTTCGTGGCGCTGGTCGTCACCGCGATTTCGGTGATCATCGGCACGACGCTCGGCGCGCTGGCGGGCTATCTGGGCGGGTTCGTCGATTCCTTCGTGGTCTGGCTGACGGACATGTTCATGTCGGTGCCGCAGCTTCTTCTCGTCATCGTGGTGAACACGACGCTCAAGCCGCCGCTGTCGGCGCTGATGGATCGCCTCTACATGGCGACCTACAATCCGATCTTCCGATCGACGATCTGGGTCGACTTCATCTTGGTCTTCGGCTCGATCTCGCTGGTCATGTGGCCGCCCTACGCCCGTCTCGTTCGCGCGCAGGTCCTGTCGGTGCGCAACCGGCCTTACGTCCTGGCCGGCCGCGCTCTGGGTCTGCCGACCCGCCGCATCCTCATGCGCTACATCGTGCCCAACTCCATCGGCCCGTTGATCGTCGCCGTCAGCGCCGGACTTGGCAACGCGATGGTGTTGGAGAGCGCCTTCAGCTTTCTCGGCGTCGGCGTGAAACCGCCGATCCCCAGTTGGGGACTGATGATCTCCGACGGCCTGCGCGTTTGGCAGCAATACCCTCATCTGCTGGCCGCGCCTGCGGTCGCCCTGGCTATCGCCACCGTCGCCTTCAGCTTCCTCGGCGATGGCCTCAACGACGCGCTCAATCCGAAAGGGTCGAAGTAATGGAGAGCCAAGCGCATTTGCTGCGACCAGACGGCGGAGCAGCGTCTCTGCCTGCCGCAATGGCGGCACGAACCGGCCTGACGCTGCCGCAGCGCGTCGAATTCGGCGTCGGCTGCGTCGGAACCGCCGGCGCATGGGCGAGGGCGACCGGCGCGCGGCGCCCGTTGGTTCTAGCCGACATCTTCAACGCCGCACGCGTCGACTGCCTCGATCTGCCGGGCGAACCGGCGGTGTTCGACGACGTGCGGAGCGAACCGGAGCTTGCCGATCTCGAAGCGGCGATCGCCTTTGCGCGGTCGGTCGAGCCGGATCTGATCGTCGGATTCGGCGGCGGCAGCGCGATGGACCTGGCCAAACTCGTCGCCGTGACCATGGCGTCGAGCAAGTCGGTCCTGGATATCGTCGGTCCCAACAAGGCCGATCCACGCAGCGTCGGGCTGATCCAGGTGACGACCACCGCGGGCACCGGCAGCGAAATCGGGACACGGGCGCTGGTGACGGAGCCGGTCTCCGGTGACAAGCTGGCCGTCGAGAGCCCGCACATGCTCGCCGACCTGGCGGTCATCGACCCGGGCCTGACGGTCAGCGTTCCCGCCGCCACGACCGCCGCGACCGGCGTCGATGCTCTGGCCCATTGCGTCGAGGCCTTTACGAGCAAGCGGGCTCATCCGCTCATCGACATGTTCGCGCGCGAGGGCATCCGGCTGGCCGGGCAGCATTTGAGACGAGCCGTGGAGTGCGGCGAGGACGTCGAGGCACGCGCCGCCATGAGCATGGCCGCGTTCTGCGGCGGCGTCTGCCTCGGGCCGGTCAACACCACGGCCGGTCATGCCATCTCCTACCCCCTCGGCACGCGCCAGAAGCTTGCCCATGGCATCGCCAACGCACTGATCTTTCCGCACACGCTCGCTTTCAACGAGCCCGTCTGCGAGGCCAAGACGGACGAGGTCCGCCGCCTTCTCGGTCTTGCCGGCGGCGATCTGGCTGCGGTCGCACGCGACTTCTGTTCCAGCCTCGGGATCGCGATGCGGCTGCGCGACCATGGAGTCGCCGAACAAAGCCTCGACGCGATGGCGACGGAAGCCGGTCGCATCCGCCGGCTGCTCGATCACAATCCCCGCCCGATCGGTCGCGACGAGATCCTGGCCATCTATCAGGCAGCCTACTAACCGCGTCGAGCTGCTGACGATGCAGCGTTCAGCGGCGCGCTCCCCTGGCTCCCGGCCCGATTCACGCCCTCTGACCCCGTTGCTCCTTCGATCGATCGCCGCCGAACTCTACGGATCGAGCGGAGCGGGCGATTCCGTATCGTCGGGAGCCTCGTCCCGCTTGGTCTCGATTTCGGGGACGGCGGGGGCAAGGCGACGGCCTTTGGCAGAGGCGTGAGCTGCCGTGTCGCTATACTCCAGCCGCCGATCGAACCGAGGTCGGTCGGCGGGAGACGGAAAATGGATCAGCAGGTTGTAGCGCCGTACGATGTCGGGTTCCTGCCGAAGCTCGATTTCGGTTCCGTGGAGGTCCAGGTCGAGCGGCTCCAGCCTATGCAGCGCCCGGTCGAGGGACGGGGGAAGCCGCCACTGGAGCGTCTCGAAGAGCCGGCCCAGGGATTGCCGGAGCTGCTCGACCGCCGTCTCGGTCGTTGCCGGATCGTGGAGATTCAGCTTGTAGCGCACCTCACCAACGCTTTCGGCGTCGCGTCCGCGCAAGATCGCGAAAATGGACGTCGGACTGTCGGTTCGGTCCGCTGGCAATGCATCATCGTCGGAGGCTTCGTCCGGATCCTCAGAACGCGGCGGCAGCTTCAGTTCGGAGAGGCATTCCCATTCGCCTGTCGGCAGATTGCCACGATGCCATTGCAGTTCGGTCTCGCCGAGTTGCAGGGCATCGCAGAGCATTTCCGGCGTTGCCGTGGGATAGCGAACCCAGTGCGGGACGCCGAGGCGCTTGGGCGTCAACAGTTCGTTGGGCAGAAGAGGGGCCGGTTCGGGCGCGGCAGGCGATGGTGGCGAATCCTGCCCGGTGACCGACGTGCCGATATCGGGCGAGGCCTGGGGCTGATCTCCCCCTTGAGCCGCAGCCGGCTGGGCAGTGCTCGCGCCGGCCAGCGCCATCACGATGAGGATCGCGCAACGGTTCGTCGTCGACGGGCCCGGATGCGGAGCAGGTCGTTGGGTGCTCGTGCGTGTCACCGAGTTCGCCTCATCCATGATCGATGCCATGGCCTTTCATGGTCCAACATCATCGCATCGACGCTTGCTTTCGCAAGCCGGTCGCGATGCCGGCAAGAGGCCGGTCCGTAACGCTTTGAAACGCCGGCGCTCCGGCAGGTCACGTTCGGATGCGTCACGAGGCCGAATGGCTTCGACGCTGGCGCCTTTGCGCCGATCGAGCGCGCGGACTACTGCCGGCCGACAGAGCAGGCGACCGGCACCGCCGAGGATCGATCCGCCCGCCTGATGACCAGGCTGTGCCCCGGCGACGGCGTTTGAAAGGCCGGCCTTGCAATGTCCCGCAAAGCCACCGGCAAACCGCCTCCGGATGCGCGCTCACGCTTCGGAAACGCGCCTCAGTTCGTCGTATTGACCACCGAGACGACGGGCTGGGACACCATGTTGACCATGGTCAGGAACTTGCCCACCTCGACCGCGTCGGCATTCGTGACATACAGGATGTCGTCCGGCTCCATGTGGAATTCCTGGGCCAGGAAGTAGATCTCCGGCTCGCGGAAATTGGCATGGTAGACCGTGGGAATCTTGCCATCGACCTTGGACGCGTACGGTTTGAGCTTGCTGGTCTCGATCCCCATGCCTTCGAGAACACTGCGATCCTCGAGACGATAGACGAAAACCTGACCCGGATCGGTCCGGTCGTCCAGGAAGCTGCCCGCCAGACCGACCGCGTCGACGAGATTGATCTCGCTCTTGCCGAACGCGAAGCTGCCGTTCTCGCCGGACGCGCCAAAGGCGTAGAACTTCTTCTGCTCCCGATAGACGTAGACCTTGTCGCCCGGCGCGACATAGATGTTTTCGGAGGGTGCCTGGACCAGCCGATCGAACGCGATCGTGGCGGAACGGCCGCGCCGTTGCAGGGTGACAAAGCTGTCGTAGCCGTCGTATTTCAGTCCGCCGGCCCGTGCGATCATATCGAGGACCGTGTCTCCGCCGGCGCTGACGGCAAAGGTGTTGGGAGCGTTGACGTCGCCCACCACCGATGCGCTTGCCGCCTTCTGATCGATCACCGACACCGTAACCTGGGGCTGGATCGCTCGATCGAGAAGCTTGGAAACGATCTCCGCCTCGACGTCGGAGGGCGAGCGGCCCACCACCCGGATCGTTCCGGCATAGGGAACGGTGATATAGCCGTTGCGGCCCACCGTCTGCGCAGGGAAGGTGACGTAGTTGCCGGGCCGGCTGCCGGCCTCCTCGGGAATGAACAGGCCGCCCGATTGCGATTCGTAGACGGTCACCTGGATGACATCGCCGACGCCGATGGTGATGACGGGCGCGGCGCCCTTGCCGCCACCGAACGACTTGAACACGTTCGTCGTGGCTTTGGTATCGAGCGCGTCGACGACGTACTTGGTCAGGTCGATCAAGGCATAGTTGTAATTGGTGATTTCGCTGTGCGGGGTGACGAACTGGATCGTCGCCTCTCGCCGAATGCTCTCGTCGGACGGTCCTTGCCGCGGCAACGCTGCGCAGCCGGCCAGCAACGAAGCCGCGGCCAAGCTCAAGCCGACCTTCGCGTATTGGTTGTGCATTAAGCGGACCCCCTCGGCCGAATTCGCAGCAAGCTGATGGCGCCCCCAACGCCGACAGGCCGGATGCAACGTTTCCGAGTATCAATGGCTAGCAAATTATTGCGGCCATGGAAGTCTCTTTTTTAGTCTCTGAGCCTTTCGAGCCACTCTGTTGCGTCTGGGTAACAGGCTCGTCGGGTATCGATTCGTCCGGGATCCTCCCGCTTTGGACGAGAGTATCTTGCCGTCTCGGCTGTTGCCGCAGGCCGCCCATATCCCACGCCGAGGTCGAACTACGCTCGATGCCCGGCAGGATGAATCGAAGCGCGGCCGTGTCGATGGCTTGATGGCTTGATGGCTTTCGCGTCGATACGAAAGGCCGTCGACCTCAGCTTGAGAAATCTGACATCGGGCGAAAAAGTTTGATGGCCGGTCGCAATGAGCGTTCGCCTTGGCTAGATCGATGGGGGAACGCAAATCGCATTCTCGGGAAGTTCGGTGTTCAAGAGACTGAAGCGACTGATCGGGGCGAGGGCGCCATTCGAGGGCGGCCGAGCCGAGGCCGAACCTTCCGCCGGGGAGACGCTCTATGTGATCGGCGATATCCATGGCCGACTGGATCTGCTGACGCGTCTCCTCGATCGGGTGCGCCAACATCAGCGCGACCGTCCGCCGTCACGATCGAGGCTGATATTTCTTGGCGACTATGTCGATCGAGGCCCGGATTCGCGCGGCGTTCTCGAATTGCTCTGCAGCCTCGCGGCGAGCGATGCCGATACGGTTCTGCTGATGGGCAACCACGAGGCCTTGTTGCTCGATTTTCTCGGCAGCGCTGAGGTCCTTCAGCACTGGGGAGCCGTCGGAGCCTTACCGACGCTGCAGTCATACGGCATCGCGCCGCCTCGGCAGATCGATGCCATCGCAGCAGAGCACGTCCGGAGAGAGTTGCTGTCCGCCATGCCGCAAG
The DNA here is from genome assembly GCF_036541425.1 of Consotaella aegiceratis. Classification (NCBI taxonomy): domain Bacteria; kingdom Pseudomonadati; phylum Pseudomonadota; class Alphaproteobacteria; order Hyphomicrobiales; family Aurantimonadaceae; genus Consotaella; species Consotaella aegiceratis. The sequence goes on from NZ_JAZHFT010000011.1 coordinate 112,990, forward strand.
CCCATCGCGCCCTGCTGGGCTCCCTGCGGCAGACCTACCAGAACGGTGGCTATTACTTCGTCCACGCGGGCGTCGACCCTTGGCGCCCGCTCGACGATCAGTCGATCGACGACCTGCTGTGGATCCGCAACGAGTTCCTGGACTATGCGGGTCGGCTCGAAAAGGTGGTCGTCCACGGCCACACGCCGGTGTCCGAGGTCGACTTCCGGCCAAACCGGATCAATGTCGACACCGGAGCTTTCGCCACCAATGTTCTGTCGTGCCTGGTCCTGGCCGGCCATGAGCAGGAGGTGATCGATACGGATTGACCACAGCCCGACCGTCGGGTCCTGACGGTCGGGCTGCGGCCGAAATTCGATGGACTGCTGGTTCGACCCGTGATCTTGGCGGCCAGCTTCGACCGAGCCGCGACGGCCAGCTGCCTTGCTAGAGGGTGTACCAGCGGGAGGGATCGCTGCCCGACTGCACCTTCAGCCACACCAAGCCCGTCTTGTACCACTCGCGGATCGCGTTCGTTCGGTTGTCGAGAACCAGATCGCCGCGATTGCTGCGAACAACCAGGACGGCGTGGCCTTCTCCCGATCCGGTCTTCACCACGGCCATCCGCATCGCGGAGGCGGGAAGGCCCATTTCGATCAGGCGGCGGCGTTTGGTGAGTGCGTAGTCCTCACAGTCGCCCGCCTTGACGTCGGCCTGCCAGGTGTCGCCGCGTTCGTTTCTCGGGCGGATGCTGCGATTGACCGAGCGGTTGATGCCATCGACGCGTGAAAACGTCTTGTCGTCGATCCGGGCGATTTCGGAGCCGCCGCCACGGCAGTCGCGCGGGCTGGTCATGCAAAGCTTGACGTAGGCGAACGGGGCCAGGGTCGGGCGGTTGGCGCTGATGCGAATGAACTGTCCACGCTCTCCGAAACCCGGGCGGCTGTCCAGCTTCTCCTGAAGCGCATGCCGTGCGATCGATCCGATGTGGCGCGATACGCCAAGCGACGGGCCGGCCATGGCGGCATTCATCGACATGCATGTCGTTGCCGCAACTACGGCGCCAAGCATCACGTTACGTAGCAACATTCCTGTGTCCCGAGCAACGCCAGAAAGACAAGGTGTTGGACTTGCCTTCTTGGATTTATCGTGAAGCCATCCTGTGGCTGCTATACTGGGGACTTTACAGGAGACGTTTTGAGGAACGGTGAGATCAACGGTCTCGATTGCTGCAATTCAATTTAGGAAATTTTTACAGTTTCATTCGGTCCGCGCCGATGGCACTGCGACCGCGATGGCAGCGGAACTCACGCATTGGTCCGGCCGCTAGACACCGTCATTGCCGTGTCGGGCCAGCGATACCGCGGTTCCGGCACCGAGCAGCCCCGCGAAATAGATCGCGACGCCGTGGATCTGCAGTGAAAAGTCGAAGACGGAATGGACCCCCACCAGCAGCAGCATCGCCAGCGAGGCGATCGGAATCGCCCGATACCGGCGCCGTTCCCGGATGCCGACGCGATAGATCCGGATCAGTCGAAAGAGGCAATAGCCGACGAGCAGAACAAAGAAGGGAAGCCCTAGGCCGAGTGCCCCTTCCAGCCAAGAATTGTGGGCCCGGCTCCATACGCCGACGATGCCGCACTCGGCGCTGCGATACATGGGAAAGATCGCTTCGAACGTGCCGAAGCCGGTTCCGACCCAGGGATAATCGGCAATGGCTCGCATCACGTCTCGGTAGATGCACGAGCGCGCATCCTCGAACCCGACCATCTGCGCGCGGTGGATGGTTTGCTGGCCGAAGACGGTGAAGATCCCGAGCACAAGCGCCGCGAGGGTAACGATGATCCACCGCGGCCGTTTCGCGATTCTTCTCGACGGCAGGGTGGCGGTCGCCGTTCCGATGGCCAGGAGCAGAGCCAGAAGCGTCGCACCGAACCCGGCGCGCGACTTGGTCAGGAACAAGGCGAGGAGGGTGACAAAGAGCGCCGCTAGCGCCAGCAGCAAGGCGCTATAGCGCCGAAGAATTCCGGGGTGGAATTCGCGGACGTCGCGTCTCAGACGGAACCAGTCGAGGCGCGCTAGGTGCACGAAGAAGGTCCCGCACAGGGCCAGCGAGGTGAGCCCGAACAGCGTCGCGGCGTTGTTGCGGTTGACCAGCACCGACGTGACGGCGCCCGCGTTGAGGTGGATTTGGGAGAACAGACGAACGTCGGGAAAGAGCGCGTAGCGGAGCAAGCCAAAGGCGACGAGGGCGAAACCGAGATAGGCGAGCCGGTTCCAAAGACGTTCGGGACGATCGTCGCGGCTCGCCAGCACGGCCGCTGTGGCAAAGACCAGAAAAGGGCCGAGCAGGCTGGGAAGGCTGCGTATCGTCTCGCCCGGAGCCACGGAAATCGAGCCGCCGACGAGATCGAGAGGTTCCGCCACCGCCGACCAGATCGGATTGGCCAATGGGTTGCCTTCGAACGAGACGGCCTGGACGGTCAACCAAGCCGCGCATGCGAGGACGACCGTCAGCACGGGACGCAGAACCGAACGCTGGATCGGCTCTCGCATCGGCAGGCAGACGGCGATGGCAAACAAGGCGGCCTGCAACAGAACCGAGGCATAAAGATTGATGGAATCGACGGAGCCGAGCGGCAGAACTCCGAAGAGAAGCACGAGGATGAACAACACCCCGAGGATGCGATGACTCCATTCCAGCATGGGTGCGCCGCGGCTTCCTTCCCGACTGTCGTCGCTTTGCTAGGATGCTTACGCCATCGCGGGCTCGACTGACAGGACTATCGCCGACAGGACTATCGCCGGCCATGCACAGGCGAGAGGCGATGCTGCAAGAATAGCGAAAGATCGAAGAAATGACGTTTGCCGCCGAAGTCTCTTCGATATAGCGAGCACCGTGCGCGTCCGATGATCGTCGGCCGGTGACCTCAATTGTCTTGAGGACCGCATATCTGCGCGGCCTTTTCGAGAGCCAGGAAACACTCCGGGTCCGCCCAAACCCCTTGCTGCATGGCCCTCGCGGCGCTCTCTGCCGCTTCGTACGGGCCTCCCGATGCATTGAAGGCATGGCCGTGTTGCACCTGCTGCTCTGCGATGTCGCGAAGGTTGGCGCGACACTCGACGATCAGGACGTCCCGCTCGTCCTTGGCGGCTTCTTTGCACTCGATGACGTGATCGACGATGATGGAACGCAGCGCCAGCCGCGACTGGATACCGCATGACCAGCGCCGGCCGCGCGCGCTCTGGCACACTCGCCTCTGTGCGATGGGGCTCACGCCGCCGAGCCGGTAGATTTGGTCGTCAAACGAAAAGCTGGTGCCGGTGATGGCTTTTACGCCGGGCGGGATGCGGAGTTTCAGCGGGTAAGGGTCCTCCATGGGCTCGATGCGCTCCAGAGGCTGGCTGTCGGGGGACACTCGAACGGGTCCGTCCGTCCACAAGGGTCCCAACTCTTCGGCGCTGGCCGTCGCCGGTGTCACGAGGACCAGAAAAAACGACAAGGCGAGGCCCGTCGGCGGGCTTTTCCAAAGATTTCGTCCTGTCCCAGGCTGCACAGTTCGCATGGCGGGTACTCGATAGGGTGCTTCCTGATTGTCTTCGTCTCGGCCGCGTTCGCAATAAAAATTTTCACTCGCGGGATATAATAGGAAAAACAATACAATCCTATTATTTCTTGAAAAATCAGCAAATATTCTGAAGTATATTTTCTTTTCCCTCTTTAAAATCTACGGCCTATGGTTGCGATTAACCACTGAGCGAATACAATCTTGAATAGGGTGCAAAATGTGTTAATGCATAGGCTACATCGAGGTGAATTGAAGGCACGGTCGATGAGCCGCCGGATTTGCGTCCTGATTGACATGCTCTGCGTCTTCGCCGGTGCGCTCCTGGCGGTGGTGCTCCGGGAGGGTTGGCTCGGTGGCCTGGAATTCGTCGGTGAAGATTGGATCTTCGCCTGCATCTCGGCCATCACGGCCGCGCTGGTCTGGCCGTTTCTGGGCGTGTCGCGCGTCCCCTGGCAATACTTCACCGTCTCCGACACATTCCGGCTGCTGACCGCGGTGGCGGCCACCGTCCTGGTGGCGCTTTTTGCCATGTTCACGATCAATCGGTCGGCCGACATCGCCCGTTCGGTTCCCGTTCTCCAGCTTATCGCGACCTTCGCGCTTCTCCTGGCCGTCAGAATGGGCGTGCGACATCTCATGTCTGTGAAGGCGGAAGGGCGGCCCTGGTCTACGACGAACAGGCGGCAACATGTGATCGTCGTCGGGCTCAACCGGCTGGCGGAGATCTACATCGCCTGCGTGGACGCGCTCTATTCCGAACAGGCTTCGGTGGTCGCCATTCTGGATGACAATCCGCGGTCGAAAGGCTTGGTGCTCAAGGGCAAGCCTGTCGTGGGCAAGACCGGCGCGATCGAAGATGTGATCCGCAGATATCGCGTGCATGGGGTCGAGGTCAGCCGGATCGTCGTCACGCTGGCGGACGAAAAGCTGTCGCCCTCCTTCCAGCACGCCTGCGCAAGGCTCACCGAGCAGACCTCGATTCAGATCGACCATTTCGAGCGGTTGCTTGGGCTGGCCCCACAGTCGGTTACGGCCCGGCTCGACGAAACGCCCGACAGCGCTGCCTTCGTTGCGTCGAAGGAGCAGCGGTTCGCTTCGGCGTCCGCTGGTCGCTACGAGGTGATCAAGCGGTTCTTCGACATCGCCGTGTCATCCGCGCTGATCGCGATTCTGGCGCCGGTCTTCCTGATGCTCTCGGCGGCCATCGCTTTCGACGTCGGCCGTCCGGTCATGTTCTGGCAGGAGCGGCCTGGACTGCATCGTCGTCCATTTCGCGTCTACAAGTTCCGAACGATGCGCGACGCCTACGATGGGCAGGGTCATCTGGTTCCCGAAGATCAGCGGCTCTCGGCACTGGGATCGGCGCTCCGCCGCGTGCGCCTCGATGAGATCCCGCAGCTCTTCAACATCCTGCTCGGCGATATGTCGTTTGTCGGTCCGCGCCCCCTATTGGCCGTGGACCAGCCGCAACAGGTCGACATCCGGCTGTCCATGCGTCCCGGCCTCACCGGGTGGGCGCAGATCAACGGAGGCCGTGATCTTTCGATCGCCGACAAAGGGGCGTTGGACATCTGGTATGTCAGAAACGCTTCGTTCGGACTCGATCTGAAGATCCTTCTTTCGACCGCAAAATTTGTGCTCACGGGCGAACGGCCCCCCGCGCAGGAGATCCTCGCGGAGGCTCGCAGAGCTCTCCAAGGCTCGGAGCCGAATGCCGACCGCCACCTGCAGTCGGTGTGATGCGGACCGACATTGAAGACGCGGAGAGGGGCGAACGATGCTGATCGAGCAGGCGACCTTCGGGGCGGTCGCGGACTGGTATGCCGTCCAGTGTCAGGCGGGCCGGGAGACGTGGGCCTGCCACAATCTGGAACGACAGGGATTTGCAACCTTCGTGCCGAAGCTTCGCCGCAGCGAGAGGCGGCGAAACAGGATCGTCGACGGCCGCAAGGCTCTGTTTCCCGGCTATCTGTTCGTCAGCTTCGACCGCAAGACGATGCCTTGGCGCAGTATCAACGGCACCTTCGGCGTCAAGCGGATGGTGATCTTCGGCGATGTTCCCGAACCGGTGCCGCACGCGGTCATGGTCCCGCTGATCCAGGCCTGTGACGCCGACGGGATTTTTTCGTTCCGGCGTATCATGGAGTTTCAGGCCGGCGATATCGTGAAGCTCGCCGATGGGCCATTCTTGGACAGTATGGGCGCCATCGAGGAACTGGACGGACACGACAGGGCCAAGGTGCTGATCGAGGTGCTCGGCAGGATAACACGGGTCGATGTCTCTCTGGATCAGCTCCACAAGGTGATCTGAAGGCTTGGTGCGGGAAGGATCGGGCGATCCTGTCTTCGTCGGACCTGGGTGGAAAGGCATCCCGTTAACGCCACCGTCAAGCACCATCCTCGGCAACGACATCGGGGCTCCATTGGCCATTGAGTGCCGCTGCGGGAGTTGCTAACGTCCCCTGACGGGATGGCTGATCCCTAGAGCACGCCGTTTGCGGCTTGGCACAAAAACAGCTTGCCCGGGTCGTCCCGATCGACCCGGAGTGCGGTAGCTTTTCCCAAAAGCCGAGCGTTGCGCACATCGGCGGCGTTTTGATGGTGTGTCCTCGTATCGCTATGGTCCGTTGAAAGATCTTAGCGGTTACGCATCGAGCGATCTTGTTGGGGAATAAAGATTTTTTCTGGCGATCTGCGCAAGATCCGGACCTTTGCTTGACCGGTAATTTCTCTCGGTCTAGTTTCATTGCGAAGAAATACACGCGTTCTGAGGGTGCGCGTTCGGTCGCACGCCGGATCGTCGATTCGAGGCAGTGCCTCGCCAGCGCTTCAATGGAGTCTGCCATGTTGAACGCGTTTCGTACCCCTTCGCCACTGATTGCGATTGCGGTTGTCGTCCTTCTGCCGTTCGGCGCATTTGCTCAAGATGATGGATCGCCGACGGATCCCACGGTCGTCGCGCCCGCTCAATCTCCCTCGGACGGCGCCTCGCCTGAGCAGGCTGGCGAGACGGCATGTCTGTCGGGCCCGGGACGACTGAGTGAAGAGGCGGTGGCGCAGTTTCTCGGCAATCCGCAAGGCCTTTTGGATCGCCATCCGGAGAGTGGTCTCGCGCTGTCCAACGAGGTGCGGACCCTGGCCGCTTCGGACATCGGGACCGTCGATCCTCTGATCGGCTTGGCATCGACCGCCAGTTCCGCGGTCAAGTCGGCAGTCGGTTCTGGGCTGTCGCGGGCGGCGCTGGTCTGTGTCGAGGACCACCCCGAGTTGGCCAATCTCATCCAGCAGCGGGTGGCCGCTCTGGGAGACGGTGAATTGGTGACGGCTTTCTTGAGTGGAACCGACGAGGTTCAGACCGCTGCGGTGACGGCGCCGGCGGCCCCGGCCGCCATCGGTCCGACGGCCGGAGGTACCCTGGGGGGCGCGACCGGTGGAATTGGCGGCGGCGATACGACAGGCTCGACAGGATCTTCCGGCTCCGGGCTTTCCAGTGGCGGACAACTGCCCAGTCTGTCGCTGAACGACAGCAACGGCGATGACGACGATGGCGACACCATCATCATCATCGTGAGCCCGACCAACTGACCACGGCATCCTGAACCCGGTCTCGTCTCTTCGCGCTTTGGCAGCCTGCCGGGCTGCCAAGTCTTTCTACGGACGCGACTTCTAGACATATGCTGCAATCGCCCAGTCACGCCCCGAGCATGGAGTACCGGTTCGAAGAGGCGGAGGCCGACTTCGATCTCGAGAAGATCCTGGCGGCGGCGCGGCGCCGGTTGTGGCTCGTTGTTTTGTTCGGGCTGCTCGGGCTGCTTCTCGGTCTCGCATATATCGCGACGGCGGTGCCGCTCTATACATCCAGCGCTCAGCTTTTGATCGACACTCGCGATATGCGGAGTGCGCAGGAGGCTTCCGTCGCACCGGATCTGACTTTTGATGAAGGCGCCGTCAGCAGCCAGGTCGAAGTGCTCGAATCCGAAAAGCTTGCCGAGGCCGTGGTCGACCAGCTCGGGTTGGTCGATGATCCGATGTTTATGAGGTCGGAAACCGGCTTGGTTTCGAGAGCCGTGGCCTTGGCGTATGGCCTTTTCGATGTCCGGCCTCTGCTGGATCGTCTGACGGGCGGCCAACCGGAGGCGGCTTTTCCGGTGGAGGCGGCGTCCGACAAGCAGAAGGCCGTGTCCAAGCTTCGCAACAACCTGGAGGTGGCCCGGGTCGAACGCAGCTACGTTCTCAGCATCAGCTATACCTCGACAGACCCGGGACGGGCGGCGCAGATCGCGAATGGCTATGCGGAGGCCTATATCACCGACAAACTGGACGCCAAGTACGAGGCCACGCGCCGCGCCAGCGCCTGGCTGCAGCAGCGGATTGCCGAAACCCGAGACGAGGCGAATGCCGCCGATCTGGCCGTCGAGCAATACAAGGCGGAAAACGACCTCGTCGCTTCCGACGGCAAGTTCCTGGCGGATCAGCAGCTCACCGGGCTGAACGGCCAGCTCATCGCGGCGCGGGCCGAGGCGGCTCAAGCCGAAGCGCGTTACCGGCGCATCCGTACGATCATCGACACCGGTGAAACCGATGCGGCGGTATCGGAGGCCCTGAACAGCGGCATCATATCGGACCTTCGAACCAAATATCTCGACGCATCCAAGCGCTATCAGGAAATTGCGTCGCTGCTGGGAGCCAATCACGCACAGACGCTGAAGCTGCATGGCGAAATGATGCAGTACAAGCGGCTGATCTTCGAAGAGCTGAAACGCATTGCGCAGGTCTATAAGAGCGACCTCGACATCGCCAACAGCCGGGTCGGCAACCTTGAGACCAGCATCAAGGAGATGGCAGGCGCCAACGCCAGCCATAATGAGCGCGAGGTGGCGCTCAGGGAGTTGGAGCAGCGGGCCGAGACCCTGCGCAATCTCCATCAGACGCTGCTGGAGCGCTACGAGGATACCGCCCAGAGGGAATCCTTTCCCATCACTGAAGCGCGGATTATCACCAAGGCGGCCCGGGGCGAGAAGACCCATCCACGCACAGGCCTGACGCTCGCGCTCGCGGCCTTTCTCGGCCTTGCATTCGGCGGTGGTCTGGGAGCCTTCGTCGAATATCGGGATCGGGTGTTTCGGACCAGTGAGCAGGTGCGCGATGAACTCGATCTGGAGTTCATCGGAATGTTGAATCTGGTCGCGCCGAAAGCGGGCGCGACGGCCAAACGTCGTCGCAGACGCGGGAACCGGGAGCTGCTGCCTCAAGACGCCGAGATGGACGTCGATAGCCCCTTGTTGCGCTATTCCCTGGATGTCCCGCTGTCGGCCTTTGCCGAGGTCCTTCGCACGACCAAGGTCGCGGTCGACCTCACCTTCGACGACAAAAAGCCGAAGGTGGTGGGCGTCTTCTCGATGCTGCCGAGCGAGGGAAAGACGACGGTTGCCAAGAATCTCGCCAGCTTGATCGCTGCCCAGGGCCCAAGGACCCTGTTGATCGATGCGGATCTGCGCAATCCGGGTCTGTCGAGGGCGGTGGCGCCATCACGTGACAAAGGCCTGGTCGATGCATTGATCGAACAGGTCGACTGGAAAACCCTGCTGTTGACCGAGCGCGAAAGCGGTCTGGTCGTGCTTCCCACGAGCACGCGACGGTCGATCTCGCATACTGCCGACCTCGTGTCCTCACCCCGAATGCGGGGCATTCTGACGGAGGCGGGACCGGCGTTCGAGTATATCTTCGTCGATCTGCCGCCGATCGAGGCGGTGGTCGACGCCCGGGCGATGTTGCCCCTGCTGGACGCCATGGTGCTGGTGGTGGAATGGGGTGAAACCGATCGCAAGCTCGTGCGCCGGGCCTTCGAGAACGACCGGCGGCTGCACGACAAGTGCGTCGGCGTCATCTTCAACAAGGTCGACAAGAGCAAGATGCGCCTCTACGAGTCGTATCAATCGGGTTATTACTCCAAGAGCTACAAGAATTACTACTCGAGTTGATTTTCTGGTTTGCGGTTCTTGACGGTGCTGCGCCTGCTTTCTTTGACGGCCGCTTGCTTGATCGGCCTCATGGCGATGGTTTTCCTGCTGGACGATGTCGATGCCGCCCGTCTCGAAGCCTCGGCCGGCGCTGCGCGACATCTCCAGATCAAGCCGTCCGACGACGCATCCCGATGGCTCGATATGCTCTTGAGCGACGTCGGGACGCGACGCTCATGCAGCCGACGGCGCGCCACTGCAGAATACGACCTGCAGCTCCAACGGCTCGATACGATCATGACGTCGCCGACCGTATCGCTCGACGCCTTGGATGCCGCCAGCGCCGCAACTCTGGACGCCGGCCGGGTGCTTTTGCGCTGCTTTCCGACGGACGGGGAGGCCTGGCTGCTTCAGGCAAACCTTGAGACGCGACTGGTCGGCCCGGCGGCTCCGGCCATCCAAAAGATGAAGCTTTCCGCCTGGACGACCCCCAACGAAGGCGCTGTCATCCATCGCCGCATCGGTGTCGCGGCGCGGCTGTTTTCCGCCGGCGTCGACGAGATTCGCGACGTCCTGGCCGGCGACCTCCTTGTGCTTTTCAACTGGGGCCGTCGCCAGGATATCCAGAGGATCGCCGACCGGATGCATGGGATTGGATCGGTGTTGAGTGCAATCGACGTCTCTCCCGAAGAACCGTGGCGCCGCGAGTTGCTTGTTTCGATGCTCGGCAGGGAAGGGCGGGTGGTGCAGTCCAACGACGATCGTCTGCCCCAAGACTGACGCTCACCGTCCCGTCCTGCCCGAGCTTCCCGGAGAGCTGAACATCTTGACTGCATTGGTATATCGCTCTCCATACGCTGCTGGTCGGCGCGGTCAGCGAACCGAGGCGTCTCAGCGCCGACGAAAGCAGGCATTCGAAGATGCCGATCGTGAAAGCATGCTTGCGCGAAGCAAGGCGAACGGCTGCGATCGATGAAGATTCTCGTTACAGGCAACGCCGGTTTTATCGGCTTCCATGTCGCTCGGCGGCTGCTGGAGCGTGGCGACACGGTCGTCGGTTTCGATGTCGTCAACGACTATTATGATCCCGCCCTGAAGGAGGCGAGGCTCACGGTTCTCGAAGCGGCGGCGCGCAAGACCAACGGCGGCTATGCCTTCGTTCGTGCCAACCTGGCCGACGGCGCCGCGGTCACCGCCGCCTTCGAGACGCATCGGCCCGATCGAGTGATCAATCTCGCCGCCCAGGCCGGGGTGCGTTATTCTCTGGAAAATCCGCAGGCCTATGTAGAAAGCAACGTCGTCGGCTTCACCAACATCCTCGAGGCCTGCCGACACTTTGAGGTCGAGCATCTGACTTACGCCTCGACGTCGAGCGTCTACGGCGCCAACACGGCGATGCCGTTTTCCGAGCACAGCGGAGTCGATCACCCGCTGCAGTTCTACGCCGCGACCAAACGAGCGAACGAACTGATGGCGCACGCCTACAGCCATCTCTTTCGGTTGCCGACGACGGGCCTCCGTTTCTTCACCGTCTATGGCCCATGGGGCCGGCCGGACATGGCGCTGTTCCTGTTCACGCGATCGATCCTCAAGGGCAAGCCGATCCGTCTCTTCAATGGCGGCGATCATGTTCGCGACTTCACCTATGTCGACGACATCGCCGAGGGTGTGATCCGAGCGAACGACGATGTTGCCCGCCCGAACCCCGACTGGGATAGCAACGTTCCTGACCCCGCGACCTCGAACGCCCCCTTTCGCATCTTCAACATCGGCAACAGTCAGCCGGTGAGGCTCCTCGACTATGTCGAGGCGCTGGAGGAGGCGCTGGGTCGCAAGGCCGAGCGCGAGCTCCTGCCGCTGCAGCCCGGCGACGTGCCTGCGACCTTCGCCGATGTCTCCGAGCTGGAGAAGACGGTCGGCTACCGGCCCGCGACGCCAGTCAGGGAAGGCGTGCGCCGCTTCGTGGAGTGGTATTCCGAATATTATAGAACGGGGGTCCGAGCGTGATCCCCTGCGGCCATTCCAGCGGGACGGGCAAATCGCGTGGGCCGTTATCACCCTTCCGACGAAAGGTCTCGGATTTTCGAAGGAACGAGCCTGATCCTCACTCCCGTCGGCTTTGCCCACGGTTTTCCGACGCTCGAACCCGACGGAGAGCTTTTCTACACAGTCTCGACCGCCGTGCCGCGCCTCCCTTGGAGGAAACCGAACTGTGGCGTTTGCTTATCCCGACCAGGATCGATGCGGCCAATCCCGACCTCGCTGGATCTGGTTGTTGAAAGCCAACCGCTTGGTTCAGGCGCGACATCGCGGATTGCAAGGCGATTATTGCGCTCTGCCAGCCCTGCCTCGACCTGACACCGTGGGTCCTTACGGCCTGTACCTCCTCCGTATCGCGGAAGAAGCCGCCTGAATGCCAGAGCAACCTTGCATGAAGGGGGAAAGCTTGGTGATGGATACTGTAAACCCCAATCCCCGCACCACTACGAAGACTTTGTGGGAGCCGGCGACCTTCGAAGGCGCTATGGTGGATGTCGATAGCGCCACCATCGCGGTGATCGGGCTCGGCTATGTCGGGCTGCCGGTCGCCGTCGAGTTTGGCAAGACGCGGCCGGTCATCGGTTTCGACATTCGCCGCGAGCGGATCGAAGAGCTGCGCAGCGGTCGCGACGACACTCTCGAAGTCGAGCCTGAGAGCCTGAAAGCCGCCGAGTTCATCGAATACACCGACGATCTCAAAGCTCTCGGCAAGTGCGGCATCTTCATCGTTACCGTTCCGACGCCGATCGACCGCGCCAATCGGCCGGACTTGGCGCCGCTGATCCGGGCGACGGAAACGGTCGGCCAGGTGATCTCGCCCGGCGCCATCGTCGTCTACGAGTCGACCGTCTATCCCGGCTGCACGCGCGAGGTCTGTGGCCCGATCCTCGAGCGGCTGTCGGGGCTGAAGTTGAACGAAGGCTTCTTTCTCGGTTACAGCCCGGAGCGGGCCAATCCCGGCGACAAGGAGCACCGGCTGACCACCATCGTCAAGGTGACCAGTGGGTCGACGCCGGAGGCCGCCGAGGTCGTCGACCGGCTCTACGGCTCGATCGTCGTCAGCGGCACCCACAAGGCGAGCTCGATCGAGGTGGCGGAGGCTGCCAAGGTGATCGAGAACACCCAGCGCGACCTCAACATCGCGCTGATGAACGAATTGTCGATCATCTTCGACCGGATGAACATCGACACGCTGGAGGTGCTCTCCGCCGCCGGCACGAAGTGGAATTTTCTGCCGTTTCGGCCGGGCCTTGTCGGCGGCCACTGCATCGGCGTCGACCCCTATTATTTGACGCATCGGGCGCAGGAGCTCGGCTACCACCCGGAGGTGATCCTCGCGGGCCGGCGGATCAACGACCGCATGGGCCATCACGTCGCCGATCAGGTGGCGCGCGCGATGATGAAGCGCGGCTTTCCGGTGGTCGGCAGCCGCATCCTGGTGATGGGCATCACCTTCAAGGAGAATTGCCCTGACTTGCGCAATTCCAAGGTGGTCGACATCGTCTCCGAGCTGCAGCAGTTCAACGCTGTCGTCGACATCTGGGACCCCTGGGTGTCGCGCGAGGAGTGTCACAACGAATACGGCTTCGACTGTTTGGCCGCCTCGCCCGAAGCGGGCACATATGACGGCATCGTCGTCGCCGTCGGCCATCGCCAGTTCCTCGCCATGGGCGCAAGCGCCGTCCGGGGCCTCGGCAAGCCCGGTGCCGTGCTCTACGATGTCAAGGGTGTCTTCCCGAAGGACGCAACGGACGGCCGGTTGTAGATGATTGAAGGGCGACTTGGTCTTATCGCGACGAAGGGGACATCGTTCGGATGGAAGGCGGCTGCGGCCGCCGTGGTCGGCCGCACCGCGAAGCTACGCGCCTTCACCAGCCGACCCTTTGTTCGCAATGTGGCCACTGTTGCCACCGGCACAGCCGCAGCACAGGCCATCAGCATGGCGTTCGCGCCGCTGATCACCCGCATGTACGGGCCAGAAGCCTACGGCCTCCAGGGCATTTTCAACTCGGTGGTCAGCCTCTTCGGCGTCGTCGCGGCTATGGGCTATCCCATTGCCATCGTCCTTCCACGCCGCGACAATGAGGCAATTGGTATCGCGAAGCTGTCGATGTTGACTGCGGTAGCTACTTGCCTCTTGGCAACTCTTGTTCTGTCCGTCTTCGGCGCCAAAATCCTGCGGTTGCTCAATGCCGAAGCGATAGCGGGATTCATCTATATCATCCCAATCGCTGTGTTTGTCGGCGTTCTTGGCAGCGTGCTCGGACAATGGCTGATCCGCAAAAAGGCATATGGTGTCAGTGCCCGCTATAGTGTTGTCACGGCATTCCTGGTTGGCAGTTCAAAGTATGGCCTCGGATTTGCTCATCCGGGCGCTATCGGCCTCATTCTCGCGAACACCGTGGGTGCGCTCGTCGGCGTACTGCTGACCTTTACGGGCTGGCGCAGGCACGCCAGAAAATCCGCAGAAGCTGAAGCCCAGCCATCAACCCAAGTTGGCGCAAGCTTGGGCGCATTAGCGCGCGAGCACTATGATTTTCCTTTGCTTCGCACGCCTCAGAATCTCATTAACGCTCTTTCGCAGAGCCTGCCCATGCTCTTGCTTGCAGCGTACTTCGGCCCCGGCGCGGCAGGGCAGTACAGCATCGTCATTGCGGTTCTGGGCATACCGATCACTCTGATCGGCGGCTCGGTGACGGCGGTTTTCTATCCGCGCATCAACGAAGCCATCCACAACGGAGAAAACGCCCGCTCGCTGATTGTCAGGGCGACGGTGGGCATGGCGGCGACTGGCGCCTTGCCGTTCCTCGCTGTCATGGTAGCAGGGCCGTGGCTGTTTGCGCTTGTGTTCGGAGCCGGCTGGCGTACGGCTGGGGAGTACGGCCAATGGCTATCCCTATGGCTATTCTTTCAGTACATCAACAGACCCGCAGTATCAGCTATTCCGGCATTGAAACTGCAGGGCGGCCTTCTAGTCTATGAAATCGCCAGTACAGGCACAAAAGTCCTGGCGCTTTGGCTTGGGTTCGTCATCTTTGGAAGCGATATTGCTGCAGTCGCGCTGTTTTCCATCTTTGGCATCGTCGCCTACGCGTGGTTGATTCTCTGGGTGATCCAACGGAGTGGAAAGCCAATCCATGAATGAAGCCAAGCAGGTTGATAAGAGCCACTACGGATTCCAGCGGTACATGAGCAAGGCGCGCTGGAACAGCGTGTGGCACCAGCTTGACGAGGTGATCCGTCTGAAGCCGGAGCGCGTGCTCGAAATCGGACCGGGACCGGGTCTGTTCAAGGCCACGGCAGGTCTGTTCGGCCTGGCGGTCGAGACCCTCGACATCGATCCGGAGCTGAAGCCCGATCATGTGGGCTCGGCGACGGCATTGCCCTTCGCGGACAATAGTTTCGATGTCGTGTGCGCGTTCCAGATGCTTGAGCATCTCCCCTATGATGTAGCGTTGCAGGCCTTCCGGGAAATGACGCGCGTCAGCCGTGGCCATGTCATCATCAGCCTGCCCGATGCCAAACCGGTCTGGCGTTATGTGTTCTATCTGCCCAAGATCGGCAATTTTGACTGGCTAATGCGACGTCCGTTCGCTCGGGCTGAGGCACATCGGTTCGATGGAGAGCACCATTGGGAGATCAACAAGCGCGGACATATAGTTGATGATGTATTGAAAGACCTGGACCGGATAGCTCCGACGTCCCGAAGTTACCGCGTTAAGGAAATGCCCTATCACAGATTTATTATATCCAATACGAAATCATGAGTAAAACGTCTTCTATTTCCGATATGAACCCAAAGGTATCGATTATAATCCCCTGTTGGAACGCGGAAATGTACATTTCTGATGCAATAGAGAGTAGTCTCGGTCAAAGCTATGAAAATATCGAAATAATCGTTGTAAACGACGGGTCAACCGATAAGTCGCGTGATGTAATCGGGATGTTCGGAGATAAAATTAGAATAATCGACGTCGAAAATGGCGGCGCAAACAGAGCACGGAATATCGGATTTAAAAAGTCTTCCGGCCAATATATTAAATTTCTAGATGCCGATGATTTTTTAGAAGAAGATTGTATCGAAAAGCAAGTTAGTTATCTTGGAAATATCCACAGCAAAGAGATTGTGTATGGTGGATTAAAGGAAATACATGAGAATGGAAATATATCTATACTTAAATATCCTATAGTTGCGTATGAACGCGTCAATCTCATCGATCTGGTTCGGAAAGGAATATTAATTAGCTTACCGTTATATCCGCGCAGAGCGTTGTTGAATTTAGGGGGGTTCGATGAACGACTTAAATCAAGACAGGAATGGAATCTTAATATAAGAATCTTTTTAGATGGATATTCGTTCGTTCGGCAGGATATACATTGTTTCTATCAGCGCCATCATGCATCACCGTTTAGGATAACCAACAGAGCGCCAAAGCCATGGGTTGAATTCAGCAACCTGACGTCCGCAATCGAGCCGTTGCGAAACATAAGCGACCCGAACGTTCGCTCGGTTCTAGCGCTTAAGATATGGAGCGTTGGACGTTGGTACATATTGAAGAATCCTGCATGGGCCAAAAGGTTTTTTTGTTTATCTAAAGAATTCAGTTCGAATGGATACGAAAAAATACCTTTAGGACGTTATGGAAAGAATCTTCAGCGGTTCGGGCCGTATGTGGCAGAAATAATAGAAAGAATTTCTAGTAGAATTAATTAGAAAATCATGTGGAAATGGGAGACTATGACGTATAATGGGTGAATGGCGCGCTAGTCCTTCCGTATCCGTTTTAACGCCAACCTGGAATCGAGCAGCCTATCTTCAAAAAGTTTGGGAGGGCTTGGCGGCTCAGGCGTATCGAAATTTCGAATGGATTGTCGCCAATGACGGGTCAGAAGACAATACCATCGAGGTAGTCTACGAACTTGCCGCAAAATCCGACTTCCCCGTCACCCTCATCAACGCGTCGTGCCGGATCGGCAAATCGCGGATGGACAACGAGGCTGTCCGTATTGCGCGGGGCGAGTTCATTATTTGGTGCGACTCGGATGATTTTTTCTTTCCGCAAGCGTTGCAAACGCTCGTAGACGCGTGGGCATCGATTCCAGCCGCGGAACGAGAGCAGTTTTGCAGTATTTCGGCTCTGTGCGATACAGACGAGGAGGTCCTTGGCAATCCGTTTTATCCCAAGGATAAGACGATCGACTTAAGCTGGAACGAGCTCTTTTACCGTCTCAACTCGGATCTGGTGATTTTCACCCGAGCCGAACTTTTGAAAGAAAACCCATTCCTTGAAGTCGATTTTCTAGTATCAGAGTCGTCGGTTTGGAACAAGATCGGCATCCGAAAAACGCGATTTCTACCGATTGTCTTGGAAAGAAAGTATTACCGACAGCCTAATGCACTTTCCCATAGCGGCCATATGTCTTACAATCGTGGTCATGCTCACGCCATGGCGCTCAGCCGTGAAGCCGCCGCTAAATTATTGAATAGGAAGGAGAGTTTGCGCCGCGCTATCAACTACCTTCGGTACTGCAGGCATGGCGAGATTCCGCTGGACAAGGCGCTCAAGCTTTGGCGAGCGGAATGGCGCGATGTTGCTTTGTTTGCTCTCGTGTGGCCTCTATCCGAAACGTTGGCGGCCAAAGACCGCTTGCAGGGCAAAGTGCGCAAAACGCATAAAGAGTTTCTTGCCGCCCAAGCCGTGGTGAAGATCGAAACAGAGCGGCTCAACTTTAGTGCGTAGACTGCTCGTTCTCCCATACACGGGCGTTCGTCTCCTTCGTCGGGCGCGCCGCCGGCTAAAGATCATCAATCTGCGTTTGCGTGGGGTGGTTGTCGATTCAACCGCCAACATCGATCCGGCAGCGATCTTCGAGCCATCGGGTGGAAGAATAACGCTGGGAGCAAGAACGCTTGTCGATCGTGGCGTGATTATTAGACCGCACGGCGGTCGGGTGGATATCGGTGATGATTGCTCTGTGCACGCGTATTCGGTTTTGTACGGCGGAGGCGGGCTGAGGATCGGAAATGGTGTGCGGATCGCGAGCCATACGGTCGTTGTTCCATCGAACCACGTGTTCTCGAACGCGCAGACGCCGATCAAAGACCAGGGTTTGACAAGAAAAGGCGTCGTCATCGAAGACAATGTTTGGATCGGCGCCGGAGTGAGAATACTTGATGGCGTCGTTGTCGGCAGGGGGGCGGTGATTGGTGCGGGCGCGGTTGTAACAAGATCAGTGGAAGCGTTCGCCGTCGTAGTCGGTGTTCCGGCAAAAGTCATTCGCCGGCGCCAATAGCGTAGCTTCAGTCTGATGACGCGGCGTCGAGATGCGCTGGTGCTGATTGGCAAGATGAATGCACCAGACCCGAAAGGAGGGCGTGAACTGTTGGGTAAACTCAACCGCGATGTCTTGCAGTCGCTGTACGGTAGCGAGTTGGTTTACATCGATCTGCCGGCTCGCAATCTGAAAGATATACGCGGGTACCTGAGTGCGTTCCGAGGCCATATGGATGGCCTGAACGCGGAAACCATCCGGTCCGCGCTCGCCATCATCGATGGTGAAAGCGCCGAGAAGGTATTCCTAGACGGCTCAAATCTCGGCGGCATCATCCCGTTCATCAAGCGGCGCCGGCCGGCCGTCGAAGTGATCACCTTTTTCCACAATGTCGAGGCACGCTTTTTCTGGGGCTCCTTCTTGGCCCGGAGAACGCCGCGGGCGCTGGCGGTTCTGATGGCGAACTACCTCGCCGAGCGCAAAGCGGTGCGCGGCAGTGACAAGATCGTCTGCCTGAGTGAGCGCGACAGCCGAATGTTGAAGAGGCTGTATGGTCGAGGCGCGACGCACATCGCGCCGATGGCGTTGGAGGACCAGTGCCCGGCGGAGTTAGTCGCGGCGTCGGGTTCAAAGCCGGAGCGGTTCGCCCTGTTCGTGGGCGGCACGTTCTATGCCAACCGGGATGGCATCGCCTGGTTTGTCCGTGAGGTGGTGCCGCGCATTGACCTGCCCCTCTACATCGTCGGACGCGGCTTCGAGGCGATGCGGGCGGAGCTTGAAGTGCCCGGCAAAGTCGTCGTCGTCGGCGCGGTGGACAGCTTGGCCGACTGGTACCGCCGCGCGCGGTTTGTGATTGCCCCGATTTTCGACGGATCGGGCATGAAGACCAAGGTGGCCGAGGCGCTGATGTTCGGCAAGAAGATCATCGGCACGGCCGAGGCCTTCTCCGGATATGAGGACGTGGCCGAAGGCGCGGGCTGGTGCTGCGCGACGGCAGACGATTTTGTTGCGGCGCTGGCCGAGGCTGAGGCGATGGAATTGCCGGAATTCGACCCTGCCTTGCGGGCTCTCTATGAGGGCCAGTTTTCGCGCGCCGCCGCCTGTAAACGGATGGCCCATATTCTCGGGATCGCGAACCCAAAGAATCCGAGTCACACGTGAGCACTCTCAATCCCATGAAGATCTGTGTGGTCATGCCGCGTTACTCCATTGCCGGCGTGCCGCTGGCACAGATGCGGTTTGCGCGGGCATTGGCTGATCGGGGTCACTCGGTTGACCTTGTCGTCGGCCGGATCGATCCGGATCAGCCGATCCCTGATATTCCGGCGGTCTCCGTCATCAAGCTTCAGACGCGGAACGTGCGGGGCATGCTGATTCCGCTATGGCGATACTTGCGGGCTGCGCGACCTGACGTGGCTTTTTCCGCTGAAGATCATCTGACGATCATCCTTTTGGCAGCCTGCATCCTTTCCCGTTCAACTGCAAAAGTGAGCGGTTCATCGCGCATTCTACCTACTGACAGGCAAGCCTACTCGAGCCGGTGGTTCTCGAAAGGATGGTGGCTCAAGCAGACAATGAAAATGGTGATGTGGCGAGCAAATGCGTTGACATGCGTCTCTAGGGATATGGTCGGCATGTATCAACAGGTATTCCGCAATGCACCGCATACATGGGTTTACAATATCATAAAAGACGAGCGTTCAGCGCAGCGGGCGTCCGAGAATGTTGATCATCGTTGGCTTAAAAGTAAGGAAGAGCCTCTCATCGTATCCGCGGGTACTTTGACGAAACGCAAAGGGTTTGTCGACCTAATCCGAGCGTTCTCGATCGCTCGTCAGACGCGAAATTGTCATTTGTTGATCTTGGGCGAAGGATATTTACGTCGCGAGCTTGAGCAATTGGCAGAGGATCTGGGGATCTCGGAATATGTCGAGATGCCCGGAAATGTCGATAATCCTCTCAAGTACTTCTCTCGATCAGACGTATTCGTGCTGGCATCTTACGCTGAAGGCTTACCTAATGTGCTTGTCGAAGCTATGATGAGCGGCTGTACGCCGGTGGCCACGGACTGTCCGACCGGCCCGCGTGAGGTGCTGCAGGATGGCAAGTACGGCTACTTAGTGCCGATGCGCGATCCGGTGGCGATGGCGGCGGCCATCGAGCACGCATTGGACCACCCGATCCCCAAGCCGCTTCTTGACGAGGCGGTCGCGCCGTTCGAGGAAGAGGCCGTCATCCGGCGGCATTTCGAAGTGCTCGGACTGTCCAGCGATGCGGTGGGCGTCTGCTCGTGAGGGTCGGGCTCAACGCCACCTGCTTCAACCGGCGTCCCTCCGGCGCCAGCCAGCGCTTCGCCGGCATCTACGGTGAACTGGTGCGCAGCTCGCCCGACACCGAGTTCGTCGTCTATGAGCCCGCCGACTGCCACGTGGCCGCCTGGTTTGCCGACGCCACCAATGTGACGGTGCGTCGGACTCCGATTCCCAGTCAGGGCCGGGTCCGCAAGGTAGCAAATCTGCTGCGCTTTTCGGCCGGCGGCTTCAGCCGCGACGGGCTCGACCTCCTGGAAGGGTTCAATCTGCCTTTCCTTTCGATGCGCCGCGGGGCAAACGTCCTGACCATCCACGACACCCGCCGGCTTCACGCGGACTGGCCCGTTCTGGAACGCAAGGTCTATAGCCGTATCCTGGCGCGCGCGCTGTCCGCGGCCGATCGGATCATCACGGTATCGCAGACGATGCGCCAAGAAATCCTGAATTTTCAACCGCGAGCCGAAGTATCGGTCGTCTACAATGGATTGGAAGCGCAAGCCTTCGAACTGAGCACCGAAGATGAGCAAAGCGCGGTGAGGTGCAAGTTCGGCCTGCCAAGCGAGTTCGTCCTGGCCGTTGGCCATCTCGAGCGGCGCAAGAATTATCTGCGTCTCATTGAGGCGATCGCGCTGCTGCGGGATCGCGGCCGGTCCGTCCCTCTCGTCATCGTGGGCAATGACAGCGGCTATGGTACCCTCATCCGCCAAGCCGTCAATGCCGCGGGTCTGACGAACTCAGTATGGATCCTGAGTGCTTTGAGCGATCGGGAGGTCCGGAATATGTATTCGCTTTGCAGCCTGTTCGTATTTCCGTCGAGCTACGAAGGATTCGGTATCCCCATTCTCGAGGCAATGGCCGCCGGAAAGCCAATGGTGCTCAGTGACATCGCCGTCTTTCAGGAAATCACTGAGGGTAAAGGGCTATATTTCTCGCCTGATGATGCCGATGCTGTTGCAACCGCAATCGAGTTCGCGCTGTCGTCACCGTCCAGCTCACAGCTTCTGGTCTCCTACGGGCGAGAGCGGGTGCGCGATTTTGGTTTTCCCGAACTCGCTCAGAGAATCGCTGCGCTACACGCTTCTCTGCTGGCTTGACGGTTCATCGTATTCAAAAGCCATTTGCAGCATCACTGTTGTGATCTGATCACGCATGCTGCCCTACTGGATCCTCTTCGCCGTACCCGCCTTCGCGGCCACCGCCGAGCGGGGGCGCTGGCGGCGGCGGGGCGCTGCGCCGACGCCGGGCTGGATCGTGTTCGGGGTGCTGCTGACGCTATTCATCGGCCTTCGCTACGAAGTCGGCGGCGATTGGAGCAGCTATCTCCTTCACCTGCAGAGCGCCTCCCATACGTCCTTTTCCGACATCTGGGAGGGAGGCGATCCCGGCTATGTCCTCGTCAACTGGCTGGTCGGTCAGCTTGGTTGGGGCGTCTGGGCGGTCAATCTTGTCTGCGCGGCAATCTTCACCTGCGGCCTGATCGTCTTTGCGCGCAATCAGCCACGCCCATGGCTAGCCCTCGTCGTGGCCGTTCCTTACCTCGTCATCGTTGTCGGTATGGGCTA
Source organism: Consotaella aegiceratis (assembly GCF_036541425.1). Taxonomy (NCBI): domain Bacteria; kingdom Pseudomonadati; phylum Pseudomonadota; class Alphaproteobacteria; order Hyphomicrobiales; family Aurantimonadaceae; genus Consotaella; species Consotaella aegiceratis. Next base: position 134,685 of record NZ_JAZHFT010000011.1, read on the forward strand.
CACGCGCCAGGCCGTTGCCGTCGGGCTCGCCATGCTGGGGCTGACCGCGTTGGCCCGAGGCTCGGTGCTCAACTTCGTGCTGTGGGTGGCCCTTGCCGCCTGCTTCCACAAAACGGCGGTCGCCATCGTGCCGATCGCGATCCTCGCCGGCACAGAGCGACGGCTATGGACGGCGGTCTGGGTCGCCGCCTCGGGGATCATTCTTTATTATCTCTTCCTCTCCGAGAGCGTCGATCGGTTCATGGTGAACTATGTGGAGGCGCAGTACGAATCGCAGGGCGCCACCATCCGTGTCATGATGAACGCCATTCCTGCCGTTGTCTTCCTAATCTATCGCAAGCGGCTGGCAACGAACCCTCGCGAACTGAAGCTGTGGACCTATTTTTCGCTCCTCGCGCTCGGCTTTGTTCCGCTCCTGGTCGTCTCGTCGTCCTCGACTGCCGTCGATCGCATGGCGCTGTACCTAATCCCGATCCAGCTATTCGTCTTGTCCCGGATACCGGGCAGAGTGGGAGGGAAGGGCAACAGTCGGCTGATGGCCATGGCGGTGCTGTCCTATAGCGCGTCCGTCCAGTTCGTTTGGATGGTTTTCGCTTCGCATGCCCATGCGTGGCTGCCGTACCAATTCTACATTTGATGCGGCGTGAGGTCGGCCATGAAAGGTCCCGGGCCTGCAAGGGCGGCGCGTGTTCTCGTGGCCATCAACACCGCCTGGAACGTCTATAACTTCAGGGCCGGACTCGTTCGAGCGTTGGTGGGGCGCGGCTACGAGGTTGTTGCTGCGGCGCCGCCGGATCAATATTCCGCGCGCCTCGCGGAGCTGGGGTGCCGTTATGTCCCTCTGCCGATGGACAACAAAGGAACGTCGCCGCTTCATGATCTGAAGTTGATGCTTCGATTCTGGCGCCTCTTGCGCCGCGAGCGGCCGGACGTCTTCCTCGGCTACACCGTCAAGCCCAATGTCTACGGTTCGCTGGTCGCACACGCGCTCGGCATTCCGGTGGTGAACAACATCGCCGGGCTCGGCACGGCTTTTATCCGAGACACCTGGCTCACGGGGCTGGTCAAGCTGCTCTATCGCGCCGCGCTATGCCGTTCGCGCACTGTGTTCTTTCAGAACGACGACGATCGTCAGCTTTTCGTTCGCGAGGCGATGGTGAAGCGCGAACAGACCAAGCTCGTTCCCGGATCCGGCATCGATCTCGATCGCTTTTCGCCAAAGGAAAATGCGCAACGAGGAGAAGCTGAGCCGTTTCGCTTTCTGCTGGTGGCGCGCCTTCTCTGGGACAAGGGAGTGGGCGAATATGTGGAAGCCGCGCGCATCGTGCGGCAATCGGCGCCGAATACGCGGTTCCAGTTGCTCGGCTTTCTCGATGTCGAAAATCGAACGGCAATCCCCCGCACCACGGTGGAACGGTGGGTTGGGGCAGGGCTGGTCGACTATCTCGGCGCAGCGGACGATGTTCGGCCTCTGCTTGCCAACGTCGATTGCGTCGTGCTGCCATCCTATCGCGAAGGAACGCCTCGCACGCTGCTGGAGGCGGCCGCGATGGCCAAGCCGTTGATCGCGACAGATGTGCCAGGCTGCCGGCAGGTCGTCGACGATGGCGGCAACGGCTATCTCTGCGAGCCGCGGGATCCGCAGGATCTTTCGGAGAAGATGCTGGCGATGATCCGCCTTCCCGCCGACCAGCGGCGTGCCATGGGCTCCGCCAGTCGCGTCAAGATGGAGCGAGAGTTCGACGAGCAGATCGTGATCCAGCGCTACCTTGAGATCGTTGACCGGATCGTCCTGGGTAAGGGAGCGAAATGTTGAGGGTTCGAGCCGTTCCGGGGAAGCAACCATCCCTGTCCCCAGGTGGAGCAGAAGTGCAGCAGGATCGGAGTCATTCGAATTACATCGGGGAAGTTGATACCGTAAGAGCCCTCGCAGTCGCGCTGGTCGTATTATTTCATTATTTTCCAGACATTTTCAGGGGAGGGTATATTGGTGTGGACGTATTCTTCGTTGTGTCCGGCTTTGTCATCAGCCGGTCGTATCTCGAGGGAATGACCAGCGGCCGCATCGGTATCAAGGATTTCTATCTCGCTCGCTTTCGCCGGCTGGCGCCGGCACTGGCCGTCGTTCTCCTGGTAACGTCGATCGCTGCCATCCTGCTGTTGTGGCCAAGTGACTTGATTCGCTACGGACGGTCACTTTTTTCTCAGCCGATTTACTTGCAAAATTTCTATTTTTGGAATGAAGGAGATTATTTTTATCGCGCAGAATTGAAGCCTCTGCTTCACACTTGGTCGCTGGCAGTCGAGGAGCAGTTCTATATCGCTTGGTCTCTTATATTATTGATGCGGCCGAAGCGTCCTGTAAATAAGGCATGGTTTTATGTATTATTCTCGATTTTATTTTTTTTGTCAATTTACTCCGGATATCTGATCAAGAATATCAGTCCCAAGACGGTATTTTACCTCATACCCTTCCGCGCCTGGGAATTGATGGCCGGCATCGCGGCGTACCTCGTTCTGTCCAAGGTGCAGTGTTCCAGTTCCCCAGTCCGGAGGATTGCTGCAGCACTGTGTCTGATCGCGGTTGTGGCGTGTGGCATCGTGCCAGGCGGCCGGTTTCCCGACCTTCAGGCAATCGTCGCGTGTAGCGCCATTGCTGTCGCGCTGGTGATATTCGATCGAAAAGCAGAACCGTTCCGAGGCTTTTCACCGGCGCCGATTCGATACATTGGGAGAATTTCCTACGGGCTCTATCTTTGGCACTGGCCCCCTATCGCATTTTGGTATTTGAAATACCGCGTGTCTCCATCTCCGGTGGAGAGCATGTTCCTTATTGCAATTGCGATATTGTTTGCGGCTTTAAGTTTTACATATGTTGAGCAGCCAATTCGGCAGCGTCGGTTTCTGGGTGGGCCTAAGAATGTTTTTGGGGCGGTCGCGCTTTCCTCCTCATCTTTAATCGCTGTTTCCATCGTATTTATTTTTTCCGAGGGCGCACTTTTTCTCTATCCGCGACAAGTCCGTCCCTTCTTCCAAGTTGCAGAACACGTCAGTGACAGTCGTTGTCCAAAGATCTGGAGAATCTGGAACCCGCGTTCCGAGATGTGCCCTATCTCCCAGGCCGCAGGCGAGGGCGGAATCCTTCTGCTTGGCGATTCGCACGCCGATATGCTGAAAAAAATCGTTGGACAGGCCGCGACGGAGACGCGCATCCCCTCCTGGCTCGCGGTCAGGAACTGCGATCTTGGCGCCTTCGGATCCAATGCCCTGGAGCCGTTCTACTGCAACAAGACGGTGCTTAAGTCGGTGCTGGCGCAAGCCAAGGACAAAGGGGTCGGCACGCTAATGGCGTTGTCGTTATGGAAGACGAGCCGAATTACCGAAAAATCGTTTGCAGCGGATGTGGAGGCGATCGTCGGTGCCGGGTTTAGACTCATCGTTCTTCAAGATATCCCTGTCAGCGCGCGAAACGACCCGGTCGCGAGAGCTATTTGGGCGGTCAAGGGGGGGACGCTCGAGAGATCCGGTATGAAAGCGGTTGACTACGAGAATGAAATCCAAAACGTGGATCGGATTTTCCGTCGCGCGGCGGATCTGTGGCCGGAGAAGGTCTCGGTGATCGAGCCGGCCCAATATTTCTGTCCGAACTCGGTATGCAAGTACCTTTCCGAGGACGGGACGCCCTATTACGTCGATGCCGATCACCTTTCGCCCGCCGGTCAGGAAGTCCTCAGGCCGATGTTCGACAATATCTTCAAATCACTGGCTGCGTGTCGCGGAAAGAGTGGCCGAAGTTGCGATGCATCGGCGATAGGTGGCAGCCACATCATGCGGGAAAACAAGAGGCTGGAGTGATACCGCTGAGCCTATGAAGTGACCGCCTTGATCCAGGGATAGTTGCAGAGCGAGATGATGCGCTCAAGATTTTCGGTGGCGCGGTTCCAGGCTTGGCAGCAGGCGTCGATGATGGCGGCCTGATCG